>JBKQHM010000781.1:0-10198 GCA_052148775.1 Isosphaeraceae bacterium | reverse complement strand
GGGTCTGAGTGATATAGCCGACCGACGACCCCATGCTCCCGTAATAGCTGTTGATGAAGACCGAGCCGGCCCTGGAGTCGGACGGACAGAGGAATGCGTTGATCTTCACCAACATGACCGTGCTGGATATGGCCTGGCCGATCGCACTGTCCTCGGGCGGGTAGCAGAAGTTGATCGCGTTATAGATTGGGCCCTGCTCCAAGAAGGGGAGCATTTGCGCGTGGATACTCCAGGTGTTCCACTGGTACATGGTCGTCGAGCCGGGGGCGAGGAGCTGCTTCGTCGTCCCCATCGGGAACGAGTTATTCGCCGAATGATAGTTGTGCAGCGCCAGGCCGATCTGCTTCAGATTGTTGGTGCACTGGGCGCGGCGGGCGGCTTCCCGCGCGGCCTGGACTGCGGGCAGCAAGAGGGCGATCAGGACCGCAATGATGGAGATGACCACCAGTAACTCGATCAGGGTAAAGCCGGCCAGCCATGATGACCAACCACGCCGAGGCCGAAACGACGTCTGCCTCATTGACGATCTCCTGTCTGAACTGATGAATGGAAATGATCGCGCACCACATCACACCTTTCGAGTTCCTTGCCCGCTTCGTCCCGCGGGGCGAGTCCGCGCCGACTCAGCATGGGGAACCGCGCGGTCTCGACCGATCTCCTCGTCGCCCATCGATTCGAGCGAGTTTGCTCGATGACCAGATGACGGCCACGGACCGGTTCGAAACGAGCCGGTCCGGCCGAGAGCATCGGGCCGGTCATCCCGGGCCGGGAGGCGTCTTCACTGCTTCTTCGCCTTGAGGTTCTTCATCACCTCTTTCATGCCTTCTCTCGACTTGCGTTCGCCCTCTTCGGCCTCCTTGGGTTTGGAAACCACCGTGCCGGTATCATCGCCCCCGCAGCCCGGTATCAGGCCGACACTCGCAGCGATGACCGACAAGGCCACACGTCGGGTCAGGAACGGAGTTCCACTGGAACTCATACGTCGCCTCCGCATGTAATATGAAGGCGGGGACAACCGCCCCGCGTGATCTGGACGATATCTCATGGATGCACATCCATGAATCTATAGTCTGTTCGCGCACCGAGGAGTTCGTTCCACCGATGCCGACGCCACGACCCCAAGGCAGAGATCCTAAGATCTTCGGACATTTGAATGGCTGATCTGATGGAGATCCTAATTCATGGCGGAACTGCGTGTCAAGCGGCCACGTCATTTTTGGCTGGCGATTGCAATCGGTGCGTCGGTCGGGCGATCGAGCGGCCTTGCGGACCGGTTCTGGCAACGTTCGCTCCGATATCCATGTCGTATCTTTCTTCATGCCCTCTCTTTCTACGGCTTCGGCGATTTGACAGCGATTCGCTTACTCGATGACAATCAGGTGAGTTAGGCCGGACAAGTCCGCACGATCGAGGTGGGAACTGGGGCCACGGCATGTCCAGGTTCGGGCGCTGGTGCGGTCGTCACTGGCTCATTATCGTGCTGATGCTCACCAGCCTGGGTGGTGGCTGTGTGGGGTTGTCGGTGGCGTGGCCCCATCTCTTTGCCGATCCGCTCACTCGGGCTGTCGCCGCCTACCGGCAGGGCGATTGGGACATGGCCTCGGCGTCGGCTGCCGCCTGCCTGAAGGTTAGACCGGAAGATCGCGGGGCACTCCGCGTGTTGGCCCGCACCGCGGTCCGTCTTCGGCGTGACACTGCGGCGCGGGACCTCTACGCTCGTCTCGGAGGTGCCGCGGCGATGGAGCCCGAAGATTTCTATCTCTTCGGCACCGTCATCGACCGCCTCGGGGACCATGAGACCGCCCGGGAGTGCTGGACTGCCGGCCTCCGTGCCGCCCCGGACCACGCCGAGCTGCTGCGAGCGATGGCCCTCGACTCGCTTCAGGGCGGTCAGCCGAATCTGGCGGCCGGATTCGCACGGCGATTGGCCAAACAGCCCGGCTGGGAGTCCCGAGGTGACCAGATCCTGGGGGAGGCCCAGTACGAGGACGACGATCCCGCGGAAGCGGCCAACTCCTGGCGTCGGGCCCTGGATCGCGATCCGTCTGCCCGGGGCGGTCCGGGCCCACCAGCCCGGCTTCGGAAGCGGCTAGCCAGGGCCCTGATGCGAGTCGGCCGCCGTGGCCAGGCCCAGGCCCAGTTGGAAGCGGTGCTGACCTCGGCCGCCGATCCGGAGGCGTCGTGGCTGTTGAGCCGCGTGTTCTTGCTCGATGGCCCAACCCCCAAGGCGCTGGCCGCCCTCAAGCAGGGCGGGTCATACCGAGATGAGCATTCGCTCGAGCCCGAGCCGGCGCGTCATGTCGGTTCGGCCCGCTGCGCCGAGTGCCACCGAAGTATCTATCAATCACAACAGGGGAGCCTGCATGCCAGGACCTTTCGGCGAGGATCGGAGTTGGCGGACCTGCCCCTGCCTGGTCATCCGCTCCGCGATCCCGTGCGGCCAGAGGTCCGCCATTCGATTTCGCGGTTGAGCGGCTCGATTCAGTTCGAGGCTCGCGATAGGGATCGGGTCCAACGCGCACTGGTCGCTTACGCTTTAGGCTCCGGGGATCGCGGCCTGACGCCGGTCGGCCTCGATGAGCAGAAGCATCTACGAGAGCTCCGGCTATCGCATTATGCCGATGGACCGGTCTGGGACGTGACGACGGGCCACCCGCCCCAACCGCGGCCCGGAGAAGGGTTCCTGGGGCGATTCCTCTCGTCCGACGAGCTCCGGAGCTGCTTGTTCTGCCATACCACCGTCGCTCGCTCGGCGCGCGACCAGACGGACCCCGAGTCGGCCGATCGGGGGATCGGCTGCGAGCGGTGTCATGGGCCCGGCGAAGTCCACCTCCCCGCGGTCAGGTCCCGATTCCCCGACCTCGCGATCGCACGGCCGCGTGCCGGTTCGGGGCCGCAGGTCGTCGCGCTCTGTGCCCAGTGCCATAGTCCGCTGGGGCGGGAAGTCACGCGCACCGACCCGGTCGCGGTTCGCTTCCCCGGCACGACCTTGACGTGGAGCCGGTGTTATTCCAACAGCGGCGGATTGCTGGACTGTCTCACCTGTCACAGCCCACACCATGACGCCGAGAAGGCCCCTGCCTTCTACGAAGCCAAATGCCTTGGATGTCACTCGACCTCCACGGTCTCGGCCGGCGCCAATCCCCTCTCTCCGACCGAAGAATCGCGCCGGGTCATCTGCACCGTGAGCCCGAACAAGGGTTGTCTCCCGTGTCACATGCCCACCGTCAAGATCCGGATCCCTCATTCGAAGTTCACCGATCACGACATCCGGGTCCATCCCGATATGGTCCCGAAGGATGCATCCCGGGAACACAGCAAGCCACGGCAATGAAAGTCACGTCGAGTCTTGTCGGAGGTCGATGCTCATGTGGATGGTGTCGCGACCGAAGAGGGGGACCGCAATTCGGCCCTCCCATGATCGCCCCCGCCAGCGGTCGTCGGGGACGCCCGAATCGGGACGCCGGCTCGGCCCGCTCGATGTGCTCGTGCTCTCGGCCTGGTGCGGCATGGCCGCGGGCGAGCTCGAAGTGGCGGCGCGAGTCCTGTATAAGCACTGGAGCGCGACCAACCAACTGTACGGGATGACCCGGCACTTTGTCTGGGTGGTCCCCTTGGTCGATCTGTCGCTCTTCCTGGGAATGGGCCTATCCTGGGCGGTGGCGACGAAACTCTGGCCGCGGCGAGCGGGATGGTTGGGCCTGCGGTTTATCGTCGCCGTGGCGATCCTGCCGGCGCTCCTGGTCGCGGGCCCGCGGATTTATCTGGTAGCCTGGTTGACCTTCGCGTTGGGGATCGCTTCCTGGCTGGCCGGTGTGCTCGAGCGGCGCGCGGCCGGCCTGCGTCGGCGGCTGATGTCGAGCTTTCCGGTCTTGCTGGGGGTCGTCCTGGTCCAGGCGGGCGTGATTGTCGGAGGCGACCGGCTTGCGCAGTCGCGGGAAGATGGCCGTCCCTTGCCTCCTTCCGACTCGCCCGACGTGCTGCTGGTCGTGCTGGACACGGTGCGGGCGGACCACCTGAGCCTCCATGGCTATGAGCGACGCACCAGCCCGGCGCTGGAGCGGTTGGCGGCCCGGGGGATCCGCTTCGACCGCGCACGCGCGGCGGCCCCCTGGACGCTCGCCTCGCACGCGACCCTGTTCACCGGCCGATGGCCCCACGAGCTCGACGCGCGTTGGATGCATCCGCTGCTGGACGGCACTGTCCCGACCCTGGCCGAATACCTGGGGACACTGGGCTATGCGACGGCGGGCTTCGTCGGGAACACCTTCTATTGTTCCTACGACAGCGGCCTGAACCGCGGTTTCACCCATTTCGATGATTACATCTTCGAGACGTTCGAGACGGTTCGGTCGGCCCTCCTGGTCGACATCGTCCTGAAGGACCTCAACGAGATCGGCCCGGTCCTGTCGCGATACTTTCCCATGGTCTCATGGCTTCTCCCGGGAGGATTGGTCCCGAGGGAGTTCGCGGTCGGCGAGCGGAAGGACGCCGGGGTCGTCAATCGCGAATTCCTCGATTGGTTATCGCGTCGGCGACAACCGCGCCGCCCGTTCTTCGCCTTCCTCAATTATATGGACGCCCATACGCCCTACCTGCTGCCTCTTGACGCCGAGTGCCGCTTCGGTCCGGGCCCGCAAACGGAGGCCGATTTCCTGTTACTCGATGCGTGGCCTCGGCTCGACAAGCGGAGGGTCCCCGAGGAGGGGCAGGCCCTGGTCCGCGACGCTTACGACAATTGCCTCGCCTATCTGGACACGCGGCTGGGTGAATTGGTCGACGAATTACAGCATCGAGGCGTGCTCGATCGGACCATCGTGATCGTCACCGCCGATCACGGCGAAGGATTCGGGGAACACGAGCTGTTCGACCATGGCCAGAGCCTTTATCGCGCGGAAATCCGCGTCCCCCTCGTGATGGTCCTGCCCGCGCGCGCTCGGCCCCGGGGGGCGATCGGCGAACCCGTCAGCCTGCGCGACATCCCCGCGACCATCGCCGATCTCGTCAGTTCGGGGACGAAGTCGCCGTTTCCAGGCCGGTCGCTGATCGGGGCCTGGCGAGGGAGTTCCCCGGCCCCATCCGCTCCCCACCCCGACGACGTGGTGCTCTCCGAGTTGCCGGCCCCCAATCCGAACGATCCGAATCAAGGTCGATCGCCCGCATATCGAGGTCCGCTGATCTCCCTGGCCGAAGGTGATTTCGTCTACATCCGCAACGAAGGTGACGGCGGCGAGGAATTATTCGACGAGCGCGAGGACACGCACGAGCTGATCAATCGCGCCGGCGCCGCGGCCAAGTTACCGGTCCTCCAACGGTTTCGAGAGCGGCTCCGGCGCGCGAAGGCTCATCAGGGTCCGGGGCCGGTCGCCGCCGTGCCGAAACCGGCGAGGGGCATGGCCTGGGGCTCGCCCTCGCGGAGGTGATAGCCCCGATCCGACGCCAGGTCCTCGAATCGATCGACTCGCCCCGACGGCCAATGGACCTGGGCCCACTCGACCATCTCGAACGGTCCCAGTCCGAAATGGAGCCTGGGATCGCCCGCGGAGGCATAGCTGCCGCCACCGAACCGCTGGGCGACCTGGCGACGGCCGCCGGCCTGGATCGTCACGCGAGCCCCCACGCCATCGCGGTTGGACCTCGAGCCTTCGAGGCGGAATGTGATGAAGTGCCCGCGCGGCTCGGTCCGATTCCGAAACACGACCAGGGGCTCATTCTGGGCGGCCATCAGGGCGTCGAGACGGCCGTCGTTGTCCAGGTCGCCGACCGCGAGACCTCGGCCGACGTGGAGCTGCTGGAAGGGCGGACCGGCGCGTTGGGTGACGTCGATCAGGCGAGCCGGCCCGCCGCCGAGGAAGAGCTGGGCCGTCATGGCCAGGGGTATCAGTGGTCGGAGGTCGCTGATATGGCCGTTGGCGGTCATCAGATCGAGGTGGCCGTCATTGTTGGCGTCCAGGAAGGCGGCCCCGAATCCCAGCCGCGGCCGGCTGGGCGCCGCCAGGCCGATCGCGGCGGTCCGGTCGGCGAAGGCGGTCCCGCCAAGGTTCTGGAAGAAGGTGGTCGACTCGTCGTAGAAGTTCGTGACGGCCAGATCCGTCCGGCCGTCTCCGTCGAGGTCGCCGCAGGCGACGCCCATGCCCGCCTGGTACCCCCCTTGGGCATTGGCCGCCACGCCCGCGGCGAGCCCGATCTCCTCGAAGCGGAAGCCGCCCTGGTTGTGGAAGAGGTAGTTCGCCGAGGTATCATTGGCGACGAAAACATCGATGCGGCCATCGTCATCGAGGTCGGCGGCGACGACGCCCAGTCCCCGGCCGTCGTGTTCCATCATGCCCGACTCGGCCGTCACGTCGACGAACCGGCGGCCGTCGTTGCGGAAGACATGATCGGCCGAGGGGACGATCGCGCGGGGATCGCAGGAGATGAACTTGGTGCCCGAGGGGTCCTTACAGAGCTTGGGGTGATCGGGGTCCCAATCGCCGTAGTGGCAGACATACAGGTCGAGATCGCCGTCGTTGTCCAGATCGGCGAAGGCCGCCGACGTCGGCCAGTCGCGGTCTCCGTCCAGGCCGGCCCTGGCGGTGACGTCTTCGAAGGTCCCGTCGCCCCGATTGCGATAGAGCGCATACGATCGCCACCGGGTGATGAAGAGATCCGGTCGTCCGTCGTTGTCGAAGTCGCCCACGGCCACGGCCTGGCCATAACCGCGGGGCAGAGCGGCGAGACCGGCCGACTCGGTCACATCCGCGAACGTGCCATCGCGCCGGTTGTGGAACAGCCGGTCGCCCGGCCCGGGCCAGATGGGATTGGGTGGGAAGCGACCGCCCTGGACGGCGTAGACGTCGAGCCAACCGTCGCCATCGTAATCCAGCAAGCCGATGCCCCCGCAGCTCATCTCCGGGAGTTGGTGGATCGGCGAGGCGCCGTTATCCAGGATGAAGGGACCCCAGCCGGCACTCCGGCCACCTTCGTCGAACGAGGGGATCGGTCCGGGCGCACCCGCTTGGCGCCTCGAGACGGGCGCGGCGACGCTCGGGGCCGGGCCCAGGTTGGCCGCCAGCACCTGGGCCAAGGTTTGGGCCGTCGCGTCGACCGAGGCCGGGCGCGCGGCCAGCCGGGCGAGGGCCGATCGGGCCTCGGGGTTGGCGGGCTCCTGCTCCAGGGCCAGCTCCCAGAACCCGCGCGCCTCGAACCGCCGGCCCAACCGCTCCGCCAGCCGGGCCAGCTCGACCCGATGATCGGCGAGACGACCGAGTTTGTAGAGCCGGAAATAGCGATCGCGGTCGACATCGAGGTCGGCTTTGCGGCGCCGCAGCCATGCCGCGCCCGGTTCATCCCCGACCTCATGGAGCAGCTCGGCCAGCCGGGTCAGGGAGGTCGGATCGCTGGGGTCCTCCGCGAGCTGTTGTTCGAGGGCACGCCGATCGGCATGGGCATCGTCGAGACGTGCGGCGAGCCAGGCCCGCAGCCCCTGGACCCGACGCGCATCGAATAGGCCAGCCGGGAGATGGGCCAGCGCCTCGCGCACCGGGCCGGTCTCTCCGGCGGCCATCGCCCAGTCCAGCCAGGCCCTCCAGATGACCGGATCATCATCCCGGCGGTTCAAGACGGCCTCCAGCTCGACCCTGGCCTGATCGAAGCGGCCGGAGCGGGTCGCCAGGTAGGCTCGCGCCAGGCCCAATCGGTCGTCATCCGGCCGCCCTTGGATCTGGGCCATGGTCCCTTCGAGGGGGACTAGCTCGAAGTCGATTCCGATGTGTTCGCTCAGCAAGGCGAGTCGGAGGTCTCGGCGATCGGGTCGCGATCGATCGAGGTCCTCCCAGAGCGCCTCGACTCGCCGCCTGGCATCATCGGCACGCCCCTCGTGACAGAGCAGACTCACCAGCCGGTGGCAGAGGGGCGCGGCCTCGGGACCCGGCCGGCCCAGCGCCGTGGTGAGGAGTTGCTCGGCCTCGGTGAATCGCCCGAGCCGGGCCAACAGGCTGGAACGCTCCAGCGCCACGACACCCGCCAGGGGCCCTCGCTCGGGCGCCCGCGCCCAGGCCGCCAGGGCCTCCTCGGGATGGTCTCGCGCCAGCGCGCAACGGCCGAGCTGGAGCGCGACCTCGGCATCTTCCGGCCATTGCTCGGCGAGTCGCGCCAGGCGTCGACCGGCCAGCCCGAACCGACCCTCCTCCATCTCGTGCCGGGCCGCGCCCAGCTCGGACTGCAATCGCCGCGCGGCCAGGGTCCGAGCCACGGTACCCGCCAGCACCGCAACGGCCAGGAGCAGCACGGACGCGATCGCCAGATTCCGCCGTCGCCTGGTCACGATCTGGTCCCCACCGGTCGCCCGGTCCGTTCCGGTTCCTCGGCCTGAACCGGGAATCCCTGGATGGCCGGGATCAAGGGGCATCTGAAAGAATCGGGGGCCTGCGAGACCACGTCCTTCGATCTTCGCGAAGTGATCGGCTCGGAGTCCCTCATCGGAAGCGTCTCGCTCCGCCTCCCGGCGAGAACGAATGTCTCGATGGGCTATGATACGTGCTTCCCGAAGCACTCGGCAACCGCCGCGAGGCTCCCGCGAACCATTCCTCGAACGTTCCTTGACGAAGCACCGCTGCCGCAGGCAGCATGGAGAGCTGTCCGATGGCTCGTCCGAGGCCCCTGGGGGGCTTTCCGGATCACCGTCGAACAAGGACATTCGATCGTGAGCGGCGAGGCTCGTGGTCGCGGCGGCGAGCCGGATGCGAGGATGGAGATCGCGCCGGCGTGAGGAAGCGAGGCGCGGATGGTCCTGAGCGTGCGGCGATGGGGAGTGGTGCTGGCGCTGGCCGTCCTCGCGGGGGGACTGGGCTATGGCGGCCGTCGACTGTGGAGGGCCTGGCGCTATCGGATCGCCCTGGTGGAGATCCAGCAGCAGATCCAGGCGCAGCGGTACGGGGCCGCGGCTCGCAATCTGACCGCGCTCCTGGCCTGGGAGCCCGGCTCGGATGAGGCGGCCTGCCTCCTGGGCAACTGCGAGCGGGCGAGGGGCCGGCCCCAGGCGGCCGACGAAGCCTGGGCCCGGGTTCCGCCCAGCTCCGGGTTGGCGGCCTCGGCCATGATGGGCCGCGCCGGTCTTCTGGTGGATCAAGGGCGGCTTGCTGACGTCGAACGGCTCCTCACGCACGCCCTGGAGGACCCGCGAATCGACGGGTTCGAGCTCCGCCAATTCCTGGCGCCGCTCTATTGGAATGAAGGGCGGACCGAGGAGGCACGGCGGCTGATCGAGGCCAACTGGGAGAGTCTGAACCGGTCGGGCCGGAGTGGTTCGGCCCGGGCGATCAAGATCGAGTTGGTCCGGCTGCACGTCAACCTGAGCGTGGGGATGTCCTCCGTCGAGATGGTCCGGGACTTCCTGGAGCATGCCGCACGCTCGGCCCCGGACGATGACCGGGTCTGGCTGGGGAAGGCCAACCTGGCGATCCGCCAGGGCGAGTCTGAGGGAGCGTCGCGGTGGCTCGACGCCTGCTTGAATCGCCGCCGCGAGGATGTGCCGATCTGGCGGACGCGGCTGGACTGGGCCCTGGCGTCCGGTCGCGTCGCGGAGGTCCGGGAGGCGCTCGAGCACCTGCCGGCCGCGGAGTCGACGCCGGCCCGGATCCACCGGCTCGCGGCCTGGTTGGCCGCGCGCCGTGGCGATGCCGCGTCGGAGCGCCAGGCCCTGGAGCGGCTCATCGCTGCCGATCCGGGCGACGGCGCCGCGCTCGACCGGTTGGCCGAACTGGCGCTCCGCGATGGTCAGCCGGACCGCGCCGACGAACTCCGCCGGCGGAAGGCCCGGCGCGATCAGCTCGGCCTTCGATATCAGGAGCTGTTCCTTCGCAACCAAACGGTGCGCGACGCGGAGGAGATGGCGCGGCTGGCGGAGCAACTGGGCCACTCCTTCGAGGCCAGGGCCTTCTGGGCCGTGGCGATGTCGGTCGAGCCGGCTCGCGAGGACCTCCGGGCCGCGCTGGCCCGGTGGGAGCGACCCGCGGCGCCCGTCGCCGAGCCGGGGCAGACCCTGGCCGAGGTGCTCGCTCTCGAACTCGACGCCGGGGCCGCTCCCGGCCTTCGTTCCGCTCCCGCGCCGGCTCGCGGTGACTCGTCCGCGCCGATTTCGTTCTAAGTAGGTCGCAGTAAGTTCTTTGACAATCGGACTCTCATCGAGGCCTTCGCCGAGACCACAAAGCCGAAAAAC
>JBKQHM010000780.1:0-19385 GCA_052148775.1 Isosphaeraceae bacterium | reverse complement strand
TTCCGTTCTATCCTGGGTCACGTCCTCGGCGTCGGCCGTTTGCAACCCGCGCTGGCGGCACCAACCTCGGATCTTCGGCCCGTAGCGAGCGACGAATGCCTCCAAGGCCGCATGGTCGCCGGAGTTGTTCCCCACACGCCACAGTAGCGTCGGACTGGTCTGATCCGCCTCGGAAGATCCCATGGTTTGTTGACCCTCTGGGCTATCGATCTTGACAAAATATTTTGGTCGAGGCCGACGGCGTTCGGCAAGTCCCCTCCGGCGCGACCCTCGCTCATCTCCAGGAATCATGCTGCGGTACGGCTTTTGCATGAGTTATTTGGCGAATCCATAGACCAGGTAGGCGAAAAGAATTCTCTTCGGGAACCGAGTCAAGTCCGACTCGATTCTCCGGTAATGGTTAGTGATTGACATGGCTCGGGCCTGTCGCCGATCTGGAAAGGACGAAGCTCTCGGGCGATCGACGCGAATTCCTCGCCCTGAGGAAAACTCGAACGAGAGCACCGCTTTTTGAGGAGATGAAAGTCATGACGAACCAGAACCCGACCAAGACGGATGCCAAGACCCCGACCATCGTTCGGGACGATGAGGCGCAGCCGGCCAACGAACAGCCCGAGGTCAAGAAGGAGTTGTCCGACAAGGAGATCTCCACGGTTGCCGGCGGACATACAGGTCCTATCAACGGCCCGCCTTCCGGCGGCAGGATGTTCAATTAAGGGTTTAGGACGACGAGCTCGGAATCCGTATACGGACGCTGATCATTCGACGGCATCGCCGAGGTGCCGTTATCAACGATCGCCGGACCTCGGGCCGAGTCTCGTCGACTGCCTGAAGGGTTGAGCAACCTCGATGAGCCTTCAGTCGCGAGTGGATGGCGGACCGACCGAGAAGTAGACGTTCTCGATCGGTCTTCCTCCATCGAGCGCCGAGCTCGGTCTCAAGACGCCCCTCACGCGGGCTCCCATGGTACATCGATCTCGGAGCCATATCCTTAGAACTGTTGTTCTGTGCGCTGTCGACTGGGTTCGGCAAGTTCTCTCCGGGCGATGCTCGCCCGCTCCCGACGTGGTTCGCTCATGCGGCAAGAGATGATGTGGAATGGCTTTTGCAATCGGATGATCGGCCGAGCGACGGATCATCTCGGGACGTGAAGAATTCCAAGAACCGAGTCAATTCCCACCCGAGTCGCCGGTATTGGTAAGTCAGTGACACGGCTCGGGCCTATCGCCGATGTGGATGGGACGAACCTGGAGGGCCACCCCCTCGAAAACGTCGTCCCGGATTGAGCAACGAATGTGAGCAGCCTTTACTTGAGGAGATCCGACCATGACGAGCCAGAACCCGACCAAGTCCGACGCCCAGCCCTCCATCCCCCCCAAGAACGACGAAATCCCAATGACCGACGAACAGCCCGAGGTCAAGCGGGAGTTGAATGACGACCAGATTGCCTCGGTATCCGGCGGCATTGTCGTCGTGGGGAAGGGGCAGATCGGTACGCCTTTCAACGGCATGTCTCCCTACTGAGCAAACACACGGCAATGGGTTGCTGATTTGAGGGCCATGACACCCTCCTCTCCATCGAGGGACGCCTTTATGGATGCGAGGGATCATGGCCATCAAGACGAAGCGGGATGCTCCCTGGTAAGTGCCCGACTTCCGGGCAGGTTCCGCACGACCCGAACGATGACGCAACGGGCACCTTGCCTCTGACCCATTTCTTGCCAATGTCGACGAGTATGGCTGGCTCCTCGTCGTCGGGTCGCTTCCCAGGAACCGGAAGGTGGCATCGCCCTCGGCCCGCGATCACTGGCAGCGTCCCAACTCGCCCTGGCATCCCGAGCGAGACGGATGGCGTGTGACGTCGGATCGCGCGGACTCCTCGGGGCTCGGCGGCGGGCTGCGGATCGACCGGAAAAAGAATCCCCGGGACTGAGTCAACTCCAGACCGGTCCGCTGGTATGATAGTGGTCGAAATGGAGCGGGCGTTCCCTTGGAGGAATGTGGCGATGGGGAAGCGATCATCTCAGGGCCTCGCCTTCCTGATCGAGGAGCGGCCGGTCGAGGCGATGGAACAGCTCGACGTGGCGGCGCGAGTCGTGCCGCTTCGCAGTTGGTTCGCCCTGACCGCGGCGTTCCTGACGATCGGGGCACTGGGGGCGTTCGCTTGCTGGTACCAGGTACCGCTGAAGGTCGATGGGAAGGGTATCCTGCTGCTGAAGGGTTCCCGAGGGTCCGACCCATTGCTCCAGGTCACGGCGCCGGCATCGGGCCGGCTGGGGAAGGTGGCGGTGGCGATCGGCTCGAACGTGCGAGAGGGGGACTTGCTGGCCGAGATCGATCAGAAGGAACTGGCCGACCAGGTGACATCCGCCCTGGCCGACGTCGACCGGCTCCGGGAAGAAGACGCACGGATGAGCCGGCTCGACGAGGAGGAATCGGGGTCGCAAGCCGAGGCCGAGCGGGAGGTGGTGCGGGCGCTGCGGCGTAGCCTGGAGCTCGATCGGTCGCGACTCACCAGCCATCGACGGATCGCGGCCAGCGACAAGAGCCTGAAGGATCGCCGGATGCTCAGCGACAGCGACGCTCTCAAGTCGAAATCCGAGGCCGACGAGCTGGAGAGCACCATCGCCGCCAACGAGGCACACCTGCATGAGATCACATTCACGCGGCTGCGGGACGAGACCGTTCGCCGCCGCGATAGCCTGAAGCGGAAGCTCGCCGTGCGCGAGGCGGAGACGCGGCTTTCACTCCTCCAGGCGCGACTCCAGCGGGACAGCCGGATCGTGTCGCCGCACTCGGGCAAGGTGGTCGACGTCATGATCACGTCGTACGGTGCGGTCGAGAGAGGTACGGCCGCGGTCCTCCTGCGCCCGGTGAGCACCGATCCCAGCGACCTGGAGGCGACCGTGTTCGTGCCGGCCGGCCCCGGCAAGAGGATCCAGGTGGGTGATGCCGTCGAGGTCGCGCCGGACACCGTCCGCCGGCAGGAGCACGGGTTCATCCGGGGCGAGGTCCGCTCGATCTCCGAGATCCCCTGCACCGACCAGGCCATGCTGGCGGAGCTCAAGCATCCCGCGCTGGTCGCCAACTTCGTCGAGAAGTACCGCGGTCAGGTCCTGCTGAGCATCCATGTCGCCCTGCGCGAGGTCCCGGATTCGCACGACGAGGACGATCGCGCGCCGCTCAATCGGCTCGAATGGTCGTCGTCGTCGGGGATGTATCAGCGGATCTCCAGCGGGACGCTCTGCTCGACCTCGATCGTGGTGGAGCGCCGCCCGCTGCTGGCGCTGGCCATGCCGTGGTTCAAGGGGCTGATCGGAATCAATTGACCGGAATGGGCAAGAGGCGGGAAGGACCGGACCGGACGTCCCCGCACTCTCCCGCCGGTCACCCGCCTGCCCAGTGGCTCTCCGGCCGCACGGGTCGTACAATCCGGACTGGCCTGCGTCGGATTGATCCGTTTCGAGGAGTGCCTTCATGGCCGAGCGGGTGCCGAAGAGATTGTTACGTCCCGTGAGGACCCCGACGGTCTTGCAGATGGAGGCCACGGAGTGCGGCGCGGCGTCGCTGGGCATCCTGCTGGCGTACTACGGCCGATACGTGCCGCTCGAGGAGCTTCGCGTCGAATGCCGGGTCTCTCGCGACGGGAGCAACGCGCTCTACGTCAAGAAGACGGCACAGAAGTACGGCCTGTCCGGCAAGGGGTACCAGACGACGGCCGACGATCTGCGGATGCTCCGGCCGCCGCTGATGGTCTTCTGGGAGATGAACCACTTCCTCATCGTCGAGGGATTCGCCGGGAATCGGGTCTATCTGAACGATCCGGCGAGCGGGCGTCGGACGGTCAGCTTCGAGGAATTCGCGGACTCGTACGCGGGGATCGCCTTCCGATACCAGCCGACCGAGGACTTTCGCAGGGGGGGCTCCCGGCCGAGCACCTGGCGCGCGATCGCCCGGCGGATGGGGGGGTCGTACGCCGCGGTGGCGTTCGCCGTCCTGGCGGGAGCGGCGCTGATGGTCGCCGAGCTCGTCACCATGACGTTCGGTCCGATATTCGTGGACCAGATCCTCGTGGCCGAACGGCGGGAGTGGCTGCGGCCGTTGCTGCTGGCCATGGGGCTGACCCTGGCCTTCCGGCTGGTGGTGGGCTCGATCCAGCTCGACGGCCTGCGACGGTTGCAGCGGATCCTGGCGTCGTCGCACTCGGCGCGGTTCATCTGGCACGTCTTGCGGCTCCCGATCGTGTTCTACCAGCAGCGGTACGCCGGCGACATCGCCGGGCGGGTGGATGGCAACTCGGCCGTGGCCGACCTGGTCTCGGGCCCGCTGGCCACCACGATCATCGGCCTGCTGATGATCGTCTTCTACGGCGGCGTGATGCTCGCATTCGACCCGGTGCTGGCGGCCGTCGGCATGGGCGTCGGAGTGCTGAACATGGCCGGGATCGCGGCGGCGCATCGGTTGCTCGTCGACGCGAACATCCAGGCCAGCCACTTCCGCGGCCGGCTGGCGGGCTCGATGATGCACGCCGTCAAGATCATCGAGACGATCAAGGCGGGGGCCTCCGAGCACGAGGCGCTGGTCCGGCTGACGGGCCACCAGGCCCAGGTGACCAACGTCTCGCAGCGCATCGCCCGGATCGCCGGGCTGCTGGTCGTGATGCCGCCGATGCTCTCGCTGGTGATGACCGCGGCGGTGCTGGGGATCGGCGGCGGGCGGGTGATCGACGGGGTCTTGAGCGTGGGCGCCTTGCTGGCGTTCCAGACGCTGCTGGCCCAGTTCAGCCGGCCGTTCGGCGACCTGGTCGGGCTGGGCTCGAGCGTGCAGACGCTCCAGGCCGAGCTCGCCCGGCTCGACGATGTCCACCAGCACGAGATCGACCCGGTCTTCGATCCTTCTCGTCGCCGGTCCACTGGCGGGCCGGTGCCGGCCTCCATCGAGCCAGCCCGTCGCGAGCCGCCGCGCCGGCTCTCCGGACGGCTGGAGTTTCGTGACGTGACCTTCGGGTTCAACCGGACGATCGACGAGCCCTTGCTGAATCGGTTCTCGATGACGGTCCGGCCGGGGAGCCGGGTCGCGCTGGTGGGGTCCTCGGGCAGCGGCAAGTCGACGATCGGCCGGCTCGCCGCCGGATTGCTCCGGCCCTGGGAGGGCGAGATCCTCTACGACGGGCTCTCGGTCGACGAGATCCCCCGCGACGTCTTCACGGACCAGGTCGGCATGGTCGACGACCAGATGATGCTCTTCGCCGGGTCGGTCCGCGAGAACCTGACGCTCTGGGACGAGACGGTCGCCGACCGCGATGTCGGACGCGCGGCGATGGACGCCAGCGTCCATCGCGAGGTGATCGGCCGGCGCGGAGGATACTCCGCACGGCTGGCGGAGGGCGCGCGGAACCTCTCGGGCGGCCAGCGGCAGCGGCTGGAGATCGCGCGGGCCCTGATCCGCAACCCGGCCCTGCTGATCCTCGACGAGGCGACCAGCGCGCTGGACCCGGTGACCGAAGCCATGGTCGACGACAACCTTCGCCGCCGCGGCTGCACCTGCCTGATCATCGCGCACCGGCTGAGCACGATCCGCGATTGCGACGAGATCATCGTTCTCCGTCAGGGCAAGGTCATCCAGCGCGGCACGCACGACGAGCTGATGACCGACGCCGATGGCTTCTATGCCCAGCTCCAGACGCTCCAGAACGACCTCAGCTTATCGATGGCCGCGCCGCTCGAGAGTTCGCGGCGCGCGACGGCCGTCGCACCGGTACCCGGCCCGCAGCGGACCGACCATGTCCTGGTCCGCCCCCACGCGCCGTCGACCAACGGCCATGCGGAGCCGAACTCGGCCGGATATCGGGGCGATGCTGCGAACAATCCGGCTGACCTTCTTGCACGACTGGTGCGGGATGGCGAGGAGGTCGAGACGGCGGGCAACCGGCCATTGCCCCTGGACGACCCCGGGGCGGTGTGGAGGGTCACTTCCGGGCAAGTGGACGTCTTCTACCTCCGCCCGGAGTCGGGCCAGGAGCAAGGGCGTCGTCACCATCTCTGTCGCGTCGAGGAAGGGGGCTCGATCTTCGGGCTCGAGGGGGTGCGGAGTGCCGAGGCGGGGGGCCTGCTGGCCGTCGGAGTCGGACCGGCCCGGCTGCTCAAGGTCGCCAAGGCCGACCTGCTGCGACTAAGCCTGGAATTGGAATGGCGTCGCGAGGTGGCGGGCCTGGTCGATGACTGGGTGGAACGGATCAGCCGCGCGACTTCGAACGTAGACCCTCCCGCGTCATCGAGCCGGCTCGACCGGAATGAGTCGTACGAGGTCGCGGCGGGCGGTTGCGTGACGGCGCGGCGGGAGGTCTTGTGGGTGCGTCAAGGGGCGGGCCTCGTCCGTTACCTCGGCAAGGTCGCCGTCCCGCCGTGTCCCTTCGAGTCCCGATTCCCGCTGTCGCCGCACGGATGGGTAGGCTTCGATCAGGCGGAGACGATCCGGCCCTGGGACACCGAGACCCTGTGCGAGAATGGCGACCCCTGGGAGGGGCTGAAACGGTTCCACCAGGTGGTCCTCGAGGCGATCGCCGGGTCGCTGGCGGTCGAGACCGCCGCGGCCGACGCGCGCCGGGAGGGCGTCCGTCAACGCGACGCCGCCATGGTCACCACGGCCCTGACCGCGCTGTCCCGTCCGGACGACATCGGCGCCGATCGCCGATCCCTGGCGGTCACGGTCGAGCCGTCGGAGAATGGCCCGTTGCTGGCGGCTTGCCGGGCGGTCGGGGATGTACTTGGGATCGCGGTCGCGTCCCCGCGTCTCGAAGGGGCGGACGACCCTCTGCGGATGATCGCGCGGGCATCGGGCTTCCGGACCCGGCGGGTCAAGGTGTCGGGCCGATGGTGGACGAAGGATGGCGGCCCGATGCTGGGGCGCCTCGCCGACGACGGCCGGCCGGTCGCGCTCATCCCCGAATCGCGCCGAGGTTATGTGCTCGTCGACCCGACTCGCGGCAGCCGGGTGCGGGTGACCGAGGCCGTCGCCCGCACGCTGCAATCCAGCGGCGTCGTCTTCTACCGGACGCTCCCGACCGATCGGCCGAGCTTCATCGGGCTGGCCCGTCTCGCGATCCCCCTGGTCAAGGACGAACTCTGGGCTCTGGTCATGATCGGCCTGATCGGCGGTACGCTCGGCCTGGTCGTGCCGTTCGCGATCGCCGCGGCGATCGACGACGTGATCCCCAGCGCGAACCGTCGGCAGCTCGAGCTGATCTGCGCGCTGGTGGTCGCCCTGGCCTTCGCGATCGCATCGTTCCAGGCGATCCAGACGGTGGCGCTGACCCGTCTGCGCGGCAAGCTGGAATCGGTCGTGCTGCCGGCCTTCTGGGACCGGCTGCTGAACTTGCCGCCGCGATTCTTCGCGCGATACGAGGCGGGCGACCTGGCGGTCCGGGCGCTGGGGCCGGTGCGATTGATCGAGGTCTTCGCCAGCACGACCATCGCCTCGATGCTGATGAGCCTCGTGGCGATGTTCAACGTGATCGCGCTGTTCGTTCTGAACTGGCGGCTCGGCCTGGTCTCGGTCGTCCTGATCGCCGCGATCCCGCTGGCGACCCTGGTCGCGATGGGGCCCATCTGGAGTTGCCATCGCTCGATCGCCGAGCTGAGGGGCGAGATCGCGAGTCTGCTGTTCCTGCTGCTCGGGGGGATCGCCCGACTGCGCGTCGCCGGCGCGGAGGCGAGGGCGTTCGCGCGATGGTCGGCGCGCTACCAGGAGCAGCTCGGCCAGAGCCTCCGACTCCGGGCGATCGCCGGCCGGCTGGTGCTCTTCGGCGAGGTCTGGCCGATCGCGATCCTGATGGTCGCCCTGGCCCTGGCGGTCAACGGTGCGGCGTTCCTGGGCGTCGGCGATTTCCTGGCTTTCAACGTGGCACTGATGCAGGTGATCGCGGCGTCGGCCGGGCTGAGCAAGGGGGCGTTCGCCCTGATCGACGGCCTGAGGGAGTGCGAGCGGTTCGCCCCGATCCTTTCCGAGGCGCCGGAGATCGAGGATATCCACGTCGAGCCCGTGCGGCTCGGGGGCGCGATCCGGCTGGATAACGTCTCGTTCCGCTACACGCCGGACGGGCCGCTGATCCTCGACTCGGTCGACCTCCAGGTCCGGCCGGGCGAGTTCATCGCGGTGGTCGGGCCGTCGGGATCGGGCAAGTCGACCCTGCTCCGACTCCTGCTCGGCTTCGAGTCGCCGACCGACGGGGCGGTCTCCTACGACGGCCGCGAGCTGGCGACCCTCGACGTCCAGGAAGTCCGCCGCCAGATCGGGGTCGTGCTCCAGGACGCCCGGCTGTATCCCGGCGACATCTACTCCAATATCGTCGGACTCTCGACCGGACTGAATCGCGACGATGCCTGGGAGGCGGCTGAGCTGGCCGGGCTGGCTGAGGACATCGAGCAGATGCCGATGGGCATCCATACGGTCGTCAGCGAGGGGGGTAGCGGCCTCTCGAGTGGCCAGCGGCAGCGGCTGATCATCGCCCGGGCCCTGGCCGGCCGGCCCCGGATCATCCTCTTCGACGAGGCCACCAGCGCCCTGGACAACCGCACCCAGGCCCACGTCAGCCGAAGCATCCACACCAAGCTGCGCGGGACCACCCGCATCGCGATCGCCCACCGGCTCAGCACGGTGATCGACGCCGACCGCATCTACGTCCTGAGCGCCGGCAAGATCGTCCAGAGCGGCCGATATTCGCAACTCATCGCCGAGCCCGGCCCGTTCCGGGACCTGGCCCAGCGGCAGATGCTGGCACAAGCTTCCGAGCCGGCCAGTTATGAGCTCCTCGAATCGGCGTCGGCCCGGCCGTGACGATTGACGATGCTCCTGGCGTGGCGGGCGTGGGCACGAATCTCATCCGGCGAATCAGGTGAGCGCAGGGCACCCGACGAGACGGACCCGCGGCGTATGATTCGGCCCTCAATGAGCCGGGTCGAATTCGGCATCCCAGACCTGGAGCGGCTCAACACGCAGGAACTCCCCCGTGACCGGATCCGGGACGATGCGATTCGTGACCGGATCGACCTCATTCCAACCGCGCATCCCACCGGAGACGACGCGAATCCCGCCCGGCGGGAAGGCGACGGCCCGTGCGAAGATCCACCTCGGCTGACCCATGGGTATCACGACCGGTTCAGGTCCCTTGATCGACCCCACGACCCGGCCGGTGGCGACATCCCAGATGCGGAGGGTTCCGTCCTGCCGCGACGAGACGAACCGATTTCCGTCCGGGCTGAACGCGATCAGCGCCTCCGACGTATCCATCTCCCGATCGGTCCGCCGCGAAACGGCCAGAGTCGCGAAATCGATGATGGCGGCCTTCCGGTGACGCAAGACCGATCCCGAGGGCCCATCACTGTCGAAGTCGTAGTAGCAGATGACGACGCGGGTGCCGTCGGGGCTGAGGAGGCAGGTTCCTTCCGCGGGCTCGAGTCCCAACGTCTTCTTCACGGAAACGTTGCGGAACTCGCTCTGATCGACGTCCCACAGCTTCAAGACCGCCTCGTTCGCCTCCCGGCCGTTGCGGTTCTTCTCGATATCGGTGGTCGCGCGAGCAACTCGGCGTGCCTTGGCGTCGAAGGCCGCCCATCGATTGAAGCCGGAGTGGCGGTTCGCCTCGGGGAAATTCCCCTTGATGTTCGCGACCTCACGGCCTCCGTCGGTCTCGCGGACTTGCAACCGATTCTCGTGGTCCAGGGTCGTGATCGTGGTGCCGTCGGGACCGAAAGCCATGCCCAGGATGGCCGCATTCGCCGGGAATCGCGCTATTTCTCGCCCCGTCTCCGCATCCCAGATCTTGACGGCGTACCCGGCGGGAGTCCGCTGGAACTCGAATCGATTGCGTTTCAGGTTCCATCCGTCGGTGCCGGATGTCGCGATGCGGGCGCCGTCCCGACTGTAGACGACGAGTCCGTCGGTCCCCTTGCCATCCCCGAATGACAGGCGCTCGCGGACGTTGCCGACATCCCAGACCCGGACCTTGTCGCCGTCTTTCGCCGCGACGGCGACCAGTTGCCTCCCGTCCGGCCTCAAGGCGACGTGAGCGGCACCCTGCGGGGGTGCCGGGATCCGGCGGACGTCTGGCCGATGGACCACGACTTTCTCCTCGTCGGCGGCCGCCGCGATCAGTTCCAGCCCGACTCCCGCAAATAAGGCGACGACCAATCCCAGCAATCTCCCGAGAGCACGACGATGATTCATGACCTGGCTCCTGTTCACCGATCCCATCCCGACATGCCGAAATGATAGGATTATCCTAGCCTCTGGAGATGCCGGGGAAAAGGAGGGTCTTCGACGACCGGCTGAGCTACGCCCCGCTCGCCTCCGCGACGTTCCGCACTTGACGCGGATCGCGGAATCGGGATCTTACCAGGAAAGGGACCGATCCGCGGCGAGGGGTCACGCGCGCCATGAACCACTGGCTGAAGAAGTTGGGACTCGACCGGCCGGAGCTCCGGGCCTGGACGATGTACGACTGGGCGAACTCGGCGATGGTGTGCACGATCATCACCGCCGTGTTCCCGATCTATTATTCCAAGGTCGCCTGCGGCGGGGTGATGAAGGAAGAGGAAGCGACCCGATGGTTTGCCATCGCGACCACCGTCGGCATGGTCATCATCGCGACGATCTCCCCCATCCTGGGGACCATGGCCGATTTCAACGGCCGGAAGAAGCGGATGCTCGGCGGATTCCTGGCCCTCGGCGCCGGATCGGTCGCGGCGATGTTCTTCATCTATGAGGGCGACTGGATCCTGGCCTCGCTCCTGTTCATCCTGGCCAACATCGGGGCCAATGGCAGCTTCGTCTTCTACGACGCCCTACTGCCCCACATCGCCGACGACGAGGAGATCCACCGGGTCTCGACGGCCGGCTACGCGCTGGGATACCTCGGCGGGGGCGTCCTGCTGGCCCTGAACCTGGCGTGGATCCAGAAGCCGGAGTGGTTCGGGCTGCCCTCGGGCGAGGGCCTGTCGATGGCCCAGAAGACGCTCCCGGCCCGGCTGTCGTTCCTGTCCGTGGCGATCTGGTGGGTGGTCTTCTCCATCCCGCTGTTTCGTCGCGTCCCGGATCCGCCCGGTACCGGGCTGCCGGCGGGTTATGAGGATGAGACCGGCTTGCCGATCCGGGCGGCCATCGCCCGGCTCATCGAGACCGGACGCTCATTGCGCCGCTATCGCCAGGCATTCCTGATGCTCCTGGCCTTCCTGATCTTCAACGACGGCATCGGCACGATCATGCGGATGGCCACCATCTACGCGACCGAGCTGAAGATCGAGCCGGGCATCACCATCGCGTCGATCCTGATCGTGCAGTTCGTCGGCATCCCGTTCGCGTTCCTCTTCGGGATGCTGGCAGGCTGGATCGGCGCCAAGCGATCCATCGCGCTGGGGCTGCTGGTCTACGTGGGGATCTGCATCGTCGGCTACTTCATGACCACCGGCACCCACTTCCTGCTCCTGGCCGTTCTCGTAGGGACCGTGCAGGGGGGCACGCAGGCCCTGAGCCGTTCGCTGTTCGCCAGCCTGATCCCGCGCGATAAGTCGGGCGAGTTCTTCGGGTTCTTCGGGACCGTCGAGAAGTTCGCCGGGATCCTCGGCCCGGCGACCTTCGCGGTGATCAATGTCCTGACCGGCTCCAGCCGAGGGGCGATCGTCGCGGTGATCGCATTCTTCGTCATCGGGGGCGCGCTGCTGGCGATGGTGGACGTCCCGGAAGGCCAGCGCATCGCTCGCGAGGAGGAGGCCGGCCTCGAACCCGTGACCTGAGCCGTCACGCCAGCTCCGGCGAGGCCGGCGGGCGCTTCTGCCAGTGCTTGATCGTGATCACCCACGAGGCGCCCAGGTAGAGCACGGGGTAGGCCAGCGAGAGCCAGGCCACTTGCAGCAGCGTTGCGTCGGGCCGGGAGGTCGTGACGGGCAAGTTCCAGATCACCCAGACCATCGCGATCGTCCAGGGGATGCTGAGGATCGTCATGACGCGATTGAACTTGCCCGGCAACGAGGGGTAGAGGTATCGGGACGGCACGAAGGTCAGGAGCGCCAGCACGACCACGATCGCCAGCGACGGCCAGCTCCCGAACGGCAGGGCGTAGAGATAGAAGGCGACGACGTTCCAGAGCGAGGGGAAGCCGAGGAAATAGCCGTCGTCGGTCTTGGCCTGGACCTGGCAGAAGCCGTAGACGCTGGCCACCAGCGGGATCAGCAGGCAGGCCTCGTATCCCGCAGGCAGGATTTGCGCGCGGTAGACCAGCAACAAGGGGAGGAACGTGTAGGTCAGGAAGTCGATGATGTCATCGAGTCGACGGCCGTCGAAGCTGGGCACCGCCTCCTTGATCCGGACCTTGCGCGCCAGGGTACCGTCGGTCGAGTCGACGAGCGTGGCGACCAGCATCAGCAAGAATGACAGGCGGAACGCGGCGGGGCCCCCCTCCACGAGCTGGACCGCGATGATTCCGGCGATCACCAGCCCCAGGGCCGTGTAGCCGTGCACGCACCAGCCCAGGAACTGCCGGAGCCGTCCGGGAGTCCGGCGCTCGCGCGGGACCCTCGCCGTCTTCCGCCGCCTTCTCACGAGCATCTTGACCATCGACGTCTCCTTCTTGGTCATTGGTCATTAGTCATTGGTCATTGGTAAGAGTTGGCGGCCTGCAACGGCAACTCCGTTTTACCGAGGATGAACTACCGGCAATACCACGGTACCTCGCTCAGTGCCTGATGCCTGCCGATCACGCCCTGACTGATCACCACACCAAAAACTGCCTGATGTTTCCACACTGACCAATGACTAATGACCAATGACCAATGACTAATGACTAATGACTAATGACCAAAGAAGCGTGTTCGGGCAGGATACCCCGGTGCCTTCGCTGGACGAACCGGTAGTAGAGGGCACCGACGAGGAGCAGGCCGAGCGTCGCGAATAAGGCGGCGAAGCGGCCCCAGCGGTCGTGTCCGTAGACATCCGTCCGCGGCCAACTGATGTTGACCACGAGGAAGACGCCCCAAGCGACGGCGATGGCGTTGACCGGCAGGCCGAGGCGTCCCAATGAGAAGTATCCGCGAGCCGCCGTCTCGGAGGAAAAGCGGCCCTCGGCGTCGGCCCGGGACGGCCAGCCGGCCTTCCGTCGACGGAGCCGGGCCATGAGCATGTGGGACGTGACCAGCAGATACGCGAGGTTCACCCAGACGATGGCGACCGCGCACAGGGTCTCGATCACGTGCGGGAGGTTGATGTTCAGCACCAGCAGGGACGCGGCCAGGACGCCGATCAGGATCGGGGGGAAGACCGGTGCGTGCGTCCGCTCGCCGACACGGCCGAGCCGATGCGCGAACGGGAGATTGTTGTCACGGGCCATCGCGAAGACGAGCCGGACCGTCCCCGCATGGACAGCCAGGGCGCAGACGAACACGGCGAAGACCACGTCGCCCAGGAAGAACGTGCCGAGGCTCGATCCCAGGACGTCTTTCACCAGGAACGGCAGGCCGCCGGTGATCCGGCCCAACTCGGGACTGGCCGGGTCGCTGACGGCGAGGATGCCGAACACCATCAGCAGGGCGCCGGCCAGGGTGGCCGCGCCGATGGCCTGGAGGATCGCCCGGGGCGCGCGTCGGCGGGGTTGGTCGGTCTCCTCGGCCAGGGTGCCCGCCGTGTCGAAACCATACAGGACATAGGACGCCATCAGCGCGGCGGCCAGGAACGGGCCGAGATAGCCCATCGGCTGACCGTCGCCTCGACCCTGGGTGTCGAACAGGACCGACGGGCCCCGGCAGACCCGCGCGGCCAGGAGCCCGATCAGCAGCACGACACCGACCAGCTCGGCGATGACCCCGACGTTATTGATCCGCGCCATGAGCCGGACTCCGGCGGTGTTGATCGCCGTGGTCGCCGCGATGAGCATGCAACCCAGGATCACGGCGTTGCGGGCGTTGTCCGCCTTCACCGACGGGTCGCCGACCAGTTGGAATACCGGCGAGATCTGGGGGAGCGTGACCTGGAGCGCCAGGGCGACGGCGGCCAGCGAGATGACTGAGCCGCACAGGTAGACCCAGCCGGTCATCCAGCCGACGGCGCGACCTCCGGTCCGGCGGGACCACTGGTAGATGCCGCCGGACAATGGGTATTGCGCCGCCAGCTCGGCGAAGCAGAGGGCCACCATCAATTGCCCCAGGAAGACCGCCGGCCAGGTCCAGAAGAAGGCCGGGCCGCCCGCATCATAGCCCACATGGAACATCTGGAACACGCCGGTCAGGATCGAGATATACGAGAATCCCGCGGCGAACGACGAGAAGCTGCCAAGCGTCCGCTCGAGGGACGGCTTGTAACCGAAGGCCGCCAGGTCGCGGCTATCGTCCATCTGCGGATTTCGGATTTCGGATTTCGGATTCTCGATCGAGGCCGTTCGTCCCCGCGCCGTGCCAGCTCTCGCGGCGTCAGGGCTGCCGCGAAATTCGCCGACATCTGCCGCCATTGGCTTCAGCCTAATCCAAAATCCAAAATCGAAGTTTGAAAGCCCCGTCAGCTCTTCTTGCTGGCCAAGTAGATGCCCCACTTCATGTCACCGGCCTGGCAAAAGCCGATCTTCATGGCCCAGCGCTCAACCAGGTAGTTCAGGTCGGCCTCGGAGAACGCGGTGAGGAACTCGTCCCGCCTGGCGACGAGGCTCTCGGCCTCGGCCCGGAGGATCTCGACGAATTTCGCGGTCGCGTCGTCCACGATCACGTCCACGAACCCGGCGGCCTTGAGCAACTCCCCGTACTGTTCGGGCTCGACGACGCTGTAGCCCGTCTTCTTGATATAAAGCTCGAATTCGGGGGAGCCGGGCGTCTTGCCCCGCGCGTAGTCGGTGATCACCAGCCGGCCGCCGGGCGCCATGAGGTCATAGAGCCGGGAGAAGAGCCTGGCCTTGTCCGGGATGTGCATGAACGCATCCCGGCTCCAGATGATGTCGAACGGTTCGGGGAACGACGTCTCGAGGACATCGCCGAGGATCGATGTGACCGAGTCGCCCATCCCGCGCTCCTCGGTCTTATCCTGGGCGATGGCGATCATTTCCTCGGCCAGGTCGATCCCGGTCACCTTGGCCCCGTAGGTCTTGGCCAGGTGGAACATCGCCCCGCCGATGCCGCTGCCCACGTCGAGGACCCGGACGCCGGGCCGCAGCGATGAGCCCAGCCGGGCGCACAGATCCTCGGTCGTGGTATGCCCGCCGGTGCTGATGTAAGCCTCGCCGAAGATCTTCTCGTAGCGCAAGATCGAGGTGCGGCTGTACTGGCCGTTGTTGTCGAACTTCGAAGACGCGGCCGGGGCCGCTTGCGTTGTCGTCATGGGATGCCTGGGCTCGGTCAATTGGCTGCGAGGATCGTCCGGCGGATCCGATCCGGCTCCGCGACGGTCGCAAACCGGGTGGGATACGGTGCGTGTCTTTGCGACGAATATTATGTGAAACTTGCAAGATGAATGTAAACAGCCGGGTCACTTTTTCCGCATGCGCCGGGCCCGTCCGCCCCGATCCGGGGTACAGGCCCTCCGCACCCCCGTACTGTAAACGAAGGCCCGGCGTTCGTGCGAGCGAAAAACTCCCGGTCGGCGAGCTCGTCGATCGCGAGATGACTCATGTCGCCGGATCGGGCGGGCCGTTAAGCCCTTATCCGGATCGCGATCCCGATGGGCGATCTCCACTCTACGAATAGGCATTCCTCGAGCCCGTAACGACCGGCACCCGCTCGACCGGCGTGGGGATCGGCGAGACGTGCGTAATCCCCAGGCTCCGGCGTCGAGGTGCGCGCAGACCATTCGTGAAGCGCTATGGTTACTGCCCCCTCCTGCACGCTTGATACGTCGCCAGATTCTCCGAGGCATATCGACGGAAGTCGAATTCGATATCGGACACGACCGATTGGATCGACCCCCAGAGGGCTTCTCGGAGCAGCGAGGCGGCCTTGAGGATTCGCAGGTCGGCCACGTCGCCCGGGTCGGCCGACGCCGTCTCGCGATAGGCCGCCAGCAGGCGAGTTTGCTGTTCCTCCGACAGCGCGGCGTTGGCTGAGACGTTGGCCAGGTCGAACAGGGGGTGGCCGATGCCGGCATATTCCCAGTCGACCAGCCAGAGCCGATCGCCGTCGTCGATCAGGTTGGCCGGCAGCAGGTCGTTGTGGCAGAGGACCGGCCGGAACGGCGCGATCCGCCGCGATTGTCGGCGAGCGTCCTCGAGTAAGGCGTCCAGGTCGTGGGGCAGCTCGGCCCCGAGTCGACGGGCCGTGCGCGCATAAGTGCGAATGACCTGGAACGGGCAGAAGTAAAGTATTTCTCCCGTCAACTCGTCCCACGACCCGTGCAAGCGGCGGAGGAGGGCCGCGAGGCGATCGAGGGCCTCCGGCTCGCGGAGGTCGGCGGCGGTCAGAGTCCGCCCTTCGAGGAAGCGAGTGATCAGGAGGCCGTCCTCATGGTGGATCACCTCGGGCGCGACGCCCCACGCGCTGGCGGACTCCTGGCAGAGCCGCTCGTTGCGGCGGTCGATACCCAGCATCGGCCGGAGTTCGCACAGCCGCGCGACATAGCGTTGAGTCGGTTCGTCGGCCCGGACCACGAAGTTGTGGTTCGTGATCCCACCGGCGATGCGCTCGACGCTCAGCGGCCCTCGCCCCAGCTCCAGCCGGCCCAGTCGCCGGACGAGTTCCCGCTCCGGTTCACTATCGGGAAGCGTGCTCACCATACTCCGCCTTAGGGGATCATCTGGTAGGTCACGAACGCAATCTTCCGGCCATCGGGCGACCAGCACGGGACGTTGATTGTACCCTGGCCGCCGAAGAATCGGCCCAGAACCTCGATGTTCTTGCTGGCGAGCCTCATCATCCGCAGGGTCACGTCCTTGTTCGCCGGGTGGCCGGTCACGTCCTTCTCGAACGAGAGGAAGACCATGGATCGGCCGTTGGGCGAAAGGTGGGGGAACCAGTTGTTGAACTCGTCGGCCGTCACCGGTTCCTGCTCGGTGCCGTCGGGGTTCATCCGCCAGATCTGCATCGTACCCGTCCGGACGGAGTTGAAGTAGATCGACCGGCCTTCGGGGGAATACTCCGGGCCGTCGTCCAGGCCCATGGCCGTCGTGAGCCGGGTCTCGGCACCGCCCTCGGCCGGGATCGTGTAGATGTCGAACTCGCCGTTGCGCTCGCCGCAGAAGGCCAGGTTCTTGCCGTCGGGCGACCAGCCGTGCCAGTACGAGGGACCCGTCGGCGTGATGAGTTTGGGGGTACCACCGGCGATCGGCAATGTGTAGATGAGGGACCGCCGGGAGCCTTGCGACTGGTCGCTGATCGCCAGCAGGGACCCGTCGGGAGAGACCCCGTGGTCGTTGTTGCATCGGGTGGCGAAGCCGGTGTCGATCCGCTCCGGCTCGCCGCCGGCCGCGAGGATGCGGAAGATCCGGCCGCCGCTGTTGTAGATCAAGGTACGGCCGTCGGGCAGCCAGTTGGGCGCCTCGATCCGCGTCGGGGTGACGTAGACCACGCGGCGATCCGTCGAGGACATCGTCTGCGTCTCGAGGGTGCTATAGACGACCGGTGGACCCGACGGGGCCGGCAATCCCGTCGACAATTCCACGTTCGAGAAGACCGCTTTCTCCGTCACGGCGTCGTTGTGCGCGCAGACACCGAGGCCGACATAGAACGGTTCCTCGAGGGCGATCCGCACCGCCGCCCCCGAGAATTCAAGGTTCCCGCCAGAGGACAGAAACATGCGGACGTATTTCCCTTTCTTTTCGATGCGCAGCCGCTTCGGAGCCACGACGTTCGACTGGACCTCGTGCGTGGCGGCGCCGCGGGCTTCGCGGAATTGCAGCGAGGTCAACCCGTCGCCGTGGAGCGCGGCGTCGACATAGACCGAGTCGGCGTCCAGGCTCTGGCGGATCACCAGGCACGCCTTGCGATGCGGCTCGGTGCCGGCCGCGGGGAAGCCGACGTCGGCCGTCAGCGCGAGGTCGCCGGACGCCTTCTTCCAGGCGTAGTGGAACGCGTCGCGGGCCGCCCACATGTTGGCTCCGCTGCCGGCGACGGCGTAGCTCCGCGCGGTGGCTTCGTAGTCGACGGAGCCGGGATGCCGCACCGTGCCGACGTCGCCATGGCCCTCGAAGATCCCGACCGACTCGGCGGCCGGCGCGACGGCCGGCGTGGGCGTCGGCGTACCGACGAGCGCCTGCTTGACCAGGGTCCCGAAGTGTGGCGTCGGGGTATAGTTCCAGTCGGAGATGAGGCAGGGCCCCGCCGCGGGATGGAGGTCCCAGGCGGTCCAGTTCCATCCGTGGTCCTGCAGGGCCTGGAGGACCCGTCGCACCCATTGCTCGCCCGAGAGGCCCGCGCCACCCCGCGGATCGCTGCCGAACTCGCCGACGATGACCGGGAGCACCTTCGTGGCCGCCTCCATCTTGGAGATCCATCGCTCCACGGTGTCCCCCTTGAACGGATACGCGTGATTGGCATAGATGACCCCGTTGCCGTCGGGATCCGCGAGCGTCCGGCCAGCCAGGATCCCGGAGAGATCGTATGACCAATCCAGGCCGCCCACGATCACGACATTGGTCGCGCCAGTGGCGCGTACCGTATCCAGCAGCGTCTGCATGCCGACGGCCTGATACTCGCGGGACTCGGCCTTCTGTCGCCCTCGGCCTTTCTCCGCGACCGTACCGCCGGCGCGCCAGATGTCCCAACTGACGTCGTGCGGCTCGTTGTAGAGGTCGAAGAGGACGGCCGGGTGATTCTTGTAGGCGGTCGCGACGTCCTTCCAGAAGGCCACGCTGTTCTGGTCGGGCATCAGGTGCTGGCCGATCTGCTTGCCCCACTCGCCCGCGTCCGACCAGTGCAGGTCCAGCACGATGTAGCAGCCCTGCTCGGCACAAGTGTCGACGGCTTGCTTGACGAGCGCACGATAGGACTTGCCCTCATCCTTCTGTTCGGGAGCCCTGCCGAACCAGCGGTCCTGCGCGACCGGCAGGCGGACGTGGTTGACGTGCCAGTCGCGGATGGCGGTCTGGACCGTCTCGAGGACATGCCCTTCGCCGTTGCTCGACCATTCCATGCCGGCGACGTTGACGCCGCGCAGCCGCACGACGTCCCCCCGGCTGTTGAGGATCTGGGCCTTCACCACCCTGAGGGGTAAGGGCATCGGCGACGACCCCGTCTGCGACAAGGCATCTCCTGCCGACGCCATGGCCATCCCGCCGCCCGGGGGAATAGCTGTCGCGGTTCCGGCGAGCACGAACGTCGCGAGTCCGATCGCGATCAGGTAGCGACTCATATCGACTTTCTCCATTCCGATTGGATACGGGGAGGATCACACGGTTCACTCGTCCGCGGCGGATGTCGGCCCGTCAG
>JBKQHM010000779.1:0-18071 GCA_052148775.1 Isosphaeraceae bacterium | reverse complement strand
GCGCGGCAAACCTCACGAACCCGCTCGAGCAGGCGCGGGGGGCGAACCGAAGTCTTACGTGGCCCGTCGCCCTCCGCAGGATGAGCCGGCATCGTCGTTTGCTCGATGTCGAGTGTGTCAGGGAACTCTCGAATCCGTATGCATGAGATACACCACGATCCATCGCGATTGCAAGGGAAAAAAACTGTCCGCCGCAGATTCGTCATTTTTCGACACTCTCCACGGTTCCTCACGAATTCCTCGCATGCTCCATGATCCGGGGACTTGCCTACCTCATCTCGACACGCCTTGCCGCTCACGACCGCCATTCGAAGGAAAGGAGTGGGCTCAAGCGGGCTCATGCTGTCCCTTCGAAGCCGTCCCGGGCCCTTCCCCCAGGATCTCCATCGCGGCGTTGCGTCCGTTGATCGCGATGACGCTCCCGCCCGGATGGGTGCAAGCCCCGCAGAGGAAGACGCCGGGCATCGGTGTCTTCGGCTTGAGCCGACGGTCCCACATGTACGGCGGCAGGCACTCCCCCTGGAAGATGTGGCCGCCGACCAGGCCGACTTCCCGCTCGATGTCGGGCGGGCCGAGCACCTGCACGTCGATGACGGCACCGGGCATGTTGTCGCAGAACCGGGCGATTGATCGCAGCGCGAGGTCCCTGACATCCTCGCGACGGCTATCCCAGTCCCCCCGGGCGAACGTGTGGGGCACGTACTGGGCGAACACGCTCATCGTATGGACGCCCTTGGGCGCGACGGTCGCGTCGTGGGCCGTCTGGAAATAGAGCTCGGTCCAGAGCCGCTCCGGCAGCTCGCCGTCCCGGGCCGCCCGGTAGGCGGATCGCCATTGCTCCTTGTTCATCGGGGTATTGATCTGGCCCAGATGGTGGGTCATCCGCGTGCCCGGCCGCGCGTTGAAGCTGGGGAGCTCGCTCAGGGCCACGTTCAATTTGACCGTGCAGCCGACCTGGGGGACCTCCTCGACGCGGGCGCGCCAGGCGGGGTCGGCCGCCTCGCCCAGCAGACGGAGCGTCGTCCGCGGATCGGCGTTCGAGACGACGCAAGGCGCCGCGATCCGCTCGCCCCCCTCCAGCTCGACGCCCATCCCCGGCACGATCCGGGCCACCGGGGTGTCCGTGAGCACCACGGCGCCGGCATCTCGGGCGATGTCGCAGAGGATGAACGAGACCATGCCCATCCCGCCGTCGACGTACCCCCACATCCCCGGCACGCCCCCCAGCCGGCCCGACTGGTGGTGGAAGTGGATCGACGCCGTCCCCGGGTCGTGCGGGCTCGCGAACGTGCCGATGACCCCCTGTCCCAGATAGGCCGACTGGAGCCGCTCGTCGTCGAAGTAATGCTCGACGAACTCGACCATCGACCACTCGAAGAGCAGCCGACGGGCCTCGTCGTCGCCCCCCAGGCGACGCTCGATCTCCTCGCGCGAGGGGGCCGGCCCGATCCAGAGGTCGCCGCCATCCGCGGGCCGCAACGCATCACGCAGTCGAGCCTTCACGTCGCCGAAGGCACGCCAACCCTCCAGGCTCCCCGGCGCCAGCCGGCGGACCTCCTCCTCGCAGAGCGCGTCGTCATCCCACAACTGCACGCTCGTGCCGTCCTCGAACGGGACGAACAGCCCGGCGCGCGCCGGCGTCCATCGGAACCCGTAGTCGGCCATCCCCAGCTCGTCGATCACCGTCGGATGCAGCAGCCCGACCAGGTACGCACACGGCGAGATCCGGTGGCCCGGCCAGACCTCGCGGAGCGTGCAGGCGCCGCCGACCTGCTCCCGGGACTCCACGACCAGGACCCGCCGGCCCGCCCTCGCCAGGTAGGCCGCGCACGTCAATCCGTTGTGCCCCGCACCGACGACGATCACATCCCAGGAGGCCGACGACAATTCCCTCAGGGGTGCCGGCGCATCCAGGTGTCCCAGGGTCGCGGTGGCCGATCGATGGCCCGCCCGAGTCGTCACCATCGGAATCTTCCTCCTAGCCAAGCCCCGATTATGATCATTAGTACAGTATACGTTCAAGAAAACCGACTCGACACCCGGATACCACTTGTATGGAACATACGGCCATGGTATTCCAATGAGCATCGAGGCGAAAGCTCAAGGCCGTCGCGCGCCTTCCGAGCCTTGAGCGTGTTGTAAACTGGAAGAGATGGTTTGAGCAACGGCCGGGTGGTTGCGCGTGCGCGGGAAAGGCGGCGGAAGATGGCGAGAAACGGGTTGGTGGTCACCAAGCTGTCGGATCTGGTGGACGGCCAGGAAGCGACCTGCTTCGCGGCGCTGGTCAAGAAAACACGGGCCTTCACCCGGGCGAACCAGCCGTATACCAAGTGCCTCTTCCGCGACAAGCGCGTCAAGCTGGAGGCGATGCTCTGGTCCGATCATGCGTTGCAGCCGGAATCGGAGAAGTGGATCGAGGGCGCGGCGTACCGCGTCTCGGTCCGGGGCAAGTACGACCTCCGCTATGGTATGCAGATCGAGCTGCTGGGGATCCGCCCGGCCACCGATGACGACGTCCGGGACGGTTACGACTTCTACGACCTGGTCGAGAATAGCCAGATCCCGCCGGACGAGCTGCTCCGGAAGCTGAACCACCTGATCGAGCAGCATATCGACCATCCCGCGCTGAGGCGGCTGGTGGAGACGATCCTGGGCGAGCATCTCGCGGCGTTCAAGAAGATGCCGGCCGCGCAGAGCTTCCATCATGCGTACACCTCGGGCCTCCTCGAACACGTCTGGAGCATGACGCGGATCGCCTGTTTCCTCGCCGAGCACTACGCCAAGTATTACGACAAGCTCGACCCGCCCCTGAGCCGAGGGATCGTCATCGCCGCGACGATCCTCCACGACATCGGCAAGCTGCGGGAGCTGGAATACCACCCGGTCGAGGCCCGGTACACGACGGAGGGCCGGCTCATCGGGCACATCCTGATCGGCCGGGACATGGTCCGCGAGGCGGCCGGCCGGATCGAGGGATTCCCCGAGGACATGCTCCTCCGGCTCGAACATGCGATCCTCTCCCACCACGGCAAGCGCGAGTTCGGCGCGCCGATCTTGCCGCAGACCATCGAGGCACTCCTCGTGTCGCATATCGACGACCTCGATGCCAAGATGAACATCGCCGCCCGGGAGCTGATGCGTTCCGAGGGCGCCGACGGTTTCACCGACCGGATCTACGCCCTGGACAACCGGCAGCTCTACAGGGGGCTACCGGAAGAATCCCTACCGCCTTCCTGATCCCGTCATCCTCGTGATGGTGACCGACGCCCGGCATCCGTGCCACCGACGCCTTGGCGTGCCATCATCATCGGGGTTAGAATGGCGTTCGAGTTCTCGGCGCCTCCGTGGGCGTCGTCTTGACCATCAATCGACTGACGACATAGGACCTGAGAGACACCCCATGAACCTGATCCGTAAATCTGCCTGGATGGCCGTGATGCTCGGCGCCGTGATTGGTTGTGCTGGCGAGGAAGAAGGCGGCGCGAAACCGTCCACCCCCACGACTCCGCCCGGCGAGAAGCCGATCAGCAAGCCGGAATCCAAGAGTGCACCGGCCAAGGCGACTCCTTCGAAGGAGATGACACCGCCCCCCGCCACCAAGCCCGAGGAGCCGAAGAAGGTCGGCGACCTGCCGACGCTCGAGGGGCCGAAGCAGACCAGCAACGCGCAAGCTTCGCCCGTCACATTGAAAGCCGAGGAGCTGGCCGCGATCAAGGCGCTCCCCGCCGCCGAACAGGACCTGGCGATCAAGCAGGCGGTCTGCCCGGTGAGCAGCCATCACCTCGGCTCGATGGAGAAGCCGGTCAAGGTCACCGCCGAAGGCCGGACCTTCTACCTCTGCTGCGAGGGCTGCGAGGAGGAATTGAAGGCCGATCCCAAGGCGATCATCGCCAAGCTGGACAAGAAGTAAGGACCGGAAATCCTTCGTAGAGTGCCCTGCGGGCACCGACCCGGAAGTTTCGACCGGATGCCGTGACCGCAGAGCACCCGACATCCCCGAATACAACTGCCTCCCGGACAGGCTCCCGGACACACGCCCCGTCGTCAGTCGGCTCGACGGATGAGCCCCGACTGGCCGGCAACATCCGGCGTGCCTGTGCCCCGTCGCCGCAACCGAAGGCCAGGCCGATCGAGATCCACGGCCTATGGCATTCGCCTCCACGATTCCCTGGGGTCTGGCAACGATGCGCGGGCATCGCTATAATCCTTTCTCAATTGAGTGAAAGACTTCGAAAGCCGCACCCGGACGTGTGCGCGGTTTCCGTCGGCTCATTCAGGATCGGCGTCTCTCCCGCGCTGATGCGAACCGATCGAGCCCGCCCGCCGAGAAGGTGAATGAACGACCCATCGCCACGGATAAACCACGACCGATTCATCGGTCAGGCGGTGCCGCGTTCAGCTCGCAGCCCATGTCCCCTCGTTTGCGACCCCACCGAATCCGCACGCCCGGCTGTCTCTCCCGCATGCTGAGGTCGTCGTATTCGAGGGTCCTGGACGGGAGGATCGGTCCACGATCGGTTGGCGTCCCCGGGCCTGTTATCCTCGAGCTTGTACTCGAAATCAGTCTCGTGATCGGCAGCACCGGCCGAAGAAGCCACTCAGATTCCCAACGATTTCGGTACTCCTTCGGCCCTGGATATCCCGTCCGATCCGATTCCTGGGATCGATAGCGGCCGGCGGAGCGATTCCAGCATCCTGAGCAGTCAGATGGAGAACAGTCATGCAAGAAACACGGGCCCGTGAAGCCGCCATTAAAGCGATCACGAATTGGCCGAACACCGGTCGTCGCGCCCCCCGCCAGACCACGCCGATCCGGCAGCTCTTCGGAATGAATGTCTTCTCCGACGAAGTCATGAAGGCGCGACTCCCGGAGAACATCTACAAGGCGCTGCGGAATACGATCAAGAAAGGTGCCCCGCTCGACGAGTCGATCGCCGACGTCGTCGCCGCGACGATGCGCGAGTGGGCCATGGAGCACGGGGCGACCCACTTCACCCACTGGTTCCAGCCGATGACCGGCCTCACGGCCGAGAAGCACGACTCGTTCCTGGCCCCGACGGAAGAGGGCGGCGCGGTCGCCGAGTTCAGCGGCAAGGAGCTGGTCCGCGGCGAGCCCGATGCCTCGAGCTTCCCCTCCGGCGGCATCCGGACCACCTTCGAAGCCCGCGGCTATACCGCCTGGGACCCGACCAGTCCCGCGTTCATCCTCGAGAACCCCAACGGCACCACCCTCTGCATCCCCACCGCCTTCTGTTCCTGGACCGGCGAGGCCCTCGACAAGAAGACCCCCCTGCTCCGCTCCATGGAGGCCCTCTCGAAGCAGGCGATGCGAATCCTCAAGCTGTTCGGCTCCGATGCCACGCGGGTCTTCAGCACCGCCGGGCCCGAGCAGGAATACTTCCTCATCGACAAGTACTTCTACTTCGCCCGGCCCGACCTGATCAATGCCGGACGCACGCTCTTCGGCGCCAAGCCGCCCAAGGGCCAGGAGATGGAAGACCATTACTTCGGCGCCATCCCCGAGCGCGTCCTCGCCTTCATGCTCGAGAGCGAGACGGAGCTCTACAAGCTCGGCGTCCCCGTCAAGACCCGCCACAACGAGGTCTCCCCCGCCCAGTATGAGATCGCGATCACGTTCAACAACGCGAACGTCGCCACCGATCACAACATGCTGGTCATGGAGACCATGAAGCGCGTGGCCGACCGCTACGGCCTCCAGCTCCTGCTGCACGAGAAGCCGTTCGCGGGCGTCAACGGCTCGGGCAAGCACCTCAACTGGTCGCTGGCCGACGACCACGGGAACAACCTGCTCAAGCCAGGCGAGACGCCCCACGATAACGCCCAGTTCCTGCTGTTCCTGGTCGCCGTCATCCGTGCGGTCTCCCGCCACGGCGACATCCTCCGCGCCACAGTCGCCAACGCCCATAACGACCACCGGCTCGGGGCCAATGAAGCCCCGCCGGCGATCATCTCGGTCTTCCTCGGCGACATGCTCCAGGACATCGTCGAGCAGATCGAGAAGGGCGGCGCCAAGTCGGCCAAGAGCGGCGGCGAGCTGAAGATCGGGGCCTCCGTCCTGCCGACCCTGCCGCGCGACGCCGGCGACCGCAACCGGACCAGCCCGTTCGCCTTCACCGGCAACAAGTTCGAGTTCCGCGCCGTCGGCTCGAGCCAGTCGATCGCCGGCTCGATCGTGGCCCTCAACACGATCGTCGCCGAGAGCCTCGACGACATGGCCACCCACCTCGAGCAGGCCGTCGCCGCCAAGAAGAACCTCAACGCCGAGATCCAGACCTTGCTCCAGAATGTCGTCAAGGAGAGCAAGCACGTCATCTTCAACGGCGACAACTACAGCGAGGCCTGGCACGCCGAGGCCGAGCGCCGCGGCCTGCCCAACCGCCGCAGCACGGTCGATAGCCTCCCCGACCTGGTCTCCCCCAAGTCGATCAAGCTGTTCATGAAATACGGCGTCTTCAACGAGCGCGAGCTCCACTCCCGGTACGAGATCTTCCTGGAGAGCTACAAGAAGACGATCAACATCGAGTCGCAACTGACCAACCAGATCGCCACGCGGATGATCCTCCCCGCGGCGCTGCGGTACCAGTCGCTGGTCGCTCAGGCCGTGACCAACCTCAAGGCCACCGGCGCGATTGTCCCCAAGGCCCAGGTGGCCTTGCTCAGCGAGCTGGTCGAGGCCATCGACGAGCTCCAGGGTGCGACCGACCAGTTGTCCTCGGTGACCGAAGAGCACGCCGAGGGCGATTCCCTGGCCCACGCCAAGCATTCCCGCGACGCGATCATCCCCGCGATGAATGCCGTCCGCTCGGCCGGAGACAAGCTCGAAGGCCTCGTCGCCGACGACCTCTGGCCCATGCCGACCTATCAGGACATGCTGTTCCTGAAATGAGAGTTGCTCGAGGCTCAATGACTTCTCATGAGGCCGACCATCGGGTTTGACGTCCCGGCGGTCGGCCTCTTGTCGTGCTGTGCAGACGTGAGAGCGACGCTTTGTAGGCCGATTGACGCCTCAAGGGCCGTATTCCACCGGGCCTTCGACATACTCTCCTTGCGCGCGGAGCGTGTCGGCCGCAGCACGTGCGCGTTCGATCTCTTGGAACTCGAAGGTCAGGCAGATGCCACCGGGCAGGCCCTCAATTGGGACCTCTCGGTAATCGAGCCGGCCTCCCAGGTGCGAAACACGCTCGGCCAGCGATTCCTCCCTCTTGGGATCTTCAGGCGGCCGGTAGTAGACTTCGAACATATAAGTCATGTTAACCTCACAGCATCACTCCCACCGGAGGTGGCCGAGCCCTGGCACTCGGGGGCGTTCATGCGCTCTTCCAGCCATCGAATCGGGTCATCCCCGGTCGCGGCCAGCGCAGCTTCCAGTTCTTGACGAATGATAACGAGCTTTTTCGGACCGATCACAGGATCGCCTCCATCCAGTTCATCTCCAAGGCTTCCTCCAAGGCATCGCGTAGGTTCTCCAGCAGCTCCTCGCGAGTATGGCCCTGGGAGTTCACACCCGGGACCTCTTCGACCCAACCAATCCACCATCCGCCGTGCTGCTGGATAACAGCGGTATAGCTCGTGGCGATAAAAACTCCTCCCAAGGATATCTTCTCGTGGAAAGCCACGACTGAACCGTCGTATAATCTTGTTACACAATAATCTTAAGGCGCGTTCTTGGAGTTGCAAGGCAGGGATTGGGTTCAGGCGGCCGCATCACCGGCCACGCTCCAGATCCATCCGGGATCAGACTCATGGGATCGCCACCGAGTCGAACCGAGAATCGGTTCCTCCCACTCTTGAAATCACCCAGAAGCCATCCAGTCATCATCGCGCATCGAGGTGATTCGTTCCACGCGCCCGAGAATACGCTCGAGGCCGCTCACTTGGCCTGGGAGGTCGGTGCGCCCGCATGGGAGCTCGACGTCCAGTTGACCCGTGACGGCGTCCCTGTCGTCCTCCACGATGAATCTCTCTTGAGGACCACCGACGTCGCCACACGTTTCGCGGGCGACCCGCGCCGCCAGAACGGCTTTCGCATTACCGACTTCGACTTCGAAGAGGTCCGGTCGCTCGACGCCGGCTCCTGGTTCGTGGACCGCGACGGCGGCCGACGCTCGGCACGAGACTTCAACACCCTGAATCTGCTCGATGCCACTCACGTGGAACGCTATCGCTCCGGCCAGGTCTTCATCCCCACACTGGCCGAGGCGTTGACCCTCACCAGGGAGCACGACTGGCTCGTCAACGTCGAGATCAAGTCCTTCCCCGAGCAGCCGCCGGGCCTGGTCGGGCGCGTAATGGAAGTCATCGAGGCAACCGACACCGCCGATCGCATCCTGATTTCCTCATTCGATCACAACGACATCGTCACGGCCCGGCACTCCGGTCGCCGGTACGCCCTGGGGATCCTCACGACGACGCCGCTGTATCGCATCGACGCCTACGCGACCGGAATGGTCGGGGCCGATACCGTCCACGTCTCCACCGAGGAACTGGGCGCGGAGTCGGTCTCGTATCGTCGAGGGCGCTCGGCGCAGGCCCTCCGGCGCGACATCGTCGCCGACCTGAAACAGGCCGGCATCCCCATCCTGGTCTACACGGTCAACCACCAGGCGGGCGGAGACCTCGCCCGTCACCTCGCCGAGATCGGCGTCGACGGCGTGTTCACCGACGATCCTTCGGGCTTGAGACAAAGGCTCGGTTGTTGATATCAGGGCTTCGGCGCGGGATCACTCAACCGGCTCACGGCCTGCGACGGCGACTGGAAGCTGGGGACTTTCAGGGTGGAAGTCCCTCGGGTGATGCGGCCATCGGGTCTGGCACGGCCGATCAGTTGCTGGTTCACCACCTCGATCTCTCGAAGCATCGACGCCAATTGTCCGACCGGCTCCTTCGCGAGCACCCGCTGCCGGAACTGGAGCAGGCCGAGCCGCAATCGGCCGACCTGGGCTTCGAATACCGATCCCTCTTCGGTCCCCCTCAGGCCGGCACCCGACCGGGACAGGAACTCGTCCAGCGCGGCGACCGCTCGATCGACCTGGGCCACCAGCGTGCGGTCGACATCCCGGGCCGGCCCCGCGGCACGGCCGAGCGCGATCACGCGGGGGAGTCCGAACCGGTCCGAGAGGGCATCGATCCGTTGCCGAACCTGTCGCCATCGACGGCGCAGGGCCGGTGCCCCATCGATTCGAACGATTCGCGACTCGACGCTCCACATCCGGCGCCTCACCAGCCTCAGCGAATCCACGAGGTCCCGGTTCGATGGATCGGCGACCAGCGTCCGGTCGAAGCCTTGCAATAGATCGAGCAGACCGTTCGCGTCCGCGATCAAGGCGTCACGGTCGGCCGGCACGGGAATCGCCTTGTTCAACTCCGCGATGTACCCCCCGAGGTCTTCGGCCAATCCACGCGATTGATCCCGGAGCGCCGCGAGTTCCGCCTCGCGGTCGACGGGGACGAGGACCGGCGGCGCGGCCTCGGCATCCACCGCCTCGAACAAGGCGTTCATCACCGGCAGAAGCCGGGCGATATCCTGCAAATGGATCGCGGCGACGGGCGAAGACCCGGAGATCGGCCCGAGTGACGAATCGACTTGCCGGAAGGCCACATTGACGTCGGCCAGCATCGCCCGCGTGCGATTCAGCCCCGCGAGATCCGGTGGCGGATAGTTGGCACTGACGGAGAACAGCTCGGCCGCATCCCACAACCGGCTCATCTCGCCCTCGATCCGGGCCCCCAGGCTCGTCTCGCGGAGGTCGGATCGCAGATTCTCATACATCGCGATCGACTCGAGGACCGTCAATCGCGCCAGGCGCGGCAGGTCGCCGGGCTCGTATTGGCGGGTCGCCGCCAGCCGGTCCAGGATGTCCCATTCGAGCGACCCGGCCGGGGCGATCTCGAATCCACTGATGAAATCATTCGCGACGTTCTGGGCCCGCGCGGCCACCGGGCCGGCGGCCACCCAGGCGATCGCCAGCAGCGCGAGGGCACGACTTCGAGCGATCCGAACCGGATGCGTCCGCTTCATCTCAGTCCTCTCCCATGCCCGAGGAGCACGAGCAACGACGCGTTGGGCGCGGGTCTCCCGACCCCGCCCACATCGGGACCGAAGGTCTCCTGCTCGACGCGCGGCTCGACCGTGAGCCGCTCAAACGAACGGCCGCTGATTGTTACCGTGATCGAGCGGCCTGGGGAGGTCGGACTCGCCCATGAGATACTCATCGATCGCATAGGCGGCGTGTCGTCCCTCGGCGATGGCCCAGACGATCAGGCTCTGGCCGCGGGTCATGTCGCCGGCCGTGAAGACCTTGTCGACGCTCGTCCGCTTGTCGGCGTCGGCCTTGACGTTGCCCATCGCATCGAGCTCGACGCCGAACTGCTCGAGCATCCCCTTCCGCTCGGGGCCGACGAAGCCCATGGCCAGCAGGACGAGCTGGGCCGGATAGACCTTCTCCGTCCCGGGGATCTCGACGAACTTCATCCGCCCGTTGTCCGACTTCATCTCGACATGGACCGTCTCGAGCGCCCGGACCCGGCCGCGTTCGTCCCCGAGGAACCGTCGGGTGTTGATCGAATAATCCCGGATGCCCCCCTCTTCATGAGCCGAGGAGACCCGGAAGACGTTGGACCACTGGGGCCAGGGGTTGGTCGGTTCCCGGCTGTCGGGGGGCCGGGGGACGATCTCGAACTGGTGGACGCTCCGGCATCGCTGGCGATGGACGGTCCCCAGGCAGTCGGCGCCGGTGTCGCCGCCGCCGATGATGATGACGTCCAGATCCTGCGCCGAGATGAATTCTCGTTCGTCGATCGGATCGCCGGCAACCCGGCGGTTCTGCATGGGCAGGAAGTCCATGGCGAAGTGGATGCCGTCGAGCTGCCGCCCTTCGATCGGCAGGTCGCGGGCCTGGGTCGCGCCGCCGCAAAGGCAGACCGCGTCGAACCGGTCGAGGAGGTCCCTGGCCGCGACGTCCACGCCCACATTCGTGCCCGGGCGGAAGTCGACCCCTTCGGCTTCCATCTGCTTGAGCCGACGGTCGATGTGGCGCTTCTCCATCTTGAAGTCGGGGATGCCGTAGCGGAGCAAGCCACCGATGCGGTCGGCGCGCTCGAAGACGGTCACCGAGTGCCCGGCACGGGCGAGTTGCTGGGCGCAGGCCAGCCCGGCGGGGCCGGAGCCGACGACCGCCACGGTCTTGCCCGTCAAGACCTTGGGCGGCTGGGGGACGACCCAGCCCTCGTCCCACGCCCGGTCGATGATGCTGGCCTCGATCTGCTTGATCGTGACCGGGTCGCTGTTGATCCCCAGGACGCACGACGCCTCGCACGGCGCCGGGCAAAGCTTGCCCGTGAACTCGGGGAAGTTGTTGGTCGCGTGCAGCCGCTCTAGCGCCGCACGCCACTGGTTCTTGTAGACCAGGTCATTCCAGTCGGGGATCAGGTTCCCCAGCGGGCAGCCCTGATGGCAGAACGGGATGCCGCAGTCCATGCACCGCGCGCCCTGGGCCCGCAGCTTCTCCTCGGGGAACGGATTGTAGACCTCGAGGAAGTCCCCGACCCGCTGCGAGACCGGCCGACGGGTCGGCAGCTCGCGCGGGAACTCGATGAATCCGGTCGGCTTACCCACGGTTTACCTCCACCTCTTCCAGCCGATCGTCGTGGGCAGAGCTGAGACTCGCGGCCGATCGTTGTTCATTCAGGACGCGTCGGTAGTCGGTCGGCATGACCTTGACGAACTGACTCGCCGCCCATTCCCATTCGTTCAGCAATCGTGCGGCGACCTGACTGCCGGTGTAGCCGGCATGCTGGATCAGGAGGTCGCGGACCAGTTCCAGATCTTCGGGCTCGCTGAGCGGCTCCAATTCGACCATCTCCCTGTTGCAACGCTGGGGGAATTCCTGGTGTTCGTCGAAGATGAACGCCACGCCGCCGCTCATGCCGGCGGCGAAGTTTCGACCGGTCGGGCCGATGACGACGGTGACGCCGCCGGTCATGTATTCGCAGCCGTGGTCGCCGGTCCCTTCGACGACGGCGTGCGCCCCGCTGTTGCGGACGCAGAACCGTTCGCCCGCCCGGCCGCGGAAGAATGCCCGGCCGGCGGTGGCACCATAGAGCGCCACGTTGCCGATCAGGACGTTCTCCTGGGGCACGAACCGCGAGGCCCGGGGCGGGAAGATGACGACCTTGCCGCCCGAGAGCCCCTTGCCGACGTAATCGTTCGCGTCCCCCTCGAGGGTCATCGTGATCCCGCGCGGGAGGAACGCGCCGAAGCTCTGGCCGGCCGATCCGTGGAACCTGAGCTGGATCGTGTCATCCGGGAGCCCCGCACTGCCGTGGCGACGCGTCAGCTCGCTCCCCAGGATCGTGCCCACTGTCCGGTTGATGTTGCGAATCGGGTGCTCGAACGAGACCGGTTCGCCACGCTCCAGGGCCGGCTGGCATTCCGGCAGAAGCGTCGTCCAGTCGAGCGACGACTCCAGGCCGTGATCCTGGTCGCGCACCTTGCGGACCGCGACGTCCGGGCCCACCTCGGGCCGGTAGAAGATCTTGCTGAAATCCAGGCCCTGGGCCTTGTAATGATCGATCGCCTTCCGCGTGTCGAGGAGGTCGCTCCGGCCGATCATCTCCTCGATGGTGCGGAAGCCAAGCTGGGCCATCAGCTCCCGGATCTCCTGGGCGACGAAGCGGAAGAAGTTGATCACATGCTCGGCGCGGCCGCGGAACTTCTCGCGGAGCCGGGGATTCTGGGTGGCGATCCCGACCGGGCAGGTATCCAGGTGGCAGACCCGCATCATGATGCAGCCCATGACCACCAGCGGGGCCGTTGCGAACCCATATTCCTCGGCGCCCAGCAACGCGGCGATCACCACATCCCGGCCGGTCTTGAGCTGGCCGTCGGTCTCGACGACGATCCGGTCGCGCAGCTTGTTCATGACGAGGGTCTGCTGGGTCTCGGCCAGCCCCAGTTCCCAGGGGATGCCCGCGTGCTTGAGCGAGGTCAGCGGGCTGGCCCCGGTGCAGCCGTCATGGCCGCTGATCAGCACGACGTCGCTATGCGCCTTGGCCACACCCGCCGCGACCGTCCCCACCCCCATCTCGGCCACCAGCTTCACGCTGATCCGCGCCCGGGGATTGCTGTTCTTCAGGTCGTAGATCAACTGGGCCAGGTCTTCGATCGAATAGATGTCGTGATGCGGCGGCGGGCTGATCAGGCCGACGCCGGGCGTCGAGTACCGCACCTTGGCGATCCACGGCCAGACCTTGTGACCGGGGAGCTGCCCCCCCTCGCCCGGCTTGGCCCCCTGCGCCATCTTGATTTGCAGCTCGTCCGAGTTGACGAGATACTCGCTCGTGACGCCGAACCGGCCCGAGGCCACCTGCTTGATCGCACTGCGACGGCTGTCGCCGTTGGGCAGCGGCCGGAACCGGTCGGGGTCCTCGCCCCCCTCGCCCGTGTTCGACTTCGCACCCAGCCGGTTCATGGCGATGGCCAGCGTCTCGTGCGCCTCCGCCGAGATCGACCCGTAGCTCATGGCGCCGGTGGCGAACCGCTTGACGATCGAGTCGACCGGCTCGACCTCCTCGATCGGCACCGGGCTACACTTGTCGAACCGGAAGGCGAACAGGCCGCGGAGCGTGCAGAGACGCTCGGTCTGCTCGTCGACCATGCGGGTATACTTCTTGAAGATCTCATAACGGCCGGTCTGGGTGGCATGCTGGAGCCGGAAGACCGTCTCCGGATTGAACAGGTGGAACTCGCCATCCCGGCGCCACTGGTACTGGCCCCCCTCAAGGAGCTGGGTCGCCCAGAACTCGCGAGTGCTGTAGGCCCGATGGTGGTGATAGAGCGTCTCCCTGGCCACCTCCTCCAGGCCGATGCCGCCGACCCGCGAGGCGGTCTTGTCGAAATATCGGCCCACGAACTCCTCGTTCAGCCCGATCGCCTCGAAGATCTGGGCACCGCGATAGCTCTGGATGGTGCTGATGCCCATCTTCGACATGACCTTCACGACGCCCTTCTTGAGCGCCTTGCGATACTTGTACACGGCCTGATCGTGGTCGATGCCCGTGATGAGCCCCTGGCGGATCAGGTCGTCGAGCGTCTCGAAGGCGACGTAGGGGTTGACCGTACCGGCCCCGTAGCCGAGCAGGAGCGCGACGTGGTGGACCTCTCGGGCGTCGCCACACTCGATCACCAGCCCGGCGCGGGATCGGAGGCCGCGGCGGACCATGTCGTGATGGAGCCCCGAACAGGCCAGCAGCGAGGGGATCGGGGCCATCTCGGCGCTCACGCCCCGGTCAGAGAGGATGATCAGGTTGGCCCCCTGCTCGATCGCCGCACAGGCGCGGTCGAACAGCGAGCGGAGGGCCTCCTCCAGCCCCTTGGCCCCCTCGGCGGCCACGAACAGCATCGGGAGCGTCACCGACTTGAACCCGCGCCAGCCGTCGAGCAGCTTGAGCCGGGCCAGCTCGTGATTGGCCAGGACCGGGATGTCCAGCGCGATCTGCCGGCAGGAGTCGGGCTTCGGATCGAGGAGGTTCCCCTCGCCGCCGGCGCCGGTGAAGACCGACGTGACCAGCTCCTCGCGGATCGCGTCCAGCGGCGGATTCGTCACCTGGGCGAAGAGCTGCTTGAAATAATTGAACAGCGGCTGGGCCCGGTCGGAGAGGACGGCCAGCGGGGTATCCGTGCCCATCGACCCGATCAACTCCTCGCCGGCCGAGCCCATCGGGCCGACGATGTACTTGAGGTCTTCCAGGGTGTAGCCGAAGGCGACCTGGCGATGGAGCAGCGTGTCCGGGTCGGGGCCGGGGACGTCCGGCGCCCACGGCAGCTCGGCCAGCGGCACCATGTACTGGTCCAGCCACTTGCCGTAGGGCTTCGCCGAGGCGATCTGCTGCTTCAGCTCCTCGTCGCCGACGATCCGGCCGGCCCGCAGGTCCACCAGGAACATCTTCCCGGGCTCGAGCCGGCCCTTCCTGACCACCCGCTCCGGGGCGATCTCCAGGGCGCCGACCTCGGAGGCCATGATCACCCGGTCATCGTCGGTCATGACGTAACGGCTGGGCCTCAGTCCGTTGCGGTCGAGCACCGCGCCGATGACGTTCCCGTCGGTGAAGGTCACCGCCGCGGGGCCGTCCCAGGGCTCCATCAGGCAACTATGATATTTATAGAAGTCTTTCTTCACCTGGGACATCGACTCGTGGTTCTCCCACGCCTCGGGGATGAGCATCATCATGGCGTGAGGGAGGGGATAGCCCGACCGGACCAGCAGCTCCACGGCGTTGTCGAGGCAGGCCGTGTCGCTGAGCCCCTCGCGGATGATCGGCTTGAGCTTCGCGACGTCCCCCGGCTCGTATCGATCCGAGGCGAACAGGGCCTCGCGCGCCCGCATCCAGTTGATGTTGCCGCGGAGCGTGTTGATCTCGCCGTTGTGCGAGATCATCCGATACGGGTGGGCCAGCTCCCAGCTCGGGAACGTATTGGTGCTGAACCGCGAGTGGAACATGCACAGGGCGCTGGTGAGCATCGGGTCGCCCAGGTCGTCGGCGAAGTAGAGGGCGACCTGCTCGGTCGTGAGCATCCCCTTGTAGACCAGGGTCCGGCACGAGAGGCTGGCGAAATAGAAGTACTTGTGATCGTCGAGGCCCGACGCCTCGATCTCGCCCTCGAACCGCTTGCGGATCACGTAGAGCTTCCGCTCGAACTGGTCGGCGTCCAGCCGCGGATCCCGGCCGACGATCGCGTGCCACATGACCGGCTCGACGGCCCGCGCGCCCTCGCCCAGCGACGACGAGTCCGTCGCGATCGGCCGCCAACCCAGGAACTGCTGCCCCTCCTCGGCGACGATCCGCTCGAACAGCGACATCCCAAATCGTTGCGGCCCTTCCTCGCGCGACGTCGAGAACGCGCCCACGCCGTAATGCTCCGGCTCGGGCAGCTCGATCCCCAGCGCCCGGCATCGGACGGCGAGGAAATCGTGCGGGATCTGGATCAGGATCCCGGCGCCGTCGCCCGTATTATTCTCGCATCCACACGCACCGCGGTGATTCAGATTGAATAATGCCGTGATTCCATCACGCACCAACTGATGAGATCGTCGTCCCTTGATGTCGACGACGAAACCCACGCCGCAGCTATCGTGCTCGAATCGGGGGTCGTAGAGTCCTTGGGCGATCGGGGGGGCGGGTCGCATCATGGATAATCCTTGGTCTGCTCGCTGCGGCTCCATGCCCGACCGGCGGGGGATGCCGCCGGTCCCTCGCCGTACGGACGGCCGGGACATGGATGGTTCGTTCAAGGGGAGCGGTCGGGGTCCGGGGGCGGGCACGACGGAGGCACCGGGAGAGTCCCGGTCATCCGACAGGCCGACCCCCGCCGAGGTTCGGCTCAAGGCGATGCGCTGACCGGGACCAGCCTGCCGGATTCGGCCGGGCTCACGTCTTCGGTCGACACATCCTTGCGGAGCAATAACTCGAGGAACTTCGAGCTCGCAACATCGAGGTTGGCGTGGCGTCGATGGATGATGGCCAGCGGACGTGTCAGGCGGTCGACGGGATCCTGGCCTTCGATCCGGACGGCGACGAGGGTCCCCGCCTTGACCTCCCGGGCCAGCGAGGGTTCGGGGAGGATAGAAATCCCCGAGGGGATCTCGACGGCCCTCTTGATATTCTCGACATTATCGAATTCGAGTATCACCTCAACCTGCACGGACTGATGGCGGAGGTAGCGATCGATGGAGCGTCGGATCGACAGGTCGGGGTCGAAGGCGATGAACGGCTCGCCCTCCAGCTCCGCGACCGGGACGACCCGGCGATCGGCGAACCGGTGCGACGGATGGACCGCCAGGACCATCGGCTCCTCGCGCCAGGCGATCACGTTCAGGTCCGGCCACTTGCGCGGGCACGACACCAGGCCCAGCTCGGCCTCGCCGGCGGACACCCTCTCGACCACCCGGCTGGGGTGCAGATACTCGAGCCGGACGCTGGCCCTGGGATGACTCTGCTCGAAGATCTTCACGTAGCGGCTCATGTGGTGCAGGCCCACCGAGTAGATCGCCGCGACGCCGACCGTGCCCGTCACGGTCTCCTCATCCCCCAGGGCCTTGACCCGGTTCTCCAGTTCCAGATAACGCTCGACCAGGTCCCGGCAACCTTCGTAGTACCGCTTCCCTTGCGGGGTCGGCACCAGCGGACGCTTCGAGCGGTCGATCAGCTTCACCCCCAGCCGCGCCTCCAACTGGTGCACGGCCTGGCTGGCCGACGACTGCGAAATCCCGTTCTCCTCGGCACCCCGAGAGAAGCTCGACGACCGCACGACGTCGCAGAAGATTTTCAAGGTCTCGAGCTGCATCCGCTTTCCGCCTCGCCTTACCCTTCGGGGTTTATCGAAAAAAACCGTACTGCGCGAAGAGCGCTATTGGAATCGATAATAGTAATCGCACGAAGCGACCCCTTGTCAAGAGGGGATGGGACGATTTCTTGCCGAATTCCTCGGCTTCGATGCCTGGTTTCGAGTCCTTCCGCACGGAGATTGGCCACGCCATGACCCCGAGATTCAAGCCGGAGCGGGGGCGGAAGATGTGAACAAAATCATGTCGTTGGTTACCAGGTGAGAGGTATTCGTCATCCTGCCAGGCCTGGAGCCTCGGTGTTCCCTGCTGCCTGAAGGGCCGCCGGGGACCGTGCTCGCCCGTCCTCCCCGTCGCACCGAGAAGGTGTGCCGGAGAGGATCGCGACGGCCCTTCAGGCCGCGGGAGAACGGGGAGGCTGTTTGATCTCGTTCACACGCTCCGCGTGGGAATGCCGTCTTCGACGCTCCGCGTCGACGTGGGCCGCATTGTGGGCGGGAATCCGCAGGGACACAGAGCGTCCGGCCGGATGTTCCTACGCGGAGCGTGGGTACAAGTTGGTGCAAGTCGTTTCAAATTGATAGTTAGGACCGACGCGGAATTAACTTCCCAGTATCGGCTCTGCTTGTAAGGATGGTAGGGGATATGCCAGATTTCCCCCTTGGAGGTCCCAAGCCGTGGCCGTTGCCTTTCCCTATCCCCCGGATGTCG
>JBKQHM010000778.1:0-9420 GCA_052148775.1 Isosphaeraceae bacterium | reverse complement strand
TCTTGGCCGCCGAACTCGGGTGGCTGGGGTCGAGCCCGAAGGGCGATGCCCCCAGCACAGGCTGACGACAACTCGCAAAGATGAATATTCTATCCAACGCTCAGTCGTTCATGTCAGTAACGGTCTCGGAGGGTACCACTTTTTCGGCGGCGTGGGGACCACTCCGAAATGACTGCGTTTCGGTCAGATGGTCCCCAGGCCGATTGGGATTGGGCGGTGAGTGGCGGACCGAGAGGCTTCGGCGGCTTCACCCTCCGTGAGGCCGAAGCGCCAACCCCGCCAGCCGGGACGCCGGATCACCATCCCGGCGGCCCCGGCGCCTAACCACCAGGGGATCAGGTCATGCCCCACGACGACTCCCTCGAGACTGCCGATGCGCTCGACCGCTTGGATCGGTCCGGCTGATCGGTCAGCGACGTTGGCTTTGCGACCGAGGGCGGGATGGTCTGGCTCGTCAGAGGACGGAATGGGGAGAACGTCGTCAGGGCCGCCACGAAGGCGGGGTCACTCCTTCCCCCCGCGCTCGATGATCGCCGCAAGCGCCGGGAAGTTCACGACGCGTTGGTCGGGGTGGTGGCGGGCATGGCCGACGGGCGTAACGCCGTGAAGCGCGTCGGTGGGGGCGTTGCCGTGGAACATGGCCTCCTGCGGGAAGGTCGCCCGGGCGTTGGGATCGGCGCCATGGTCGAGGAGGAGCCTCGCCTTTGAGTCGTCATCCAGGCCGATTCCCGAGGCCAGGTTGACGACGGTGTGGAAGAGCGGCGTGTGGCCCTCGGAGCCCTCGGCGTCGATCGCGGCGCGGGCATTCACATCCGCTCCCCGCTCGATGAGCCAGCGCGCCACGTCGATGTCGTCGAACTCGAGCGCCAGGTGCAAGAGCGTGCCGCCGGACACGGGCGTCGCGGGATACGCATCTCCCGGCGCGCCGTCGTGTTTGAAGAAGACCTCGCCGTACGTGAAGCGGCGCTCCAGGAGCGACGGGTCGCGGTCGAGGTGCTCCTGGAGCAGGTCGAGCCGTCCGCAGTGCAGCGCCATCACCGGAGTATCCGGCAGCGGGAAGCCGGCCGCGCCAACGATCTCGAGGCACGCGTTTTTCGCCTTGGCCCTTCGCGAATAGATACAGGTGAGCATCTCGATCGGGCAGCAATACTTTGCCGCCGCGTGCAGGTCGGCGCCGCGGTCGAGCAGCCATTTCAAGGTCCGGGGCGCGAATCCCTCGAGCGGGCCGAGGATGATGGGGTACGTTCCCCCGTAGGCGCGTGCGTTCACGTAGGCACCGTGGGCCACGAGGAGCTCGGTCATGGGGAGTGTCGTGTCACGCAGCACGGCGCTGATGAGAGGCGAGTCGCCCTCCTGGTGGATGTCGGAGCCGTTCTCGATCATCCACCGCGCCATAGTCGGCAACCCACGTGAGGGCGGACTCTGGCTGCCGGCGAGCGCAGTGCGGTGGAGCTCCGGGTGGCGCGTCATCAGGCGCTTGACCTCCTCCAGGTCGTTGGCGACGATGGCCAGCTTGAGCTGCCCGCCGAGCTGCAACGATTCGACGTGCGCCTTGAGCTTGGACCAGCTCGCGAAGCCGTATTGCCTGGCGATCTGGAACTGCGCCCGCGCGAGCGACTCGGCCTGGCCGGCCTTAAGGAGGTCTTTGGCCTGGTCCTTGAGATGGCGGAGGTCGGGGTTTTCGGGAAGCTTGCGCGCGGGTTCGTCGGAGTGGGTGGACATGGCAACCTTCTTTCCGTGGGCGCCCGGTGTCCGCACGACGGGCCGAAAGAAGGTTCGTGAGGCTATGCGGCAAGCAGGTGGGCTTCTACCCTTTCCGCGGACCGGGTGCGTCCTGTACGCGATGGTGGATTGTACAGGGGTGGGGGGGAGGGGCGTCAAGCGGGGGGAGTGCTCAGCGAGCTTCTCTGAGGCAACGAGCACGCCGCGCTTTGCGGACGTCGTTCTGCCGCGACGCCCTCCGCCGCGATTCGTCCAGTCGATGTGTCAGAATGTGCTCCGGGTGGCTTACTGCCCACCGATCCGGGAGCAACGCATCCAGGTGCGTTTCGCCCGCACTGAGCCGGAGCAGCACGTCCCGAAGGTAGGCCCACGGCTCCAGCCGATGTCGCTTCGCACCCGGAAGGATCGTGAACACCACCGCCGCACGCGGGCCCGCCGCCTCGCTTCCCAGAAACTCCCAGTGCTTTCGATTATGCTGAGCTCAGGCGGCGATCGGAGGATTTCCCAGAAAATTGGAATCCGCGAGGGCCCATCAGGCACTATGGGAGGTTCATTCATGAGGAGCCCAGAACGATGGTGACCCAATCGGCCCGCGTCAGTGCCTACGATCGACTCGATGCGCTCTTCAAGTTCGGGGTGGTCGGCGACCTGTCCGATGAACAGCTCGTCCATCAGTTCATGACGGCGCGGGACGGGGCCGACCAGGCGGCATTCACGGCCCTGGTGGAGCGGCACGGGCCGATGGTGCTGGGCGTCTGCCGGCAGGTCCTCCATGACGCAGACGACGCCCAGGACGCCTTCCAGGCCACGTTCCTGGTCCTGGCCCGCAAGGCCGGCTCGCTGCGCAAGGCCGATTCCGTGGCCAGTTGGCTCCATGGCGTCGCCCTCCGGATCGCCATGCGTGCCAGGGTCGAGGCGGCCCGGCGCAGGGTCCACGAGCGCCGGGGCGCGGCCTTCACGGCATCGAGGACCGCCGCCGATCCGGCACCGCCCGAGTCCTGGCCGGCGCTCCACGAGGAGATCGACCGCCTGCCGGATCGCTATCGGGACCCGATCGTGCTGTGCTACCTCGAGGGCCTCAGCACCGAGGAGGCGGCTCTGCGAATCGGTTGCCCCCGGGGCACGGTCCTGTCCCGCCTGTCCCGGGCGCGGGACCGGCTCCGCGACCGGCTGACCCGCAGGGGCCTGGCCCCCGGCCTGGTGCCGTTCGCGGCGGCCTCGGAGCCGATCGTCCTGGCGGCAATGCCCACGCCCCTGTTCAACGCGACGGTCGGAGACGCGCTGGTCTTCGCGGGGCGGCGAGCCACCGAGGCCGCCCTGATCTCCGCCGCGCCGGCCGCGCTCGCCAGGGGCTTGCTCCACGTCATGACGATCTCCCGGCTGACGATCCTGGGTGCGGCCGCCCTGTCCTGCGCCCTGGCGGTGGGCGGCCTGAAGACGCTCGGGGCCTTCGGCGCGATCGCGGCCGGCCAGCAGCCGGCCCCGGTGGCGCCCGAAGTCGACGACGACCCTCGCGTCGGTCTGACCCGCTCGGTCGAGAAGATTCAGGCCGAGGTCGACGCGACGGCCCGACGCACCGATGAGCTGAAGAAGGATCTGCAACGGACCCGCGCCCAGCTCGACGCGTTGCGCACCGTCTCGTGGCCGGCCGTCAGCAAGCAGGCCGTCGCTGACCTCGTTGGCGTGCTGAAGCGCCACCCGCCGCGCCCGGGCGCGAGGGGGGAAGATACGTTGCAGCTCTATCTCCTGGACCTGGTCGCCGGAGGGAAGACCCTGTTCGTTGACGAGGTCGTGCCGGGGAGAACCTTTGCCGGCTCGGCGAAGTGGTCGCATGACGGCAGGCGGATCGTCTTCGACGCCACGCCGGGCCGGGACTGGCAACAGTCTCACCTGATGATGCTGGAGATCCGCGACGGTCGCCCGTCATTCACGGACCTCGGCCCGGGCAATTGCCCGACCTTCTCCCGTGACGACAAGAGGATCGCATTTATGCTGAATCCCGGCGCCGTGCCCGGGGCGCAGGCGGGCGCCTGGGTGATGCAGGCCGATGGCTCCGAGCGACGGCAGGTGAGCGGTGAGTACGGAGCACCGTTCTGGTCCGCCGACGGCCGCGAATTCCTGATCAATGGCTACGGCGAACCGACCGTGGCCACGGTCATCAACCTCGAGGCCGTCAAGGCCGGGGTCGTCGCGGTCCCCGGCTATCGCCTCCACTCGTGGCCGAGATGGACCGGCCCCGGCCAGCTCGTGGCCTGCCTCGGCACCGGGAACGAAGCCGACATGATCGCCCTGCTCGACGTCCGTGATCCGGCCGAGGCGAAGATCATCAAGGTCCTGTGGCAGCGGGGCCCGGACCTCGACGTCTTTCCGCAACGGCCGCTCTACTCGCCCGAATCGGGTCGCTGCTTCTTCGTGGGCGTCGCGGAGGGAAACCGGCGGACCCTCTACTCGGTGAAGCGCGGAGACTCCGGCCGGGCCATGCGGATGGAGCCGGGCGGAATTAGCGGGCTCGTTGTCCTGGACTTCTCACCCGACGGCCGTTACCTCATCTTCGGCGCCAACTGGCCCGAGCCTCGTTAGAGCGCCGAACGAATGCGTGGCGCACACCGGAGCGGCGTCGGCCGGGAGACCAGCCCGACGCGCCAGCGAGGGGACTGCCGTCGGACTTTTGCTGTCGCTTCGGGCTACTATCAGACCGTGCGCCACCCGAGCGTGAGGCGCTCTAGCGGGGCGACGGGGGCATGACCACGGATTGATGTCCCTGCTGGCAGGTGCGCGGTCGGATCGGGAGGGGCGGGGACGCTTCTGTGGAGGGTGACCGATGGTCCGAGCCGACCGGATCGCGCTGGCGGCCGCAGGCCTGCTCACGAAGGCGGCGCTGGGATTGCTGGGCCTGGCGCTCCTGATCGGGTGGAACGCCCCGCCGCCCGGAACGGCGGCGGCGCCCGGCCGGCCGGACGACCCGGCCGCGATGACGGTCGCGTTGCGCGTGCCCGAGGGGGGGTCGGCCAGGCACCTGACCGTGGTCGACGAATCGGGCCGCGAGCTGGCCACTCTGACGCTCTGGGCCTCCGGCATGAGGACGGTGGTGTCCCGTAGCGGCGCGATCGTCGTCTGCACGTACCTGGGCGCGGACGGATCGGCCCGGACGCACATGGCCACCACGGCGGGGATTACCGTCGTTGAGGCCAGGCCGGGCGGGACGAGCCGGGTCTCGGAGCGCGACGCCGCGACCGAACTCGAGCCAGGCCAGGGATACGGCGGGTTTCACCCACCCTAACAAGTCTGCAACTCGTAAGTGGTCAGGGCACAGAGCCCCCTCCGACAAGAGACCCCGGTGCCGTCGGGCCCCCGTCGGAGGGGGCTCCGTCGCCGTGAATGGCTCGGGCCAGATTCTCGATGTCGGCTTGCTTCTCGGGCGACAGGTGTGTCGATGCCATCTCGGGCTCCAAGGGCGGAGGGGATTCTTGTCGGAAATCGACGCCATCGCCCTTGTGTACAAAAATTCCACCAACTTTCAAGACGCCCACCGTGATCCAGGTGCAGGTTCCCGGCAACTGATTCGGATTGACTTGGCGCGCGCCGGTCCGACACACGATCCCGCGTTGCATCCCGGGGACCGTGAGCGCGAACCGCAGGAGAAACGCGTCATTCTCGTCCACGCCCGTCGCCGCCAGGTCATCTCGAAGCGCAACGAGGTGCTCCGCGACGCCGGGCACGTCCTCCTCGGGGATCAGGCCCGCTTCGATCCCTTTCGTCACCGCCAGTCGATTGCCTCGAAACCCCCGGATCTCCCGGTACACATGAGATTCGACGAGTCGCGTCACATTGCTGCTGTTCGGGTCAGCCATCGAAGACCTTCCCTGGAGCGTGTTATGAACATTTCCCGCCCTCTTTTCTGTAGGCGGCCCTCGCGGCCTCACAGAGGCCGCCTAATGGTTTTTGACTCTCATAATCGGCGATTCGGGCGTACACCTGGGGGTGTAGCTCGACCCGTCCAAACACGAGATCGTGGCGTCCCTAGGTCGATGCACCTACCGATTCTGAGAGTCAAAACTCATCAGGAAAGGTGAGATCATGCACCCTCTAATGGGACGACAGATCGAATAACGCCCCCAGTTCAATCGGCTCGCCTCGCATCTCTTTCCATCGCTTCTTCTGGGTCTCCGTGAGCAGGGCCTCCAGTTTGCCTTGGAGTTCCCCGCGGAGCTGCAAGATCTTGGGCCGGATCGCGTCGGGATTGCCGCCCTTCTGGGCCGCTTCCAGCAACGGTCCAATTCTTCGATGAACCTGCCGGATCTCCGCCACGAATTGCTTCCGTTGCTCGTCAGTGACTTGCAGCTCGTTCCAGATCTCCCCCCCGCCGAATAGTCCCTCCCGCTGCATCTCCAACTGGCGGAGGCGTACGCGCTGGCGTTCGTCGAGGCATTCCTTCGCCACCGCAGCCAATTTCGCATGTGCCGAGAGCCGATAGGTTCCCATTTCTTTCTCTCGCTCCTCCGGCCTCAGGCCCTCGATCTTCCGGAGGACCAGCCGGGCGTCCGGGAGGAGTTCCCGGAGACGTTGATCCAGCTTGGCCTTCTGTTCCTCGGTCAGCTTCAGTTCCTTCTGGATCTTGTCGCGGAAGACCAGGAAGGAACTGCCGAGTTCGTGGACGAGCTTCCCGCGCATCTCCTCTGGGACGTTGCCCTGGGGCCCGGGCGGCATGCTCACGCCCATCAGCTTCAAGATCGAATCCGCCGTCTTCTCGACTTCCTCGAAGTCCTTGTCGTCCAGTTGCCGTTTGAGCTGTTGCATGAGCTTCGTGGCCTGATCGGCGTTGCCGGTCTTCTGAACCCACGCGGGGAGTTCCCTCTGGATCCGATGGATCTTGGGCGGCAAGCGTTCCAGGAGGGTCAAGCCTTCCGTCTTCGCCTCGATCAGCGGTTCGCCTCTCAGGAACTTGCGATACGCCCGCAGAGCGTCTTCGCCCTCGGTCACGACGCGGAAACTCATGTTCTTGTTGGCTTCGCCGCCGATGCCCCAGGAGAAAATGTTCACCAGGGTGGCCCCATGGTTGAACATCTTCGCCAGGTAGGTTTCCATCGTCATGCCCGACTGGCCGGGCCCACTTCCGAGTTGCAGATTCGTCCCCTCGCAAGACGCCCAGCCCACCGGCTTGTGCTGGGTCAGTTCCTTGTAAATGTCGTCGAACAGGCCCGGCTGCGGGTACGTCGAGAAACCCGGCTTATGGTATGGACCGAACGCCACGGAAGGCGGGGCAAAGTGATTGTGCTGCGAGTAGGTCTCGGCATTGTTGTCCCGATCGAAGACGCGATAAGAGAGGAACGTCGTATGGGAGTAGATTTTATCCGGGGAGACGCCGGCGTCCGCCAGTCCTTTCGTCCAGAGTTGAATGAACTCCTGGACGATCTTCTCCCGCTCGAGGTCCAGGTCCTTCGGCGGATGTTCGCGCGTGAAGCCTCGGTTGAGCAACGCGCGATATCCGAGCAATCGACCCGTCTTGAAATCCTGCCCGAGCATCGTCTCCGAACCGGCGATCACACCCGCGAACATCTCTGGCCTGTTGAGCTGGTTGAAATGCTCCACGCCCTCCTTGATGGCCTTGCCGATGAGGGCCGAGCGTTGCCGCACCTCACGCTGGATCACCTTGCTGTTGAAGCACATCTGCGGCGGCGCGGCGTCCGGCTTCGCGCCGGGGCCCGTTTGCCAGTCGAGCCGGCGGCCCGTGCTCGGAGTGCCCTCCCAGTCCAGGGCCTCCACGTTGTTGGGATCGCTCCACAGGTCCTTGCGCCTCGCCCAGAACATGGAATCGTCGATATGGAAGCCGACGGCCACGTCGGTCTCGATGGCCAGGCTGAAGGCAACCTTGATGAATTCCTGGATCTCGGCGTCGCCATGATCGAACGAGAGGTGCCCCAGCACGACGGCCAGTCGAGTCCGCCGGTCACCAACGGTGCCGATCCGTCTCTTGATGTCCTGGATGTAGTCGCGAAGGGTCGCCCTGTCCGGAAATCGGGCGATCGCGTTCTTCCCTTCGCCCATACTCGGGATCCTCGGATCGGGACCGTACGTGAAGATCTGAAAGGCCAGATACCTCGTCTCCCCGGCAGGATTCCCCGCGTCTTGTGCCGACGCGAGACCGGCGAACGAGGCCGTCACGATTCCGATCACGAAGAGGCGATTCATGAGGGTTTTCCTGGATTTTGATGAATCTCGGGCGGAAGGTCGTCCCGCGATCGTGTGTTCTGCGAACGCCTGGTTCGATGGTGGGGGCCACGCTCTGGCAGGGTTCAGACAAAACCTGCGGTGAACGCAGGACTTACAGGCCGGGTTCTTCGCACGAAGCAATCGGGGTTTGATGCCGTTCCATCAGCGTGAACTACCCGACGGATCCTGCGGGAGTTTCATCGATCAACAAGGCAGGAGGTCACCGCTGTCGTCCGCTGTGGGCCTGGCATTCCAGAAACATTTCATTCCTCGAACTGCCAACCCGCCGATCGGGGGACTTTGGGAGAATCCCGAGGATTCGATCGCCCTCTTGCTGCTCTGACGATGGCAAATCGGCGACGCCAAACGTGTACTGCCTATTTTTATACCATTCTTGCATTAAAAGGCTTATTAAGGCGAATCCTTGGTGTGCCTTCCGAGCTTATCCCGGACGGGATCGCGCGGGAAAAACGCCCTCGGCCGCGCGCACTTTCTGATTTTTTTCGGAATTTTTATCTGCTTAAATTACAAGGAGTTCTGGCGGAAAAAGACGTGAATGGGCGCCCGGTGCGTTGATGTTTTTGCAAAGTGGCGGCATTCTTTAATTAGAGGACCGTGCGCGCCGGCTCGCATGGTGGCCTATAGCCCTTCTGGACACGAGTTTTCTGAGCAGTCATGCATCTCTACCCCGGTGTCCAATCCTCCGATGACCGAGCGGCCCGTCCCGGCCATCCGCCCGAACGCGTTGTTGGCCATGGACATGGGCGACGAGGTTTTTCCGAAAACCTACCAAACGAGTGCAAACCAGCGCAATGATCGGGGTTCCTTCCTCATCCGTAGGCAAACGAGGCGATGGACGAATCGGGACTCATTCCCCTTGCCGGCCGGATTCTTGAAAAAAAAACACGGGAATCGAGAAAAATTTCCTTGGAAATGGTTCGAGTCTTGCGTAGGATGCTAAGATGCGATTCTATCGGAAACCGAGCTCGACGCGACAGTGGCTGCGACGTCGCCGTCGCTTTCGCGCTGATGTTCTTGGGACGGGGGTTTTCTCCCGGCATCCCGGTCAAGGAGGGTACCGGTTGAACGTTTAAGGTCTCGGACGACTTGTTTTCGACCGCGTCGGTCCTCGGGTTTAACCGGAGGAGCGGCTCGCGGGCTTTTTTTCGTCGACATCGCGCAAACCCACGTGGGTTCCATCCTCGATAGGCGACCGCGAACTGACGTATTGATGATCACTGACGTGACGTGACGTGAGCGGACACCCGGGCGGCCGTCCTGAATCCGTCGGAATGGGAAAGACCGCCGCTTTCACCCACCAACCAACCCGCTTCGGCACGGCCAGGGACGTGCAGAGGAGAGTGTCTCGTGAGCATGGGCGAAAGTGCCTCCGATCGTATCAACGACTATGGCGCCGTCAAGATTGGGTTGGCCAGTCCGTACGACATTCGGAGCTGGTCGTTCGGGGAGGTCAAGAAGCCCGAAACG
>JBKQHM010000777.1:0-9174 GCA_052148775.1 Isosphaeraceae bacterium | reverse complement strand
GTTTCCCTTCCCCCCCTTGCGAAGGGGGGGCCAGGGGGGGTTCTTCGGTCGAGTTCGTCGAGTGTATGCAAGCCAATCGTGAAGCGGTCTAGGGTAATGCTTCGCCATCGTCTTGGGCAAGCGATCTTGTTCGGGGCAGGCGCCTGCCTTTAGGATGTGCGCGACTCCTGGATCGGTCATGGACGAGGCTTACGGGGCCCGGTCGATTCCGGGTGGCCGACCAGAACCTGGATGAGGATGGACTCTGATGGATACACATGGCCGCATTCGCAAGGGCATCATCCTGGCCGGCGGCTCGGGGACGCGACTCTACCCGATCACCCGCGCCGTCAGCAAACAACTCCTGCCGGTCTACAACAAGCCGATGATCTATTACCCGCTGTCGACGCTGATGTTGGCCGGGATTCGCGAGATCCTCCTGATCTCGACGCCCCATGACATCGCCGGCTTCGAGCGGTTGCTGGGAGACGGCAGCCAGCTCGGGCTCTCGATCCGCTACGCGGTGCAGCCCCACCCCGGCGGGTTGGCCCAGGCCTTCCTGATCGGTGCGTCCTTCATCGACGGCGCCCCGGTCTCCCTGATCCTGGGCGACAACATCTTCTACGGTCAGGGCTTCCAGGGGATGCTCAGGCGGACGACCGGGCAGGAGGGCGGGGCGACCGTCTTCGCCTATGCGGTCAAGGACCCTCAACGGTACGGCGTGATCGCGTTCGATCCGCGCGGGCACGCCGTCTCGATCGAAGAGAAGCCGGCGGAGCCGAAGTCGCATTACGCGGTCACCGGCCTGTATTTCTACGACAACCAGGTCGTCGAGATCGCACGCGGGCTCAAGCCGTCGCCGCGCGGCGAGCTGGAGATCACCGACCTGAACCGCGTCTACATGGAACGGGGCGAGCTCCGCGTCGAGATCTTCGGCCGCGGCTTCGCCTGGCTCGACACGGGGACGACCGAGTCGCTGATCCAGGCGACCAACTACGTCGAGGCCATCGAGTCGCGACAGGGACTCAAGGTCGCCTGCATCGAGGAAGTCGCCTATCGCATGGGCTTCATCGGCGCCGAGCAACTGGTGCGGCTGGCCGAGGGAATCCCCAACGAGTACGGGGCCTATCTCAAGGAGGTCGCGCAGGAGTCGACGCCGATGGTCGATCCTCGGACGGACGCGTGAGGCGACCCGGCCAGGGTCGTCGCCGGGACCCTTCGCGGGCGATCAATCCCAGCACTCGACCTCGACGACGCGACCGCTCTCGACGTCGTGGAACGTCGGTTGGAGCGTGTCGAGATCGACGACGGCGAATGTCCGGGACGAATCGACGACCGGCATGGAGACGACCGACCCCGGGTTGATCACCAGCCCTTCGGGGCCTCGGAACCACATCGGCCGGTGGGTATGACCGACCACGAGCAGGTTGCAATCGATCTCCGTCAGATATTCGCGCAGGACGCGTGGGGGATGACTGCTCCGATTGACGAACTCCATGTCGGAGCGCGGCGATGCATGGACGACGACCCCGACGGTCCGTTCATGGGCGATCAGGACGTCGAAGGGGAGCGTCCGGAGGAAGTCGAGCGTCTCGTTGCTGGGCGTGCCGCCCCCGAACTCGTCCCGACCGCCCCGGCCGCGCTCGAGGGCCCATCGGTCGTGGTTGCCGCGGACCGCCGGGACCTGGTGCTCCTGGAGGAACGCCACGACCTGATCCGGAAACGGTCCATAACCGACCAGGTCGCCGGCACAGACGATCCGGTCGGCACCCATGAGGGTGAGGTGGGCCCAGGCGAGCTCCAGCGCGATCGGATCGCCGTGGAGGTCGGAGATCAGGCCGAGCTTCATCGCGGTCCCTCGTCGTGCGGAGACGGGGTTCCCGGTCGCCTGGGCTTCGGCGGGGGGGGTGGGGGCGGGCCCGGACGAGGGGGCGGCGGCGGGGCAGGGCGAGCGAGCGCGGCCAGTTCGGCCGAGCGATTCGTGGCCGCTTCGACCGCATCCATCAGGGCCGCGCGGAGGCCGCCGCGCTCCAGGGCATGCAGGCCGGCGATGGTCGTGCCGCCCGGCGAAGCCACTTGATCCTTGAGCGCGCCGGGATGCTCGCCCGTATCGCGGACCATCATCGCCGCCCCGAGCACGGTCTGGGCCGCCAGGAGCGTGGCCACGTCGCGCGGCAGGCCGACGCGGACGCCGCCGTCGCTGAGCGCCTCGATCATCAGGTAGACGAACGCCGGCCCGCTGCCGGAGAGCCCAGTCACCGCGTCGAGCAGAGACTCGGGGACGCGGACCGCGCGGCCGACCGATTCCAGGCAGCCCTTGACGATGGCCTCGTCGTCCGGCACGGTTCTGGGACCCATCGCATAGGCCGAGGCACCCTCGCCGAGCAGGGCCGGCGTATTCGGCATCACCCGGACGAGGCGGCCGCTTCCTCCGAGTCCCTCGTCGATCGAGGCGATCGTGGTCCCCGCCGCGATCGAGATGACCAGATGCTCGGGCGTCACGACCGGACGGCGGATCTCATGCAGCACATGCCGCATGCTCTGCGGCTTGACGGCCAGGACCAGGACGTCGCTCCGCTCGGCCACTGCGAGGTTTCCGTCGAAGACGGTCACGCCCGTATCGGCCTGCAAGGCCGCACGGGCGGCCGGCAAGGGGTCGCTGGCGCAGATCGAGTCGGCCGTCGCGATCCCGGCGCGGAGCATCCCCTTGACCAGGGCGGTCGCCATCTTCCCCGAACCGATGAATCCCCATCGCGGCATGCGCTCATGACTCCGGCTGGACCTGGGCAGGATCGAGGTGTCAGGCTGGAAAGCCTGACCTACATTTCATTTCCGATTCATTCTAGGCGAGAGAGGATCGATCGGAGTAGCCGAACTCAAGGAGCCGGTCGATCGCCGGCCACATTCTCGGCGAACCGTGAGAGTTTTTGGATGAATTTCGGCCGGTCGAGAACTTGAGGGTTGACGACGTTCTCGGGTCTTTGGCCACGAGCCGCTAACAGCATGCCCACGGCCATGGCCTTGCCGGTGGCCTTCCAGACGTCCGAGGTCGAGGCCGACCAGTGGGGCGTCAGGATGACATTGTCCAGCGAGAGTAGGGGATCATCCGGCGGGATCGGCTCGACCGCGAAGACGTCCAGGCCGGCGCCGGCGATCCGACGATCGCGCAGGGCGTCGGCCAGTGCCGGCTGATCCACCAGCTCGCCGCGTCCCACGTTGATGAAGTAGGCCGTCGGTTTCATCCGGGCTAGCTGCGGGGCGCCGATCATGCGGCGCGTCGAGTCAGTCAGCCGGCAGTGGAGGCTGAGGAAGTCCGCTTCGCGCAAGACCTCTTCCAGCGACGTGAGCCGGACGCCCAGCGATCGGGCCATGTCTGGGTCGGCATGCGGCGAGAAGGCGAGGATGCGCATGTCAAAGGGTGCGACCAGGCGCGCCAGCTCCCGCCCGCTGTGGCCCAGGCCGATGATGCCGAGCGTCCGGCCCTGGATCTCGCCTCCCATCACGGCCGCCTGTCGGTCCCAGCGTCCTTCACGCACGACCCGTTCCTGATCCGTCAAACGCTTGGCCAGCGCCAGCATGAAGAGCAGGGCCGACGACGCGGTCGAATGGTTCAGCGCCATCGGGGCGTTGAAGACCGCCACGCCGTGCTCGGTGCAGGCGGCCAGGTCGATCTTGTCGTAGCCGGCCCCCGATCGGCCGATCACGACGAGATCCTCCGCACCTGCCGCAAACGTGCTCCGCTTCACCCAGGGGCGCAGCACCACCAGACCGTCGACGTCCCGGATGTGCTCCGGCGCGACCTCGAGCGAATAGAGCCTCGACCAGTATGGGGAGTCGCCCGGCTTCGGCGCCAGGTCCGTCAGGAAGTGCCAGCGGACGTATGGGCAACCCTCCAGCCGTGCCAGGCCGATGTCGCCGTACGCGACCGACCCGGATTCGTCCAGGAAGTCGCCGGTGAGCGCGATGCGAAAGATACTCAAGGGACACCCCCCTTCATTCCGGATTCCAGATTCCGGATTCCAGATTCCAAATTGCGGATTCCACGCCCCAGAACCCTACTCTCCAAGCGTCTTGTTCTTACCAATGACCAACGACTAATGACCATCTTGTGTGAAATTGGTCTGCCAATCGCCGTCCCAGAGGCTGGGGAAGGCGTGCTGGACATAGGGATGGTCGGCGATGGCCTGCTCGTCGAGCTCCAGGCCGAGGCCGGGTGCATCGCCCAGGAAGAACTCGCCGTCCTTGATGGGATTCCATCCGCCGACCAGGTCGTTGCGCCAGGGCACGTCGAACTCGGCGAAGGCTTCCTGGATCAGGAAGTTCGGGGTGGAGACGTCGAAATGGAGGCAGGCGGCGAGGGCGACCGGCCCGATCGAGCAATGGGGCGCCACCAGCATATCCTGCGGTGCGGCCATTGCCGCAGCTTTCTTGCCGGCGAGGATGCCGCCGCAGTGCGCGAGGTCCATCTGGACGACGTCCACGGCGCGGAGGGCCGTCAGTCGGTAGAAGTCGGCCTGGGTATAAAGCCGCTCCCCCGCCGCGATCGGGCAGCCGGCCAATCGCTTCACCTCGGCCAGGAGCTCGAGACTCTCGGGCGCGACCGGCTCCTCGCACCATTCGGGATGGAACGGCTCCAGCCGTCGGATCATGGCGGTCGCGGCCCCGACGCCCAGCCGGCCGTGGAACTCGATCATCAGCCCGACGCCGGCGCCGACCGCCTCACGGACCGCTGCGACCATGTCGACCACCACCTCGACATCTTCTGGTGAAAGGGTCTTCCAGGCGGTTCCGAACGGGTCGAACTTCAAGGCGCGATAGCCGCGTGCCACGGCTTCACGCGCCCGCCCGGCATAATCGGCGGGCGTGCGAGCACCGCCGTACCATCCGTTGGCATAGGCCGGGATGCGCGCGTGGCATCGCCCGCCGAGGAGCCGGTAGACCGGCTGGTTCGTCGCCTTGCCGATGATGTCCCAGAGGGCGATCTCGACGCCGCTGATCGCCGTCATCACCGTCGAGCCGCCCTGATACTGGTCGCGGATCATCCCGCCGATCACCGCCTCGACGTCGAACGGGTCGCGACCGATCACCCGGCCCTCGACCCATTCGTGCGCGAGGGCCTGGACGGTCCGCTCCTGCCACTCGAGCGTCGCCTCGCCGACGCCCGTCAGCCCGTTGTCGGTGCGCAGGCGGATGAACAGGTAATTCCGCAGCCCGGCGTTGGCCAGGAATGTCTCGAACGCGACGATTCTCAACGGCGCCTCACGATTTATCGGACAGCGATCGGGTTGCCCGGCGAGCCGGTGGCGCCCTTGAGCCGGAGCGGGGCGAAGATGAAAGCGAACTCGTGGACCTTGTCCCGGGCCAGGGCCTCGAGGTCGAGGTTCTCGAGGTTGTAGATCCCGTGGCGGGTGAGGAGTTCCTGGTGGACCGGGAATGGGCGATCCGGATCCTCGGGGGGCACGACCTCGGTCGCCCAAGTGTCGGAGCCGACCAGGACGATCTTGCGTTCGCAGAGCCAGCTCGCGGCGTCCATGCCGATGCCGGGCTCGCCGGCCCTGTAGGCGGCGTTGTCTTTCATCCAGAGTTGCCCATATCCGGTCCGGATGAGGACGACGTCCCCCTCGCGGACCTCGACGCCCTGGGCCTTGAGGGCGGCCTCGAGGTCTCGGGCCGAGATCACCTCGCCGCCCTTCATCCGGTCGACGCCCCGCGATGCCGCGACGTCGATCAGGACCCCGCGCGTAAAGAACACGCCGACGTTTTCGATGCCCAGCTTCTCCAGGCCGTGGGCCGTGCCGAACTGCGAACGACGGAATCCGTTGTAGAAGTAGTCGTCGCCGTCGATGCGGACGCCGACGTGCCCGAGGCCGTCGAGCTGGGTCCCGATCTGGCCGATCTCGCCGCTGAAGAGGTCGTCGTGATACACGCCCTGGTTCTTCCCGCTGGGACCGCCGGTGGGCGAGCCGGGGATCGTCAGGCTGAAATGACGTTTGCCGGGCAAGGGCATGCCGTGCTCGTAGACGCGGCCCAGCGAATAGACCTTCCCGCCGTCGATCAGCCGGGCCGCATCCTTCACCCGATCGGCGGTGAGCCGGTTGGCCGCACCCCGTTGATCGGCCGGTCCCCACTCCGACGGCCACCACTTCGGGCCGATCGGCGTCTCCGGCCCGTCCCCGGTCGCCCCGCGCCCCGCGAATCCCAGAAGTACCAGGCCGACGGCCAGTCCGGAGAGAAATGCCGCCCCGAGCTTCATGATCCGGCTCCTCGTGAGAGACTCGTCCCATCCCGTCCCATCGCATGCAGGATGACCGCCGGCGCCGCATTTATCAAGCGGTCCGCGAAGGCAAATCGGGAAGGGGCTTTCGAGAAGCGATGCGACTTCGGAGGATCGAACGATGGGTCTGTGCAGATCTGTACTCGTGGAAAGACCGCCATCGGTTTGTCGGCCGGGTTTATTCGTAGCCTTCGGGATAGAGACCGGGATGGTCGGCCTTGAGCCAGGAGAGGACGTCCAATCGGAGCTGCTTCACGGTCTCGATGAGATCGACAACATCTTGCGGGTCGGCCACACCAGTACGATCATAAACTTCCTGGCCTCTTATTCTCGAACATCTTGACAGAAAAATCATTTCATCTTTCTTTTCGTTTCCCAGCGTGTAAACCAAGGAGTTGATCTCATACTGGTGGACGCCCTTTCCTTTTGCCACTCGATATCCGGCCGCGCGCAGGGCGATCCTGCAAAGACAGAGGCCGGCATTATAGGCGTGTCCGAACTTGCCATCCGAACTGAGAGCCGGAATGCTCGCATCCGAGAGTTCGCGGTCGACGACTTGCAGGAGGTCAAGAAGTTCCGGCGCCGTCGTCTCCTGCTTGATGGTGTATTGACTTTGAAGCCACAACTCTAAGCTCATCGTCGAACCCTCCCAGGATGATCTTTTCTCCGTTCAGGACTTGCGTCAAGAATGGATCTCGTCGGTTCAGTTTCTCGAGGAAGGTTTCCTTCGTGTAGATCACGGGATTGATCGGTCTTCCAAGGACTTGCTCGGCCTCCGACAGGGTCAAAGACAGGTCTTTCAGGCGGACGTCTCCGACGACGAATAGGTCGATGTCGCTGCCGCCCTTCTGGGTCAGACGCGCCGTCGATCCATAAATAAAGGATATACGAATAAGCTTGTCATGCTTCTTGAGAAACTCCCGCAGGACGGAATCCAGACGGAGCCCACCCCTCAGTTCCTTCGTTTTGAGGAGGTCTTCCAGGGCCTCCAGCGCGTGCGGACACGGATTCGGCACCGCCATGAGATGACCTTCGACCTTGCCCACCAGTTCCGCGTCCCAGGGGATTCGCCCCTCCGCCAATGTTGCGGCGAGAGCTTGGTTGATGATCCTCGTCAACTTCTTGTGATTGCGGTCATCGAGCAGGCTGATCATCTGGTTGTCAACCCGGTCATCATGTCCGATGGCCTGCCTCAGTGAGATCGCACATTCCTCGCGCAATCGGGAGGGGGTTTGTCCGGACTCCAGCAGTCCCGCCAGGATTCGACGGGCGTCCTCGTTCGACCGGGTCACGAAGGTCAGGCCCGCGGCTGCGGCGACTTTGATCTCGGTCGATTCCGAGTCGCCCTCGAGCAAACCGAGGAAAAGCGTCGTGAGATCAGGATCGAATGGTGCCGAGTCGGCCAGGGCGCGTCCATAGGAGCGGCGTTCGTCGGCCGAGACCTCCGGGGCTCGGAACCGATTCAGGATGAGCGCACGGATGGGGGGGAATTCGATGGCCGCCTTCCTTAATGCCCATGCGGACATACGCCGGATGTCTGGATCGGCATTGTCGGATAGCAACGACTCGAGAAATCGACGGATCATCTCATTGCCGAGCACGGAACGCGAGAGTTCGGAAATGAAGTCGCAACGAACCGTGGAGGTCCGCGATGGGTCTCGAATGATTGAGAATACCTCCTCGTACCACTTCTGAGGGGAATCGTCCTCCAGGCCACCCCCCAGACAGATCATCTTCACCTCGAGGTTCGGGAGCTTCACCACGTGCTCATCACCGGGCCAGTGGCGAGTGTCCTTCGGCATGAACCGCTCAAGAGATCCATGGGCAGCTCGCCAGAGGGAGACATAATTGTCGGGGGAAACCCGATCCAATGACTTGTCGAGGATCGCATCGGTTGTCCTCCTGGAATCGTGTTCGTAGCGAGTCCCGTTAAGACCGGTCAACGCCCGGAGCACATCGATCGTGATACCGACCCACTTCGATTCTCCGAGGCCGGCCAATTGGTCGAACAGGCCGGAGATCAAATCGCGGTCCGCAACGGTGGCTCCGTCGGCGAGACATCGCATCGCCAGCATGGGACCGCGTCGGAGGAACCGGCCGACGGGGTCGGGGTCATCCAGGATGACTCGAATCAGGGACGCGCATTGTGCCGGGGGTAGCTGGGCGCAAACCAGGCGAACCACCTCGCTCCAGCGGGGGTGGTACAGATAGGGCCGAAGGCGTCCCGAGACGTCATGGCCCGAGCCTCCGGCAGTCTCATCGATGATCCCCCTGGAGGCGAAATACTCCTGGAACGTCAGGTGTGAGAAACCGAAGAGTCCTTGGCCTCGCTCCTCCAGCAACCCGGTCCGTCCGCCCAGATAGCGGATCAGGCGATCGCTCTGCTCTTTAGACTCTTCGAGTGCGAATCCGAGCGATTGATGAAGATAGTCCTGGATGAAATCGGCCAACCACCAGCGCGGGATCAGGCGCAGGTCTTTTCGTTGCATCTCGAGGCCGATCGAGCCCAGCAGCCACTGGAATTCCTTGGCCTCCATCGAGATCCCATGGAGGAGATCGCCGGGGCGCGCCACCTGCTTGGAAGCGTCCCATGTTTCGAGCAGGACTTCCACGACCCGACTATAGAGATCCACACGCCGGCGCGGAATCGTACCCGTCGCGTGATCCATCCAGGCGAGGATGGTCAGCATTAGCGGGTTCGTCGCGATCGCCTTCACTCGCGAATTCGACCGTATGGACTGCCAGAGCCGATCCGCTTTCGTCGAGCACTCAGGGCACCTCTTGGTCGACTCGTGCTCGTGGATAGCGGCGCACTGTTTGGCGCAGAATTGCTGGATGTCCTCATCCCGCCACTCCTCGATTCGCAGCACCGAGAAACCGTCGGCTTTCCAACGTACTTCTTCGGAGCCGATCGCTCGACT
>JBKQHM010000776.1:0-24584 GCA_052148775.1 Isosphaeraceae bacterium | reverse complement strand
GTGGCCGTTGTACTTCAGTCCATTTCCCTTGCGCATCGAGTAGGTCAGGGTGCATTCGGGGAACTCGTAGACGACCTGCATGGTGTCGGGCGTGTCGCGGTTGTCGTCGCTGGTGAAGATCCCGCCGGTCGTGCAGACCGACTTCGGACCCTTGGAATTGAGCGCCCAGATCACGATGTCGTTGAGGTGGACGCCCCAGTCGCTCATCATGCCTCCGGCGTAGTCGAAGAACCACCGGAAGAGCAGGTGGAACCGATTCGGGTTGAAAGGCCGGATCGGGGCCGGGCCGAGCCATCGCTCGTAGTCGACGTAGGAGGGAGCCTCGCCGTCAGGATACTTGCCGAGTCCCAGCGGGCTGATGTTCTCGAAGTTCCAGGTCTGGACCCAGAAGACCTTGCCGAGCTTGCCCGAGCGGACGATCTCGACGGCCTTCTGGAAATGCGATGAGGAGCGCTGCTGGGTGCCGACCGCCATGACCTTGTTGGTCTTCCGCGCGGCGCGGAGCATGGCCTGGCCCTCGGCCACGTTGTGGGCGACGGGCTTCTCCACGTAGACGTCCTTGCCGGCCAGGACCGCATGGATCGCGGGAAGCGCATGCCAGTGGTCCGGCGTGGCGATGATCACGGCGTCGACATCCTTGCGGTCGAGCATGGCCCGGTAGTCGCGCGCCGTATCCGGCGTGTTCTTCTTGGCCTTCTTGATGCGCTCGGCCGTGTCCGCGGCATGGTGGTCGTCGTCGTCGACGACCCCGACGACTTCCAGGTCCTGCTGCGGCAGGAACGAATCCAGGAGTTGATTGCCACGGCTCCCGGCGCCGATCAGTATCGCCCGGATGCGTTCGTTTGCCGAGCCTGGCGCGCCGATCGCCGGGGCGCCGAGCAGCGCCGATGCACCGGCCGTGATCCCCAAGGTTTCTACGAAATCACGCCGAGTGATCTGATCCGTAGCCATGACGAGGTGCCTCTCATTTGGTCATTGGTCATTGGTCATTGGTCATTGGTCATTGGTCATTGGTCATCGGATTCGCCAGGTACGAGCTCCGTTCGCCCGATCGTAACCGCGCGGGCCGGTAATCGCCAGAGTTTTGGTCGAGTTGGTCGAGTTGGTCATTGGTCAATAGTCATTGGGCATTTGCGTTAGAAGGCGACTGTGACGAGAATCTGGCTGCAAGTGCCCGATTCAATGGTTCGGCCTTGTTACTCCTCACCTGTAGAGCGCCGCATCCTGGCCAACCGACCAATGACCAATGACCAATGACCAATGACCAATGACCAATGACCAGCCTGTTGACCATGGGCACCTGCAGGATTAGGGTGAGTGGTGCAGGTCGAGCGTTCGGGAGTAAGGTGCAGATCGAGTGTGCGGGATTGTGGTCGTGGAATCCGTCCATCCTTTCCCATCCTGCCGCCCAGAGAGGTGCGCCATGAGGCTCGCGAGCATGTCGGTTGCGTTTTCCGTTTGTCTGGTATCAGGCGGGATTGTCTGTGGTCAGACCGCGCCGGCCTCGGCACGGATCGATACAACATCGCTCCGGCTGACGATGCCCGACCCGTACCAGGTCCTGGCCGTGCTGGAGCCGATCAGACGGTTGACCATCATCGCCCCGGCCGACGGGGTGATCCGCACCGTCGATGCCAGGCTCGGAAGTCCGGTGCGGGAATCACAGGAACTGGCGCAATTTGATCGCAGTGAGGCGAATGCCAAGCTCCAGGTCGCGCAGGCCGAGGTCAAAGAAAAGCAGGCATCTCTTAAAGGTGTGGGTGGGAACGGCGTTGCCATCATCGAGGCGCAACTGGAGGCCGCCCAGGCGCGGGCCACACTGGCCCAGCTCGAGCTCGATCGCTGCACCGTCCGAGCACCGTTCCCAGGCCGGATCCTCAGCGTCTCGGTTTGTGGCGGGCAGTTCGTGGTGAAAGGGACCCCGCTGCTGGAATTGGCCGACACGACGAGCCTGCGGGTGGTCCTGCCGGTCGATCGCCGGGGCGTCTCCGTCGGGTCGAACCTGACGGTCGCGGTCGAGGATCAGGAGGTCGCGTGCAAGGTGCAGGCGCTGCTGCCTTTGCCGGAGTCGTTTGCGGTCCTGCGCGAGCTGGCCACGCCGTTCTCCGCGGCGTCGGTCCTGATCCCCAATCCGAAGGGTCAACTGGAGCCGGGATTGCGAGCGCGGCCTACGGGTGTGCCGACCACGGCGATCACCGCGGTCCCCCGGCGTGCGGTCCGGCCCGACGAGATCCGAGGCGCCGCCGGGTCGATGGTCCAGGTCATCCGCAACGAGTACGTGACTAACGTGCCGATCCAGGTGCTTGGCGGCCTGGGGAACGATCGGATCCAGATCTCGGGCTTGCTTCGTGAAACCGACGTGCTCATCATCGGTTCCTCGGTCCCCCTGGCGCCGGGGACGCTCGTCCGGTTCGCGGAAACCCCGGGGGGGCGCGGCATCGAGGGCACTTCGCCCGATCCTTCGCGGGGCGGCATCGAGGCCGGCATCACGGCACCCGGCGGCCGATACGCGCCGGCCCCCTCGGGTCGTGCCGGGGCGGCAACGCGGCGGTCTTCCCCTGCCTCCAGCTCGTCCTACCCGCCGACCCAGACTCAGCCGGCCGGCGCGACCACGACACCGTTCTGATCATTCCGGCGTCTCCGATCAATAAGTCACGCGACCTCACGAAGGCATCAGAAAGCCGAGTGATCTCTTCCTCGGTGTCGAGGAGGAGGGCGAACCCGACACGCATCGGACGATGAGCCATCGGGCGGTCGTCGGGGAGCGCCCGTCGGATTTCGGGAGGGCGCGCCCGTGCGCCGCCTCTGACTTCAAGAGACAGGTGAGTGAGGAATCAATGTTGAACTATATCCAAGGTCTGTTCTTCGTCGTGCTCTTGCTCGTGGGCGTCGTGGCGACCGGCCTGATCGGCCAGCAGAACATCATCGCCGGGTTCGCTTTCGGGATCGGCTGGCTGTTCCTCGACGTCATCATCTCGTCGGCAATCCGCATCGCCGTCCAGTGGGAAAAGGCGGTCGTCTTCCGCCTCGGTCGGTTCCACAGCATCAAGGGCCCGGGGCTTTTCATGATCGTCCCGATCCTCGACCAGATTCGGATGGTCGACACCCGCGTCCTGGCCGTGAGCATCCCCAAGCAACAGGTCATCACCAGGGACAACGTCCCGGTCACGATCGATGGCGTCCTCTTCTTCCGGGTCCAGAACGCGGCCGACGCGATCATCATGGTCCAGGACTATCGTTTCGTCGTCTCGCAGTATGCCCAGACTTCGCTCCGCGACGTCATCGGCCAGTTATCGCTCGATCAACTCCTGACCGAGCGGGAAGAGATCGCCAAGTCCATCGAACAGCACGTCGAGAAGGACACCAAGGGCTGGGGCCTGGAAGTCACCGGGTTGCGGATCCAGGACATCGACATGCCCGAGGAGCTCAAGAAGATGATGTCGCGCCAGGCATCCGCCGAGCGCGAGAAGCGGGCGACGATCACCAAGGCCGAAGGCGACAAGGAAGCGTCGGTCAACCTGGCCCTGGCGGCGAAGACCATGGCCGAGAGCCCGGGCGCGATGCAACTCCGCACGCTGCAGACGATCGACGGCCTGGGACCGACCGCGTCCAACACCGTGGTCCTCGGCGTCCCTGTCGAGATCATGGAGACCGTGATCGCGCTGAAGGATGCGATGCAATCCCTGGCGGCGGCCAGTCCTTCGGCATCGCGAAGTGCCTGAGACCCACAAACAAGAAATTGCGACCAAAGGCTCGGGGATCCGGGATCACTTCAATGGGTTTCGGAACGGGCCTTCCGGCGGGACTTGATGTTGCCCAGGAGCGACCGGCCGTGTTCGCCGAGCTGTCGTACCAGCCGTCCGACCTTCGATCGGCCGCCCATCTCGTGGAGTCGGCGCAAGAGGGCCGTCCGTTCGGCACGATTGAGCCTCATGGCGAGCGCGGGCAGCAGATGCTCGACGACACCGTAAGGGACCTCGCCGGAGAGCCCGACCGCGACGAAGTCGCCGAAAGACGGGGGAAGGACGGCTCGGAGGGCGTCGATCCGGGCGCGGACGGCCGTCTCGCGGACACCATGACCGGCCGACCAGTCATAGGGAGGCTGCCAGCCGTTGCCGAACTCGGTTCCTTCGACGTCAGTGATCGCGGCCAGGGCAGGGGGGACCTCACTGCGGGGATGCTCGATGAACCAGCGATCCCAGGCTTGTGCGAACGCCACGTCGGCCTGGTCGGTCTTCTGACGCCCGTCGATGACCAGGATCAGCATGTCCCCCTGCACGGCCGATTCGACGGCGACCTGGCGACGCGCGCGGTCGCGACGGCCCTCGGAATCGGTCCAGGTCGTGTAGTCGGGGGCCTCGATCCAGTGTGCCTCGCGGAGCCGATCGAGCAGGTCCGGCTCGATCGCGAAATTGGACAGCCTGGCCTTCAGGAGCGTCAGATCGCCGCTGCATGCCTCTCGCAGCCTCGCCACCAGTCGGGATTTCTCGGCCTGGCTCGATCCGGCCACGACGATCGTCAAGAACGGCGGCTCGTCCGGCTCCGGTGCGGATGGCAGATGCGACTTGCGCGTCAGCCGACGGTACTGCTCGGCGCCGATGGCCAGCCGGCCGCTGAGCAGCTCGATGAAGTGGGTGCCGAGCCGGTTGATATAGGCCTGGTAGAACCAGCGTAGCATGTTCTGCTGCATCGACTTCCAGGCCGGCTTCACGATCCATTCCCGCGAGCCCCACCGCGCCAGGCCGCCCACCGGGCTCAGGAACGGCAGGAGGTAAGAATAGAGGTCGTTGGCCTTGGAGATGTAGCCGGCGACCTGGACAGCCTTCCGCCAGTGCGATAGCGTGATGAGGTCTCCGCCGGGGAGCTGACGAGAGAGCCGCGCGAGGTCCTCGGCGGCCAGCTCCAGTGCGGTCATGAGTTCGACGAGCGGGACATCATCGATCGGGTTGGACGCCAGGGGATGATAGTGGACGGCCAGCCTGTGAAAGAGATCCCGGCCCGCATTGATGTAGCCGTCGGCATCCAGGAGCGACTCGTAGCCCAGGTTCTCACCTTGATCGGCGGTGTCCTGCACGATTTTCCAGGCGTCGCGATCGAGAGGGCTGAAGGTCTGCGGAGATTCCCAATCGAGCGGCGGCATCATGGGATGGGATGACTTGGTCCATCGGGCCGCGAGTATCGAAAAGGCGATACCCGCGATGACCCAGACGCTCGTAGCCAGGGTGAGGATGATCCAGCCTTTGTCATAAAGCCAGAGCATCCCGAGGGTCATGTAGACCAGCACCGGCCCCACGAGGAGCAAAGCCAGGACCCAGGATCGCCATTGCTTGAGCGGGTTCACGCCTCGGCCTTTCAACCCTGTCGCCGCGCCGCGATCGATCGTCGCATCGGATCAGCCACGAAGCTTGGCCTGGAAGCGGGCCTCGCATGCCTCCACCACCGATCGGACGAAGCCCTCGACTTCCTCGCCCGTCAAGGTGCGCTCCGGATGGCGGAAGACCATGCTGAAATGGACGCTCTGCGTGCTTTCCGGCAGGTTTCCGCCCCGAAACGTATCCAGGTACTGGACGGCTTCCAGGGTCGAGCCGGCCGATCGCACCACAGTTTCGGACAGTTCTGCCCAAAGCAAGTCTTGTGCCACAACCAGCGAAAGATCGCGTACCACGGGCGGGAACGCCGGTAATGCGCGATGCTGGGCCACGATCCGCGCCTGTTGTAATAGGACATCAAACTCGAGCTCGACCGCCGCGCACGATTCCCGAAGCTCGAAACGCTGGAGCTGGGCACCGTCGATCTCACCGAGGTATCCCAGATGGGCATCTCCCAGGAGCAGCTCGGCGGCCCGCCCCGGTGCGAACGGGGGGATCTCGACCGGCCTGGCGCGGAGCGGAGCGTCGGCGTGCAGCCGGTTCAAGAGGCCCTCGACGACCCCCTTGAGGCCGCGGAAATCGCGGCCGGCGAGCATCGTCAACCGCGTCGGCTCGTGAGGAAGAATGTGTCCGTCCTTCGGGAGATAGACGTTGGCGATTTCGAACAACTCGGCGTCGAACTGACCGTGGGATTCGTTGTGCAAGCGGACCGCCAGGAGGCTGGGTACGAGGCTCTGCCGCAGGGCGCTCTCCCGCCTTCGGCTGGAGTGATCCACTCGCAACGGCGCGACCGCGGGACCCGGCTGGAGCGGGGCGCTCAGCCGTTCTTCGACCAGGCTGAAGGTCACGGCTTCGTCGAAGCCGGCACCGGTCAGATAATCCCGGACGGCTGCCTCGACACGCTCGCGCTGACCGCGAGGGGCGATCGTGAGCGGTACGGCCCGGTCCTCCGGGATATGATCGTAGCCGTGGATCCGCGCGACTTCCTCGACCAGGTCGATCTCTCGTTCCAGGTCGCTCCGCCAGCTTGGCGGGCGAATCATCAGCGAGGACCCATCCTCGCCCAACGATTCCAGGCCCAGCGCCTTGAGAATTCGTGCGGCCGTCGCCCTGTCGATGCGAATGCCGAGAATTCGTTCGAGTTGCCCGAGCCGGAGCGTGATCGGCGGTCGCTCGCCCGGCCGGCGGCCGACGTCGATCACTCCCGGATGGAGCGTCCCGCCGCCCAGCTCGAGGATCAGTTCGGCGCATCGACGACTCGCCCATTCGGTCCCCTCGGGATCGAGGGGCCGTTCGAACCGGAAGCTCGAAGGGCTGAACAGCCCCATCGCTCGCGAAGTCCGCCTCACCGACATCGCATCGAACTGGGCCGATTCGATCAGGACGTTCGTCGTGCGGGGGCCGATCTCGGTCTCCATCCCGCCCATGACGCCCGCCAGCCCAACCGGATGCACCGCATCGGCGATGACCAGCATCTCGGGGTTCAGTTCGTAGATCTTGTTGTTGATGGCCGTCAGCTTCTCGCCGGCGCGGGCGCGACGGACAATCAGGCGATGCTCGGAGAGCCGGTCGAGATCGTAGGCGTGCATCGGCTGGCCGCACTCGAACATGACGTAGTTCGTCACGTCGACGATGTTGCTGATGGGACGGACGCCGATCGTTTCGAGCCGCTTGCGGAGCCACCAGGGGCTCTCTCCGACCTTGGTGCCCGTGACGACCCTCGCGGTGAAACGCGGGCACAGGTCGGATTCCTCGACGGTCACCGCGGTCATGGTCTCTACGGGCGGCCCCGACGTCGACGGTCGGGGGTCGGGCATGCAGAACGGCCGATCGAAAACGACCGAGATCTCGCGTGCGATGCCCAGGTGACCCAGGCAATCGGGGCGGTTGCTCGTGACTTCCAGGTCGATGGCGATGTCGCCGCCGACGTCGGAGATGGATTCGAGGTTCAGGCCCGTCAACGCCAGTCGTTCGCCCAGGACCTCGACCGGCATTTCAAGCCGGAGGTAGTCGGTCAGCCAGTTCCAGCTCACGATCATCGGTCATTGGTCCTTGGTCATTGGTCATCAGTCATTGGTCTGACGCTCGCTCTTCGCTCTCTCGGTCATCTTGTCCGAAAAATGTACCAATTGGCGGGAGGAGTTTAGCTCTCCTACCAGTCAGATTGCAAACCGAACCAATGACCAATGACCAATGACTAATGACGGGCGCGCCGCGACCAGATCAGGTACACCGGGATGCCCGCCAGGACGATGAGGTACCCCTTTCCCGAGGTCAATGGCTTCAGGTAGATGAAGTCGAGGATGAGGAGGAGTGCGAGGCTGATGTAGATCAGTACGGGGACCGGGTAACCGATCGTCCGGTACGGGCGGGGTAGATGAGGCGCCTTGCGCCGCAGGGCGATCACCGCGCCGACCATCAGGGCGTAGAACATGACGTCGACGGGGATGATGTATTCGAGCAACTCGTTATAAACGTTCCCGTACTTGACGGCGCCCGTCTCGCCGATGGGCGTCACCGTCACCGGCAGGGCCAGCAGCGCCGCCCAGACACCCTGGGCCGCCAGGGCGACTGCCGGGACATGGAACCGGTTCGTCGTGGCGACGCCCCGGAAGAAGAGCCCATCGGCGGCCATCGCATAGTAGATTCGAGCCCCGGCGAGGATCAACCCGTTGACGCACCCGAACGTCGAGATCAGGATCGCGACGGCCATGACGGCCTCGCCACGCGGGCCGAGGATGGCCTCCAGGAGGGCCGTACCGACCCGGTCGTTCTTCGCGCCCTGGATCGCGCTCAGGGGGAGCGTCAGGACGTAGGCCACGTTCGCCAGCAGATAGAGGGTGATGACGACGAGACAGCCCAGGATCATGGCCCGGGGGAAGGTACGGCCGGGGTCGCGCGTCTCGGCGCCGGTGAACGTCACGTTGTTCCACGCCGACTGGGAGAACAAGGGCCCGATCATCGCCAGGCCGAACAAGAACAGCAGGGCGAACGGGCCTTCCAGCGATGGTAGGTCGGGAGATGCGGTCTGCGGCTTCCACCCATTGGCCGACGGATTCCACCAGTCGGAAGTCCAGGCGGCACTCTCGCGATTGGTCCCCAGCCAGAGCCCGACGACGATCAGTCCGAGCAATGCGGCCGTCTTGGTGAACGTGAACGAGTTCTGAATCCACTTGCCCAGCTTGAGGCCCATCATGTTGACGACGGTCAAGCAGGCGATCAGCACGACCGCGACGCACTGCTGCGTCGAGAGGCTCAACGCAAAGCCACTGAGCCGGATCGGCTCTACGAGATAGACGTCCGCGGCGATCTCGTGGAAGAAGACGCCGAGGAACTTGGCGAAGGCCACCGAGACTGCGGCGATGGTCCCGGTCTGCACGACCAGGAACATGGCCCAGCCGAACAGGAAGCCGAACATGGGGCTGTAGGCTTCCCGGAGGAAGACGTATTGCCCGCCGGATCGGGGCATCATGGCCGCGATCTCCGCGGCGCAGACGGCTCCGAGGATCGTCATCAGTCCGGATACGCCCCAGGCCGCGAGCAGCCAGCCCGGCGTACCGACTAGCCGCGCCGATTCGGCGGACGTGATGAAAATGCCCGAGCCGATCATGGCCCCCATGACGATCATGGTGGCATCGATCGTGCCCAGTTCGCGCACCAGGCCCTGGGCGCCCTCGGCGGGTGGGGAGTCGACGGTATCGGTTGTCATGGGCGGCGACATCGCGGCGCGACGACTCCCCGGATGGTTAGGATTGCTGGTCGACGAACGCTTGGACCTCCGCGATCGCCTGATTCACGCGGTCGCGACGCCAGTCGGTCAGTGCCGAATCCAGGGCTCGGGTCAGTTGGTGAATGAGATGGGAAGCCGCCTCTTTCGGTGTGCCCCCCTCCGCGTGGATCTCGGGAAAATCCCGATGGTGTGCGGAAGCGGTCGATGAGCTCCCGCTGATCGTCACGATCACTCGGCTCAGTTCGGTGTCCATAGCCTGGGGCCTCGAAGACAAGACGATGGTTTCGGTCGGTAGGTCGGCGCGGATCAGATCGGCGTCTCGACACGGTGACGACTCTTCCGAGGCCCGGAGATCGCGAGTACAGGATCGATCCAGAAAGGCCCGAGGGGAGTCCGAAAACCCGGATGCTGCAACGGTTATGCCATGCCGCAAGTTGAGTTATCGACCGTGGTCCCTCGATCTTCACGACATTGCCCGGGGGATGCTGGCTCGCGAGGCCGGGTCAGAACTGGCGCAGGAACCGGACATCATTCTGATAAAGGAGGCGGATATCGTCGATTCCGTGGCGACGCATGCAGAGCCGCTCGATGCCCAGCCCGAATGCGAAGCCTGTCACGTCCTCGGGATCGTAGCCGACTGCACGGAGGACGTTCGGATCGACCATCCCCGCACCTCCCATTTCAACCCAACGCAGGCCGCCGTGCCAGAGCATATCGACTTCGACGCTGGGCTCGGTGAACGGGAAGAACGAAGGGCGGAAGCGGATCCGGACGTCCTGGCCCAAGTAACTCTGGGCGAAGAGCCTCAAGACCGACTTGAGGTCGCCCATGGTGACGCCCCGGTCGACCATGAGCCCTTCCACCTGGTGGAACATGAAGGAATGGGTCGCATCGACGGTATCCGGCCGATAGACACGCCCGATGGCGATCACCCGGACTGGCGGGGCCTGCGTCTCCATGACGCGAATCTGCACCGGGCTGGTCTGGCTCCGGAGCATGAAGGGCCGCAAAGCGGCAGGGCCCGCGGATTTCTCGGCGGCAGCCAGATAGAAGTTGTCCAGCGGGTCGCGGGCCGGGTGACTCGGCGGGATGTTCAGGGCATCGAAGTTGTGATAGGTGTCCTCGACCTCCGGACCGCGCGCCACGGCGAAGCCGAACCGTCCGAACAGGTCGATCAGTTCATTGGCGGTCTGTGTGAGTGGATGACTGTGGCCCATCCGGGGCATTACACCCGGGAGCGTGACATCGAGACCGGCTTCGGCGGTCGTCCTGCGTTCCGATCGCGACTTCGCCCCTTCGAGCGCGGCTTCCAGTTGGGTCTTGGCCGCGTTGAACCGCTGGCCGTACTCTTTACGCGATGCGGGCTCGAGTGACCTGAGCCGTTCCTGCGCGGACTTCACCCGGCCGTGTTTCTGGCCGAGAAAATCGACGCGGGCCGCCTCGACGTCTTCGGGCGTGGTCGCTTTCTCGAACGCGGCCAACCCGGCGGCCAGCATCGTATCCAGGTCAGCCAGCGCGTCGGAGAGGGTATCGTTGGGATTCATTGAGTCGGTGGAGTCGACCGGTGCGGGCTGGCCCGGGTCATTGGGGAGCGTCAATCCATGTCCTGTCGCCCCGACACCGAGCCCCATCGGGAGGGTTCGGGGCTTGTCGTGCACACGCGGGCCGCGAAGCCGCGACGTACCCGCTGGCGTCAGGCGGTTTTGGCCTTCTGTCGGGCGTTAACGTCCGCATCGTGCTGGTCGAGCTTGGCTCGGACCTTGGACACGATCGCGTCAAACGTAGTAGGGTCGTGGATCGCCAGTTCGGAAAGGCTCTTCCGATCCAGACCGATCTGTGCCAGGCGAAGTCCATGGATCAATCGGCTGTAGCGGAGCCCGCGCATCTCGGCGGCGGCACTCAGCCGAACGATGAAGAGCCTGCGGAACTCACGCTTGCGAGCCCTGCGGTCGCGGAAGGCGAACATCCCCGCGCGGAGGAGGGTCTCCTTGGCGGATTTCAGCAGGCGGCGACGCCCTCCGACGAATCCCTTGGCCCTATGGAAGATCCGCTTCTTCCTCTGATTCCGCGCTGCACCACTCTTGGAACGCATCGATCAGCTCTCTCTCAAAGGTGCTTCGTTGGCACCGCCAGGTCATGGCCTGGCAAGAAAATGGAACGTATTTCGAGTCAAAGGCTGGCCCCGTCGGCTCCAGACCATCCGATGGCAGACTGCAAAGCCTGACGGCCTAGTTGCTGGAGGCTTCCGAAGGCTTTGCATCGCCGGCGGCCTTCTCGGCGAGCGCCTCCATCTTGTGCGCATGGACGTCATCCGCGTTCGTGCTCTGCCTTTCGAGCAGCGCGTAGCGAATCCGCTTGGCCTCGGCGGCGACCGAGAGGGTCGACTTCTTGCGTAGCCGGCGCACCTGCTTGCCGTTCTTGTGGCTCATCAAGTGGGAGGAACCGCATCGCTTATGGCTGACCTTGCCGTTGGCCGAGACCTTGAACCTTTTCTTCATCCCCTTGTGGGTTTTGAGTTTGGGCATGTTGGCGATTTCTTTCGTGGCGTAGTTATGGCGGAAGCCGATGAACGCCTGAAGCGTCGACTCATCCGCTTGTGGGACTTATTGGTTTCAAGCTCTTCCCGAGCTGGGCTCGTCAGCCGCGCAGGGTTCCGAATATAGCAAAACCTCTCGAGGCGCGCCTAGTCGGCGCAAGACGATCGGCGTACATATCGAAACGAAAAGTCGCAGCCGACGAGACGGCCGGCTCGTTTACGAGAGGCTTCGGGTTGGTCTGTCGAGTCGATCCTGGTTCGCTCGCGGCCCTGTCATTAGACGCGGGGTGCAACGATCGCCGTCATCCGCTTTCCCTCCATCGAAGGCGTCTTCTCGACCTTGCCGACCTCTTCGAGTGCGGCGAGGACCTCTTGCATCACCCGTCGGCCTTCATCGATGTGGGCGAGTTCTCGGCCGCGGAACAGCACGTTGACCAGGACCTTGTCCTTTTGCTCGAGGAATTCGCGGGCACGCTTGACCTTGACCTCGATGTCGTGGTCGCCGGTCTTGGGCCGCACGCGGATTTCCTTGATGTGGACCTGATGCTGTTTCTGCTTCGAGAGCCGCTTCTTCTGCGTATACTTGAACTTGCCATAATCGATGATCTTGCACACCGGGGGACGCTCATTGGGAGCGACCTCGACCAGGTCCAGACCGGTTTCGCGTGCCGCCTCCAGGGCTTTGCTCGTCGGCATGACGCCGAGCATGACGCCCTCGGCATTGATGACCCGCACGGGGGAAATGCGGATCTGTTCATTCACTCTCAAACCCCGCTCGATCGGTCCGATAGCGTCCTCCTCGGGGACGAAGAAAGGGAGGAACGACTCGCCCAGGCGGGAGCCGGCCCTGCGGGCCTGCGGCCTTGGCCGCCCCTCCCGAACGATCACCAGGATCTACCCCATCGGCAGTCCACGGTCGTCGCGAGTCAAACTTATCCTTTACGCTTCCCTCATCCCATTGTCAAGATCTCGTCTCATTCGCGACTCGGCATGGCATGCATCTGGACATCCCCGAAAGTGATCCGCGATCGTCGCCCGGATCGCCGGTCATCGAGCCCGATACGGCCCGGTCGTGGCCCGAGGCCCTTGCGTGCGCGAGGGAGACGGGTGCATATTCGGTGAGTAACCTTCAGGCGACAGGTTCCGAGAGGGGCCTCCCCATGAGACCGATCGATTGCATCGTGGAAACCGGGATTTACGCCGATGACCTCGACCAGGCCGAGTGGTTCTATGGGGATGTCCTCGGCCTGACGGTCCGTGGGAAGGAGGTGGGCCGCCACGTGTTCTTCCAGGTCGGGGATCGCAGCATGTTGCTGGTATTCCGCGCCGAGGCGACGCTTCGCGGCGAGCACCTGCCTGCGCACGGCGCGCGGGGGCCGGGGCATTTCGCGATGGGCGTGACCGCCGACGATCTCGATGCTTGGAGGGAGCGATTGCGGGCGCATCACGTGGCAATCGAACACGAGGAAGCCTGGGAACGTGGCGGTCACTCGCTCTACTTCCGCGACCCCGCCGGAAACTCGGTCGAGCTGATGACGCCAGGGCTCTGGGGACTGCCCGCGGGGTGGTGACGTCACGAACGAGACAGGGCGCCGCGAAGCATCGCCCGATCGGATGTTTTGGGAAGAGTCGAGGAATTCTCCGAGGAGCCGTGATAGTGGAATCGCGTGTGTTCATGACCGGCGGATACGGATGCATCGGTTCGTGGGTCGCCAAGCAACTCGTCGAATCGGGGCGTGAGGTCTGGATCTACGACTTGAAGGAGGATACTCACCGCCTCGACCTGATCCTGGAGCCCGAGCAGAGGGCCTCCGTCCACTTCATCGCGGGCGACGTCGCGGATCGTGACGCGGTTCGCTTGGCCGTCGAGCGAGTGGGGGCGACCCATCTGTTGCATCTGGCCGGCTTGCAGACGCCCACCTGCCGGGCCAACCCCATCCTGGGCGCCACGGTCAACGTGATCGGGACGCTCGCCGTATTCGAGGCGGCTCTGGAGCTGAAAGACCAGGTGAAACGCGTGGTCTACGCCAGCTCGGCAGCGGTCCACGGGCCAGCCGATCCGGGAGCCACGGGACGACTCGGCGACGAGGTCCGTCTGTCGCCGTTGACCCATTATGGGGCATTCAAGGTGTGCAACGAGCTCAATGCCCGGGTCTACTGGCTCGATCATGGGATCACGAGCGTTGGGCTTCGGCCGTGGACGGTCTATGGGGTCGGTCGCGATTTCGGGATGACCAGCGAGCCGACCAAGGCCATCAAGGCGGTCGCCGTCGGGCGGCCCTACCGGATCAGTTACGGCGGTGTGCAGGATCTTCAATACGTCGGCGACGTCGCGACGACCTTCTTGCGGGCGCTGGATCGACCCTTCGAAGGAGCCGATGCCTTCAACATGAATGGTGCGGTCGAGCCGATCGAGTCGTTTGTCGGGGCGTTGTTCGAGGTTGTCCCGGAGGCGCGCAGACTGGTCACACACGGTGACCGGCAGCTCCCGATCGCGGCAGACCTCGACGACTCGCGCCTCCAGGATCGCCTGGGGCCGATCCCGAGGACCCCCCTGCGAGTGGGAATCGCCGAGACCTACGGTCGATTTGCGGCCTTGCGCGATCAAGGCCGCCTCGATTTATCGGATCTTTGAAGCTAAGGAACAGGCCGGGAATCCGGTCCGGCCGCTCGGATTTCCGTTCAGGATTTCGGGGCGGCCGCGCCTGCGGCGGCGGGCGTCGCGGGTTGCTCGGCAGGGAAGAGGTCCTTGGGCATCGGCTTGACGTCGATCTTGGCGGCCTTCCGTTCGGCCGCGATGACGTCCCGCTGGAGTTCCGCGGCGTAAGCATCGAGGATGTAGGGCTTATTCTGCTCGAAGTCGGGCAGCCTGCCTTCACGTCGGTCCGTGACCTGGATCAGGTGGTATCCGAACGGCGTCTCCACCGGTTCCGAAATCTCGCCCTTCTTGAGCTTGAACGCCGCTTCGGCGAACTCCTCGATGAACCCGCTATCGAGGTTGAAATAGTCCAGGTCGCCGCCGGCGCCGCCGTCGTTCGCCGGGTCCTGCGAATACTTGTTGGCCGCGCCGGCGAATGTGAACTTGTTCTGGAGGATCTCGTTGCGGATACCGGCCAGCTTCTGCTTGACCTTCTCCTTGTCGGCCGCGCTGGCGTTCGGCTCGGTCTTGAGGAGGATATGGCTGGCACGCACCTGTGTCCGGCTGAACCGATCGCGATTATCGTTCAGGTACTTGCGGAGCGTGGCGTCGGTCCCTTTCGCCTTATAGTACTCCATCCAGCGGACACGATTCTCGAACTCCTTGCGCAGCTCGTCCATCGACGTGCCGGTCTGCAGCAGGAGCGTGGGCAAGTCCTGCTTCTGACTCTTGAGCTGATCCTTGATGCGGTTGATCTGTTCGTCGACCTTGTCCGGGGGAACGGGGATATTCTGGCGGGCGAGGAACTGATTGAGGAGCGCCGTATTGACCAGCATGTCAACGGCCATCTGGTAGGCGACTTCGCGGTCCTCGGGGGCCGGCAAGGGGTTGCGGCTCAGGAAGTTGAAGACTTCGCCCTTGGTGATCTTGTCCACATGATTGTGGCTGGTCACGGTGGCGACCACGTCATTCGCGCCGGGAATGGTCGGGCCTCGACCGCCTTGTGCCGCGCCTGCGTCGGCACCTGGGGGAGCCGTGGTTTTCGTTCCGGTGGGGTCCTGTCCGTTGCCCGCAGTCGCGATTCCCAGTGCGATCAGGGCAAACAGGCCGGTTCGAGCTGTCCTGGACATCAAGCTTTCTCCCTCTCGAACAATCTGTATAAAACCGAGGATTCGGTCGCTGGAGTCGGCCCCATCGCACTCGGTTGCGTGACAAGGTCTGCGAGTCGACCAGATCCTTTGGATTATACGGATTTTGCTGGATTCCGCCGCGCGACTTGGCCGATATTCACGGTTCGCTGATGCGTTGTTGGCCGCTCGCGTCGGCGATGCATCCCTCCACTGAGATGCTTGTCAAAGTACGAGCCTGGGGCTTTGGGGGGGTTTGGGTTCCTTGGTTGGTCTCGTTGGAGGGCGGAAGCGAATCCGGCGAAATATCGCGATTCGGACTCGAAGGTAGGCTCCCCTGGTAGCCCTTCCTCGCTCAGGAGAGAATGGGCTTTTCGAGCGAGGAGGCAACGATGGAGTTGATCCGACAGTACCGAGGAAGCTTGCTGGGACTTGCCGTCGGCGATGCCCTGGGGACGACCTTGGAGTTCCGCGCGCCCGGCTCTTTCACTCCGATCGAGGACATGATCGGGGGCGGGCCGTTCGAGTTGAAGGCGGGGCAATGGACGGACGACACGTCGATGGCCCTTTGCCTGGCGGAGAGCTTGATCGAGTGCCTGAGGTTCGACGCGGCCGATCAGATGGACCGATATGTGCGCTGGTTCCGCAAGGGGCATCTGAGCAGTGCCGGATGGTGTTTCGACATCGGCGGCACCACGTGCTCGGCCTTGCTTCGGTTCATGAAGGATGGCAATCCCTTCGCCGGCTCCACGGCCGAATCTTCGGCGGGGAACGGGTCGATCATGCGGTTGGCGCCCGTGCCCTTGTTCTTCGCGGGCAAGCCGGCCGAAGCGGTCGAACGATCCGCGGAGAGTTCGCGCACCACGCATGGAGCCGCCGAGGCGGTCGACGCCTGCCGATACCTGGGGGCGCTGCTCGTCGGCGCGGTGAACGGCGCGTCGAAGGACCAGCTACTGGCCGAGCGTTACACCCCCGAGCCGGGTCTCTGGGAGAGAAGTCCCCTGGCACCTCGGATCGCGGAGATTGCCTCGGGGTCGTTCCGCAGCCGGAATCCGCCGGAAATCCAGGGGACCGGCTATGTGGTCCGGTCGCTGGAAGCCGCGCTGTGGGCATTCGACCGCTCGACGGACTTCCGCGAAGGGGCATTGTTGGCGGTTAACCTGGGTGACGATGCGGACACAACGGGCGCGGTCTATGGTCAGCTTGCCGGCGCCTATTACGGTGAGTCGGCAATACCCCCTGAGTGGCGCGAACGCCTGGCCATGCGCGAGCTGATCGAGTCATTCGCGGACCGGATCTGTCAGTTGGCTGTGGCGGGTGGTGTCTCGGCGTGAGTCGAGAGCGCTTAACGCTTGCATTGACCACGCGATACACCACGGTGGTATACGGTCCTTACCGCGGCCCGAGGGGCCGCAGGAATCCAGCCCGGGGTGGAACGGAACCCCGGGGCCTGGCCGACGCCACCGAGGCTCAGCGGCCTGAAGGGCCGCAGGAAGCGGCATGGCCGTCTCCGGCACCCTTACAGGGTGCGATCCCAAGGGCCCGGCGACCGAGTTCCCGGGCTTTGCTCCGGCGGCCCTCCAGGCCACTAGAAGAACCGCAATCCGAACGCTCGGCGGTGTGCTCAATTCAAGCGTGAAGCGATCGAGATCAGTCCGAGGATTCGTCCTCACCTTATCGGATTCTGGCCCAAAACGTCAGCCGAGTATCGGTCGATGCAGGTCGCGACCCCGGTAACCTCACGGGTCGCGACCCGCATCCGGTTGAAATCCTGAGCCGAACCGGCTCGTTCAGGCGGCCTGGAGCCATCGACGGATCCGGCCGAGCTCGTCGGTCCAGCCGGTGCCGGTTCGTCGGAGGAGATAGGCTTCGAACAGCAGGTCGAGGGTCTCGGTCAGGTGGCGAAGGCTGTCGATGCGCGCGATCTTCTGATCGTGGCGGGAGAGCCCGTCGTCGTCCGGCTTGGGGAGCCCGGCCCCGGAGACGGCCAGCGTCTCGGCCTGGAGCGTCAGCTCGTACTGGGCGCCGTGACGCACGACGATCATGCCGGCCTTGCGAGGCAGCTTGCCGGCCTGGAGGGCGCGCAGGGCTTCCGGCAGGCGGGTCGGGGCGTCGTCGGTCAGTTGGTCGCGGCCGGTCTCGCCGCGAGGGCAGTCCAGCGTCAAGGTCTTGGCCAGCATGACCGTGGCGTCGGAGCCGTCGGAGAGCTTGACCGTTTCTCCGTCGTTCTGGAGGACGTGCCAGATCCAGACCAGGAATTCGTTGCCCAGGTAGTCGAGGCTGCTGGGGTCGTCCCCGGCCCAGGCGACGGACGGCGAGGCTTCCGCTGGGCCTCCGGCCATGGTGATCGGACTCGAGCCGAGGACCGTGAATTGTTGATCGGGATCGTTGGGATCGCCGTTCGAGAGGCCCCGCGCCAGGTTCCCGGCTGTCATGGGTTCGAGGGGTCGGTCGAAGGTTTCCCGGAACAGACCCTGGAGGCGTTCCAGTACACTCGAGCTGGTCGTGCCGGCATAGAGAGTCTGGGTCTGACCGTCCCACAGGGCTGGGTAGTGGTTATGGCGACGGAACCGGCCGTCGGCCGCCTCGGCCGATGCGCGTGCCCTGGCGGCCTCCTTGGCCTCCTCGCGCTGGGCCTTCGTCGCTACCCCGCTTGGGTTGCCTTGCGCCCGGGCGTTGATCTCGATCTGTGTGTAGGCCCTCAACAGCGAGCCGGGGATCTTGTCGGTGTCGATCCGGATGGCCAGGTGGAGGGCGTCATTGATCACGTTCTTCCCCAGGTCGATCGCGAGGTCGAGCACGTGGTCGCCACCGGCCCAGCCCACCACGACGCCTTCCGCCGGCTCGGCGGACCCGTGACGGCCGAGGAGATGCTGCCGTGCCTGCTCCAAAGTGTCGTCGCTAAAAGGAAGCGGCGAAGCCCCGCTGACCCGATACCGCGTGAACGTGACGCGTCCGTTCAAGAATCCCATGTGTTTCCGCTCCTCCGAGGTCTGTCGCCCGCAAAGTCCGCCGGCGCTCCGTTGTCGAGCATCGGTCCAGGCCCTTACTAGATCGGGCCGTCCGCACCCGACCCTCCAGCACCGATGCCCTGCGTTGTCCCCCGACCGTGAGCGATGCCGACATCCTGACAGTCAGGTAAAGTTGACAAACTGGAGAGGGTATTCCGGGCCATGGGCTTTCAGATGAGCGATCACGGACTGTAACTCGTCGAGCTTCTTGCCGGTGACGCGGAGCTTGTTCTCCATGATCTGGGCCTGGACCTTGAGTTTGAGCTGCTTGATGTCCTTGATCATTTTCTTGGCGTCGTCGACCTCGATGCCGGAGTGCAGCCCAACCTTCTCGCGGACCGTGTCGTGGGTCGCGTCCTCGATCTTGCCTCGCTTGAGGGCGTTGACCGGCACGCCTCGGCGGGCCATCTTCTCCTTGAGGATCTGGAGGACCGTTTCGAGCTGACCTTTGTGATCGGCGAGGATCGTCAGCTCGTTGTCCTTCTTGTTGAACTCGATCGAGGCGCGGGTCCCTTTGAAGTCGAAGCGAACCGCCAGCTCGTGTTGCGCCTGGACGACGGCGTTGTGCATCTCGGCGTGGTTGATCTCGCTGACGACATCGAATGAGTGGTTGTCGGCCACGGTGGGAAGACTCCTGCTTATCAAGACCTTGAATGCGATTGCGGATCCGAAGAGGTTGAGGTTGCGATCAGGGCAAACCCAGGACCGCGGCCACGAGGAGCACCAGCCCGCCGACGAGCAAGGCGGGTGCGACCTCGCGGATCAAGTGCGAGGCCCTGGCCTGCGAGAGGCTCGCCGAGACCATGACCACGGCGGCGGCGGGGCTCATGGTGCGGCCGAAGTGGGCTCCCAGGGCCGCCACGGTCCCGAGCCGGGTCGGGTCGAGACCCATCGAGCCGGCGGCGGGCACGAAGAACTCCATCACGGCGACCGCCGGGGCGATGCCAGTCCCCGAGACGACGGCCAGGCACCATGGAGCCGTCATGGCCACGACCATCGCCAGATTGGGCCAGGGGCTGATCGACCGGATCACCAGCTCGATCAGGCCGCTCAGCCGGACGCCCTCCGCGAAGGTCGAGGCGGCCACGATCAGCGAGATCACATGATGATAGGCATAGCCGGCCCCTTCGAAGAACGCTGGGGCCAGGACGCCGGCCGACCTCCGGCTCGTCATTCCGGCCGCCACGACGCCGATGAGCATCGCCGTCAGGATCTTTGCCGGGCCCTCGACCGAGCGCAGGGGTGATCTTTCGACCATGAGGAAGTCGACGAGCAAGATCGCGAGCGGAATAACCGGTACGATGGCCTTGATCGGATTGACGCGGAAGAGTGCGATGGCGGATTCCCCCGCGGCCTCGAGGTGCTCGCTCCCGTTGACGGCACGTCGGCTCCGGCGGCGGACGGCCAGGAGCCAGAAGACGAGCAGGGCGGCGGAGCACGCGGTCAGGTTCAGGCCGGCGGATCTTGCGATGACCTGGCCGCCCGGGAGTCCCGTCAGCTCGGCGAGTTTCCTCATCTCGACCGCCCCGGAGTTGAACAGCTCGCCGCCCATGGAAGAGCCCAGCAGGAGGATGGCGCCGGCCTCGGCGGCTCCCAGGCCGCCCGACCGCAGGAGCGGGATCAGGATCGGCCCGAGTACCGACGCCGTTCCGGCCTGGCTCACGATCGTGCTGTTGATCAGGTAGCCCGCCGCGATCCCGCCCGGAATCAGGATGAACCGGAATCGCCGCAGGGGTATCAACAGGAGCTGGACGAGGTGCTGGTCGCACTCCGTGACGCGGAGCACGAACGCGAATCCCATGGCCGCGCCGATCGGGATGACCGTCCGCGGGTTGGCCATCTCGAGCGCCATCCGGTTCATCATGTCGGGCAGCCCGCGACTCGCGGCGAACATCGGGATCGAGCCCAGCAACAACACCAGGCGGACGTCGAAGCCGAGCGAGACCAGTGCTGTGACCACGACGAGGTCGACGCAAGCGATGGTAATCGCTGTTTTTGCCTGCGATGCGGGGTCGGCCGGTCCGGTTGTCGCGGCCGGTCCCGCCCCGAGCAGGGCGATTGCGGAGAGCGCCACGATCAGGGCGAGTCCCACCACCATCGATGGCTTACCTGACACGCACGGCTTCATGAGAATTCCCGATCGATCGACACGTTTGGCTCAGAGGTACTTCGCGGCGATCGCCTGGAACAGCGGCTCGACATCGACGTTGCCGCCGCTGATGATGACGCCCACCCGCCGCCCCTGCACGTCGAGCTGCCCATTCCAGAGCGCAGCGAGTGGTACGGCACTCGAGGGCTCGATCACGATCTTCATCCGCTCCCAGACGAATCGCGCGGCCTCGATGATTTCGGCCTCGGTCGCCTTCACGATGCGGTCGACGTCCCGCGAGATCACGGCGAAAGTACGTGGCCCGAGCGCGGTGCGAAGGCCGTCGGCGACGGTCTTGGGATCATCGGAGGGCTGGATCGAGCCGGCTTCGAGCGATCGACGGGCGTCGTCGGCATTGGCCGGCTCGGCACCGATGACCTCGATCGTATCATCGCTTCCCTTGACCGCCAGCGCGGTCCCGGACAGGAGTCCGCCGCCACCGACCGGGCAGATCACCATGTCGAGCGAACCGGCCTGGTCGAGCAACTCCAATGCGGCAGTCCCCTGGCCGGCGATGACGTTCCAGTCGTTGAACGGATGGACCAGCGAGAAGCCATGCCGTTCGATCTCGGCCGCGACGGTTGATTCGCGGGAGGCGAGGGTCGGCTCGCAGGAGACCACCCGCGCGCCGTAGCCTTCGGTCGCCGCTCGCTTGACCGCGGGCGCCGTCCTGGGCATCACGACGGTGACCGGGACGCCGAGCAGCTTCCCGGCCAGGGCCAGCGCCTGGGCATGGTTGCCAGAGGAATGCGTGATCACCCCGGCGCGTCGGGCGTCGTCGTCGAGTTGCAGGACGGCGTTGACCGCCCCGCGGAACTTGAACGCGCCGACCTTCTGGAAGTTCTCGCACTTGAGCGAGACGGAGCCCCCGCATCGGGCGTCGAGCGTGTGCGACGTCATGACGGGCGTGCGGTGGGCCCAGGGCGCGATCCGCTCGGCTGCGCGGAGGATGTCCGCATATCCGATCGGGACGGCGGCGGTTTCTTGAGTCGCGATGCTCATGGACCAGTTGACTCCGACTCGGGGTTCAGTACGTGTGGTCCTCGGCGGTTTCCTCGGTCGGCGGGACGGCGGCCGGGGCCGGCGGGGCCTGCTTGCCTTGCCGGCTCTCGACCTCGGCCTTGAGCCGGGTCAGGGCCTCGTCGATCGGCATGGCGCCCAGGTCGCCGGTCTGTCGGTCGCGGTAGGAGACCGCTTGACTCTCGGCTTCCTTGGCGCCGACGACCAGCATGACCGGGATCTTCTCGATCTGGGCGTCGCGGATCTTGGCCCCGACCTTCTCGGGCCGGAGGTCGGCGGTGGCGCGGAAGCCAGCATCGCGGAGCCGGCCGAGGATCTGCTGGGCATACTCGGCGACCTTGTCGGAGATCGGCAAGACGCGGACCTGTTCCGGCGCCAGCCAGAGCGGGAACGCGCCGGCGAAGTGCTCGATCAGGATGCCCATGAACCGCTCCATGCTCCCCAGTGGTGCGCGGTGGATCATGACGGGGCGGTGCGGCTGGTTGTCCGGGCCGACGTAATGGAGGTCGAATCGCTCGGGCAGGACGTAGTCGAGCTGGACGGTGCCGAGCTGCCACTGCCGGCCGATGCAGTCCCGGACGATGAAATCGGCCTTGGGTCCGTAGAACGCCGCCTCGCCCGGGGCCTCGTCGTAGGGCAGGCCCATCTCGTCGAGGACCGATCGGATATCGTCCTCGGCGCGTCGCCAGATGTCGCCGGCCGCACCCTGATACTTGGGGTCGGTCGGATCACTCTTGGAGAGCCGCACGCGGTAGTCGGACAACCCCAAGCAGGAATTGAGGAAGAACTGGGTCATCTCCATCGTCGATCGAAACTCGCCGCGCACTTGCTCGTGGGTACAGAACAGGTGGGCGTCGTCCTGGGTAAAGCCGCGGACGCGGGTGAGCCCCGAGAGCTCGCCCGACTGCTCATATCGGTACACCGTGCCGAATTCGGCGAGCCGCAATGGTAACTCGCGGTAGCTCCTCGGCTGCGCTGCGTAGATCTGGATATGGTGCGGGCAGTTCATCGGCTTGAGGAGGTATTCCTCATAGTCGCACGTCTGCTCCAGGTAGCCGATCCGCTCGGCCTTGGGCATTTCGAAGTACGAACGGGTTGAGCCGGTCTCGGGGTGCCCCTCGGCCGTGACCCCGTGAGCGGGCAGGCGCTCGGGGATCCCGGCCTTCGCCAGCAGGACGCGCTGGGCGGCGTCATCCAGGTTGCCGGTGACGAGCCCGTCGAGGAGTTCCTTGGCGGCGGAGTCGGCCGGCATCTTGAGAGTGGGGAACTGCGAGTCCTTGTAATACGGATAATGGCCGCTGGTCTGGTAGAGCTCGATCTTGCCGATATGCGGGGTATAGACCGGCTGATAGCCCCTTCGCACCAGCTCGTCCTTGATGAAGTTCTCGAGGATACCGCGGATGACGGCCCCCTTGGGCATCCAGAGGATCAAGCCGGGGCCGACCAGGTGGGAGATCGTGAAGAGGTTCAGGTCGCGGCCGAGCCGCCGGTGATCGCGTTTCTTCGCCTCCTCGACCTGCGCGACGTGGGCGTCGAGATCTTTCTTGTCGAAGAATGCGGTGCCGTAGACGCGCTGGAGCATCTTGCGATCGGTGTGGCCTTTCCAGTAGGCCCCGGCGATGGAGAGGAGCTTGAATGCCCCGACCTTGCCGGCGTGGGGGATGTGGGGGCCTCGACAGAGGTCGACGAACTCGCCCTGCCGGTAGAAGCTCAGGACGCCGTACTGATGCAGCTCGTCGTCGATGTGCTCGACCTTGTAGGTCTGACCGAGGTCGGCGACGAACTGCCGGGCCTCGGGGACGGGCAGGGTGAAGCGTTCGAACGGCTCGGCGTCCTTGGTGATCCGCGCCATCTCGGCCTCGATGGCGGGGAAGTCGTCCTCGGAGAGGCTTCGGTCGGGGATATCGATGTCGTAGTAATAGCCGTTGGCGGTCGTCGGTCCGAAGGCGAGTCGCACGCCCGGAAACAGCCGCATGATGGCGCGGGCCATGATGTGGGCCGTCGAGTGGCGCAGGACGTCGAGGGACTCGCGGTCTTTGGGGGTCAGGATCTTCAGCTCGATGGGGGTATCTTTCCCGTCTTCCAGCGGCCGGTCGAGGTCGACGACCTTACCCCCGGCCGTCGCCGCGACGGCGGCCTCGGCCAGCCGCTTGCCGATCCCCGTAGCGATCTCGCGCGGGCTGACCCCCTCGTGATACTCCTTGACCGAACCGTCCGGCAGCTTGATCTGAACCATCACCGACACTCCCTATCCCGTTCATCCACTTGCTGATCGAAGCGCTGATCCGCTACCGATCCTTGCGCGCCTTAACGTCTCTCGTCCGCTCAGCCTACCGCAATACGAAGCCCGATGCCAATGCCGACACGACTCCGAGGTGAAGGGGTTCACCAGGCTCAAATCGCGGGTCTCCGCGGCGAGTCGAGAATCCCGGACGATTCTGAAGGTGGTGTGAAGCTTGGGTTCGTTCGCGCGATTTTGCTTCCTGGGGGCGTTCGTTTGCATCCATCCTATTGGCTTCGATGAGGAGCATCATGTGAGAATTGGGTTCGTTCGCGCAGTCTTGCTTCACGATTGGCTTTTACCTGCATCCATCCTATTGGCGGAAATTGTGAAGAATGCATGAAGCTTGGGTTCGTTCGCGCGATTTTGCACATCGCTGTATCTTGTCGGCATCGATTCTGAGGGTGGTTGCATTCATGAAGGTCATGGGAAGCCTGGGTCCGTTCGCGCAGTTCCAGGTTTGGTGATTGGCCCGATGGGGTGGCGCAGCGATGATGACAACATCAATCCTGGGTTCGTTCGCGCAGTTTGCATGGTATCGAGTCCGCCGGTTGGCCCGAGTCCGGGATGAACTTTTGACGTGGAGAAGAACCTGCGCGCACTCGGAGCGCCGTCGCTCTTAGACTGATTCTAGGGAACTCCCTGAAAATAAGCTCGTCTTGACTCGTGATTTTGGCTTTGGGCCACTTAAGGTCTGTCAGACGGGTTGAGGTTGGATCAGAA
>JBKQHM010000775.1:0-2827 GCA_052148775.1 Isosphaeraceae bacterium | reverse complement strand
GTTTTTCGGCTTTGTGGTCTCGGCGAAGGCCTCGATGAGAGTCCGATTGTCAAAGAACTTACTGCGACCTACTTAGTCGGACCTCTCTCGCCGATCAATCGTCCATCCCAGAGCCCGCGGTTGGTTCTGGGGTGTGATAGAGTACAGGCTGGCGAGTCTCGTCGTCGCGTCTTCGCGTGCCTGAAGGGAAGGAGCCGATCCCATGGCCGCTCGATCTGAGGTCCGTGGAAAACTGAAGTCCTCCGGGCTCCTTCGTCGGCCGCGCCTTCGTTGCAATCGGCGCGAGCGGTCGATCGGACCGGTCCTCGAGACCCTCGAAGGCCGGCTCCTGCTCGCCGACGCCTCACCGACCAATCCGGTGCCCATCGCCCCCAAACCGACCGGGGCTCACCCCACGCCGCAAGAACTCGGCGCGGCGTATCAGCAAGTCGTGGCGATCCAGGCCACGACGCTCGAATCGCTCGGCGACTCCTACCGAGAGGTCGAGGCGGCCGGCGCACGGCTCGCGGGCCGGACGGCCGTCGCGATCGATCAACTGACCGCCGAGCTCGGCACCATGAAGGGCCGGCAGCAGGCCGATGCCATCAACACCGCCATTCGTCGGGACCGGCATATCCTCAACCTGGGCGGGGCGCATGCCAGCGAGGTCGAGCAGGGCCTCGAAACGGCCCAGCAGGTCGAGGACCAGGAGACCAATACCGTCAAGATCTACATCCCCGACGGCCTGTTCACGACCCTGTCGGAGATCGTGCAGGAAGCCCAGACCGAGGGCACGGCCCTCGCTCGGAGCGGTCGGCGGTCGGCCGATGCGGTCATCCCGAAGCTGGATTACCTGGGCGATCAACTGACCAGCAGCGTCGCCGAGCCGGCCGCTCGATAAGCCGTGGCGGAGGTTTCGGTCGATCAAGCTCCAAAGTCCGGACTTTACTCCGATGCCGCTCAATCTTTATCCGAACGTTCAGGCGTCGGGATCGGTCCCGACGGGATGGTTGCCGATCAAAGGCGGAACCATCAAGTATCCTGTGCGGAATGCTCGACTCCATCTTTACCTCAAAGGGCTGCTCTCGGGAAAATGGCAGAAGGTCATCAAGAAGGGGAATTCCGGCGAGATCCACTATTTCGAACATGAATCGGGCCAGGTGGCGGACGTCAAGTTCTTCCCTCTTTCCACAGAATCGTGAAGACCGAATATGCAACTCGAAGCACTACTGGCGGCGGCAGGCGAGGATCGTGCCGAAGAGTTGAAACTCTTCGCCCGCCTCATTGTGGGCGTGATCGAGGAACTTGATCAGGGATTGATCAGCGCCTCGGATGCCGTCCGATCGATCTTTCACGCGGATAACTGTTTGTTCGTTCGAAAGCACTTTCGGAAAGGCTTACCCGACCGCATCATGAGTCACGGGGTACAATTGCCCGACCTCTTCGACGCCCTGCCCAGCGAGCTCGCCTACCGTGAGTTCAAACATGAGCTGGCGACGATGCGATCGCTGTGCCTGAAAATCCTCGAGACCCGCTCGCTGGTCGCTTGAGTCGACTGCGAAAGAGTCCCGAGAATCGAGTCCGGAACGAACACCGCGATTCCGTCTGAGGACTTGGCCAGAACCGTTATCACAATCGGGTCCGAATCAACGAATCTCTCATGACCCTCAGGGCCGATCCTCCCCTTCGGCATATTCGATGTCCATCGTACAGTTGACGACATTCTGCCTCGGAGCGAGGTCCTCAAAACTGAATCCGTACTTCCCGAAGTGGTAAAGCTTGATCGTCGTGTCAGCCATCGGGGTGACGCCGATCTGGTGGAGGCGATGGCAGAAGCTGTAGTCCTCGGTGAGGTAGCGCGTCCCGCCGCGGCCGTCGGGCACGCACAGGGGGAGGAAGAACGGATAGATATCCTTGACGGCCCCCCAGTGGCAGAGGGGCAATTCCAGCTCGTCGATCATCCGATGCAGCACCTCGGCGCGGATGCGCAGGAATCCGGTCGACGCGTAGAGCATCGGATAGAGTCCCGGCGCACCGGGGCCGAAGACGACCCGGTCGACCCCCGCGGCGAACACGCCGGAGTAATCGCGCGCGTTCTTCTTCATGTAGATGCCGGCCACCGCCGGCTCGGGCCGGGCCAGGAGCCGGAGCGCGTCCGGGGGATTGAAGCCGATGTCGGCGTCGATGAAGAGGAAGCTGTCGAAGCCGTCGCGCAGGGCCTGGGTCAGCATCACGGATCGCAGGAGATCGATGGCCGAGAACGACGCGCGCCGGACCTGTAACCCGGCCCGGCCCAGCGCGCGCAGGCCCTCGTCGCATTCCTTCTCGACGGCCGAGTAATACGGCACCAGCACGACCGACTTGCCCGGCATCGGCGGCGTGCCCGCGGAGACATTGATCGTTTCCATCGATATCCTTTCCTTTCCTGATCCACATCGGACAGTGGGTCGATCGGGGCGGGCGAAATCGATCAAGGATTCTCGGGTTTGCGCCGGGATGTGCCCGCGCGCCGCTCCCGATCCCACTGCCTCAGGAAGATTTCCTCGGATCGTGCGACGAACTTCCGGTATCCTGCCGGGTCGATGAACGGGTTCGGACTCTCGCCCGCTCTGAGCCGGCCCGCCTTCTCCGCGAGGCCGAACTGCGCGCCGTGCGGCCCGAGGAAGACGTCGCAGGGGAGCGACTTCAGCACGCGGAAGGTCTTCGCGAAGTCCTCGGCCATCTCCGTATATCTGGGGTTACCCATCAGCCGCACCCCGGAGAGGAGCGTCGTGCTCCCGTAGATGACGACGTTGTAGGTCTTCCCCCCGTCTTCGACGACCATCGTCCAGGTGGTGCAGCCCTTGGT
>JBKQHM010000774.1:0-8571 GCA_052148775.1 Isosphaeraceae bacterium | reverse complement strand
CTTGCCTGTCGACATGGTGGTCATTTCGGCGGGGATCTGCCCGCGGGATGAGCTGGCCCGGGACTGTGGCCTGGAGGTTGGTCCGCGTGGGGGTGTCGTCGTCGATGACTTCTTGCAATCCAGCGATCCGGACATCATGGCAATCGGCGAGGTCGCCTGGCATCGCGGCATGATCTACGGCCTGGTCGCCCCCGGCTACGAGATGGCGGATGTCGTCGCGGCGAACCTGACCGGGAGCCAGCGCGTCTTCACCGGCTTCGACTTGTCCACCAAGCTCAAGCTCATGGGCGTCGAGGTCGCCAGTTTCGGCGATATCCTGGCCGAGCGTGTCAGCGCCCGATCGCTCACGTACGAAGATCCCTTTGCCGGGGTTTACAAGAAGCTGGTGTTCAACGCGACCGGCACCCACTTGATCGGCGGGGTCCTGGTGGGCGACTCATCCGAATACGGCGCCCTCGTCGGGCAGTTCAAGAGCGGTCAGCCCCTGCCGGTGTCCCCTCGCGAGCTGTTGACGAGCCTGCGCGGCGATCGAAACGGCGAAGCGGCCTGTGGCGCCGGTGCGGACGCCCAGGTCTGCTCGTGCAACAATATCACCGAGGGGCAGATCCGCGACGCCGTCCGCTCGAAGGGGTACACCACGGTCGCGGAGGTCAAGACGTGCACCAAGGCCGGCACCGGCTGCGGAGGTTGCCTGCCCCAGGTCGCCGACCTGGTCAAGGCCGAGCTCAAGGCGATCGGCAAGAAGGTCAACAACCACCTTTGTGAACACTTCCCCCATAGCCGCCAGGAGCTGTTCGAGATCGTCAAGATCAAGCGGATCAAGACGTTCGACGCCCTGCTTGCCGAACACGGGAAGGGCCATGGCTGCGAGCTTTGCAAGCCGGCCGTGGCGTCCATCCTCGCCAGTCTCTGGAACGAAAACGTCCTGGCACCGGTGCACGCCACGCTCCAGGATACGAACGACCGGTTCCTCGCCAACATCCAGCGCGGCGGGTTGTACTCCGTCGTGCCCCGGGTCCCCGGCGGTGAGATCACGCCCGAGAAGCTGATCGTGCTGGGCGAGATCGCCCGCAAGTATGGTCTCTACACCAAGATCACCGGCGGCCAGCGCATCGACATGTTCGGTGCGCCGGTCCATCTCCTGCCCGACATCTGGGCCGACCTGGTCGGCGCCGGATTCGAGAGCGGGCATGCCTATGGCAAGGCGGTTCGCACCGTCAAGAGCTGCGTCGGTTCGACCTGGTGCCGCTACGGGGTTCAGGACGCCGTGGGTTTCGCCGTCCGTGTCGAGATGCGCTACCGAGGCATCCGGGCGCCGCACAAGCTCAAGGCGGCGGTGTCCGGCTGCATCCGGGAGTGTGCCGAGGCACAGAGCAAGGACTTCGGCCTGATCGCGACCGAAAAGGGCTGGAACCTCTCTGTCTGCGGGAACGGCGGCGCCCATCCCCGTCACGCCGACCTGCTCGCCGCCGACCTCGACGAGGAGACCGCCCTGAAGTATATCGACCGGTTCCTGATGTACTACATCCAGACGGCCGACCGCCTCACCCGGACGTCCGCCTGGCTGGAAAAGATGGAAGGGGGAATCGACGCCCTCAGGGAAGTCATCATCGACGACCGGCTCGGCATCGCCGACGAGCTGGAGCGGCAGTTGCAGTCGCTCGTCGACACTTATGAGTGCGAATGGAAGGCGGTCGTCAACGACCCCGAGAAGCGGCGGTTCTTCCAGCAGTTCGCCAACACCGACCTGGCGGAGCCGGGTGTCGAGTTCGTGACCGAGCGGGGCCAGCGGCGTCCGGCCGACTGGCCGGCGGACTTCGTCCCCCTCGAACAGGTCACGCGACCGCTCGTCCCGGTGCGCGATGTGGCGCCCGAATCCGGGAAGTCTCACTGGGTGCGGGTTGGACGCGTCGGCGACTTTCCTCTCGAGGGCGGTCGAGCCGTCAAGTACGGCCGGTCTCAGATCGCCGTCTTCCGGTTCGCCAGCCGAGACGAGTGGTACGCCAGCGAAAACCTCTGCCCGCACAAGCGGGAGATGGTGCTGGCACAGGGAATCCTCGGCGATCAGCAGGGGGTCCCGAAAGTCGCCTGCCCGCTGCACAAGAAGACGTTCTCGCTCGAGTCGGGGGCTTGCCTTAGCGGGGAGAATTACAAGGTACGGGTCTTCCCGGTCAAGGTCGAGATGGACGCCGTATTTCTGGCGCTCCCACCCGAAGAGGGTCTCGACGGTCCCATCTGGGTCGAAGAGAACGCCTGTGTCACGGGGTGTGCCGTTTCCTGCGGCTGATCCTATCCCCGAATCGATGGAGGAGGAGGCTTTGCGAGTCCCGCATGGTGGGGTATCTTCAACAGGTAGTCCGGCATGTCGACAGAACGCGATCGCGGGCCGTGCATGACCGACGACGATAAGGTGACCGAGTGATGACGAGCCCCTCCGAATCCTCTTCGCTGTCCGGCGCCCGCGTGGTGTTCTTCGAGGCCCGGATGGCGGGACCGATGGCCGACATGATCGCCAAGCAGGGCGGCGATCCGCTCCCTGCCCCCGCGTTGCGAGAGATCCCACTGGGAGATAATCCCGAAGTGGCCGCCTTTGCCGAGCGGTTGATGGCCGGGGGATTCGACGTGGTCATCTTCGAGACCGGAGTCGGTGTCCGGTTCCTTGCCCAGGTGATCGAGTCCCGGTTGCCGCGTGAGAGCTGGATCGAGGCATTGTCGCGAACCCGTGTCGTTGCGCGGGGGCCCAAGCCATTGGCGGCCTTGCGAGAATTGAAGGCGCGGGTGGACCTGCAAGTGCCGACGCCCAACACCTGGCATGAGACACTCGCTCTGCTCGACGATCAATTGCCGGTCGCCGGCCTGTGTGTCGCTGTCCAGGAGTTCGGCAAGCCGAACATCGAACTGGTCGAGGGGCTGGAGCAGCGAGGGGCAACCGTTGCCCGAGTACCGGTCTACCGATGGGCCTTGCCCGAGGATCTCGGTCCACTGCGGTTGGCCATCGACGAGATCGCTCAAGGACGGGTGGACGTCGCCTTATTCACGTCGGCCCAGCAAGTGGAACACCTGCTTCAAGTCGCTTCGCACGAAGCGCGCGAGGCCGAGCTACGTCGTGCATTCGGGGATCGCACCGTCGTCGGGTCGATCGGCCCAACCACCTCGGAAACCCTGCGCGCACACGATTTGCCGGTTGATATCGAGCCGGAATACCCGAAGCTCGGCCATCTCATCTCGGCCGTCGCCACGGGCTGGCGAGGCGCGGGGAAAGTCCTTTCCCAGTGAAGGGCCCGACTCGGCGTCGTCCGAGTGGGTCAGGCGCGAGGGTCTTATCTCGTCGCGGCGCGATCGGATTCTCGCCCGAACCTTCGTTCGGGAGGGGATTTCAGTCTGACGATCGTATCGGTGGGCGCTCGCTCCCGGCTCGGGGGCCGGGACGTCGATCAGTCGATAATGCCCGGAGAATCCGCCTTGACCGGAATGGAGCGAGAAGGGATACTGCGGCGACCCTGATGCCCCCCGCCTGAGACGGATGCTCAGCAACGGGCCGCACCCGCACGAGTCACGGAAGACGAGCACTATCGTGGTATGCGCCTTTCTCCTTGCGACTGATTGCACCACGTTTCACACCTGGCCCGTGCGGCTCTGGCGGACAAGCCGGGCTCTACAGGGGCGAGCCGACCTGGGCTCGAATTCCTACGATGACCGAGAGTCGTCCCTCGGCGAACGATTCGCTCGGGGAATCGAGAAGCTACCCGCCGGACGACGTCGAACCCTCGACGAGGGAAGCCGATCCGGCCTATCCGAGTGTAAGCCGTTGCGGTGGCGCCCGTCGCGACATCGCACCCTGGCCTCGCGCCCGCACACAACGGGGTCGCTCGACCCTCGCTGTCGGGCGATGCGCGGGGATCAGGGGTCCTTCCCACGGTTGATTGCTTTCGATCGATTCTCCGGGAGATGATCGGATCCATGATGATCTCCAATGTCTACCTGACGATCTTCGCCTTCGCGATGCTGGGGTGCGTGCTGGCGACCCCGCTGGTCACCTGGGTTGCGACGCGCGTCGGCGCGGTCGACCGCCCGGATCACTTCCGGCGGATCCATCAGGGCGCCATACCCCGTCTGGGCGGGCTGGCCCTGGGATTCGGCGTGGCAGCCGCAACGCTCCTGACGCATCTCGACGAATCGATGGGATTGCGGGCCGTCGGCGGCTTCCAGATCCGGGATCACTGGGCCTTGCTGTTCGCCTCGCTGGTCATACTCCTGGTCGGCTTCATCGACGACACGCGTTCGATCGGCCCGAGGGTGAAGCTGCTAGGCCAGGCGCTCGCGGTCCTGATCCTCTGCCTCGGGGGAATCCGAATCCATTCGATCGAGGTCCTGAACCTGAGTCTCGACCTGGGCTTCCCGGCGGTCCGGTTCGGTTTCCTGGGGTTCCCCGTCGATCTCGCCCTGCCCAGCCTGCTGGTCACCCTGTTCTGGTTCCTGGGCTGCATGAACATCTGGAACCTCATCGACGGCATGGATGGGCTGGCGTCCGGCGTGGGGCTGCTGGTGAGCGGGACGCTCACCCTGGTCGCGATCCACAACGAGAATTTCGAGGCGGCGGTCCTCTCTGTCGCGCTGGCCGGGAGCCTTGCGGGCTTCCTGCTCTATAACTGGCACCCCGCCTGCATCTTCCTGGGCGATAGCGGGAGTATGCTGATCGGCCTGCTCATCGGCGTGATCGGCGTTCAGGGTTCGATGGAAGGCCCATCGGCGATCTCGATCCTGTTTCCGATCGTCGCGATGGGACTGCCGATCTCCGACACGGCGATGGCCATCTTCCGGCGATGGGTGCGAAACCTGCCGCTGAGCGCGGCCGATCGACGGCACGTCCATCACCTGCTGATCGGTCTGGGGCTGAACCCTCGGCAGGCCGCGCTGATGCTCTACTGTTTCTCCGCATTCCTGTGCGGCGTGGTGATGCTGGGCGTCGCCCGGCGCAACGAGTACCTGACGCTCATCCTGGGGATCTTTGGCTGTCTGGCCTTCCTGCTGGTGGTGACCAGCCGCCGGGATGAGCTGACGAACCTCTGCGATGACTTCCAGGACCGTCTCACCCGGCGACGTCAGGAGCGGAAGGCGGCCAAGCTGACCTGGGAGGCGATCCAGCGGATCGAGCTATGCCCGACCGCATCGTCCGCATGCGAGATCGTGGAACAGGCCGGTTATGGCCTTGGCTGCGAGCAGGTCCGGATCGAATGCCTGCCCGCCGGATCGTCGGGGCCGCCCGACTGGGCCGAGCCGCTCGTCGAGGACGAACCGTTGTCGCGACCCTCGGCGGTCTTTCGACTCTCCGGTGGCCGCGGTGCCTGGATCTCGTTGAGCCTGGGCCTGGGTGCCGAAGAGCCCCTCGCGGCCGACATTGTGTTCCGCTACATGCAGCGCCTGGGCCAGGCCCTGGACGAGCGGCTTGAGCGGTTGCAGGAGGCGGAAACCGACAAGGTACGGCACGAGCCGGAGCTCGCGACGGGCGACGAATGCCGAGATCGGCCCGAGCGAGAGAGGGTCAGCGCGACGGTCGGAGTCCTCGTCGAGAGGGGGCTCGGATGGGTGAGCCCGATCCTGGGTCGACTGAAAGCCCGGGTCCTGGCGGCGCGGGCCGCGGGCCTCGCGACTCCTACGACGCCGCGACCTGCGGTCGACCCCCTGGCGGGCCGTCATTCCCCCGCACGGCGATGATCCCACGAACGCGTCACGGAGGCGATCATGGACGAAATCCAGAGCTATTCCCCCCATTCCGCCGCCCCGAGCCACCTGCGCGCCGCGGCGCCCCTGGCCGTCAACCCGGCCATCGTCAAGACACCCTCGAATTACCTCAATGCCCTGAGACGCCGGGTCTGGGTTGTGCTGGCCATCGCCATGCCCCTCTCGATCGTCGCCTGCATCTACATCCTGCGGATGGCGCCGGTCTACCTGATCAAGGCCGAGATCGAGATCAATCCGCCCGAGTACGACCCCGCCCTCACCGCACTCGTCTCGCGAGACATCGGCCGGCGCGATCCCGCTAGCGGTGATCGTTACATTCCCAACCGCGCCGCCCAGCTCAAGAGCAGCCGGCTGCTCGAGCGCGTCGTCCGAGATTCGGCGATCTGGCCGGAGGTCAGCCAGTACGAAGACCCCGCCGCGGAGCTCTTTCGCACCCTGACCTACACGCCGGTCCAGAAGAACGGGAACATCTACATCGTCACCCTCGAGGGGAGCGACGCCGCGCGGACCAAGAAGCTCCTCGAGACGCTCCTCCGCTATTTCCAGAAAGATGCAAAGACGGAGAACGGCGAGAAGACGGAGGCCACGAGGGACTATGCCAAAGACAACCAGCGCGAGCTCGAGGGGGAGCTGAAACAGCTCGATGTCGCCATCTCCGATGCCCTGAAGTTCAACAGCACGATCGGGCCGGGCGGCAAGAGCATCATTGAGGAGCAATATGTCAATCTCGGGACGATCATGACCCAGAAACAATTGCGGTTGGGCGAGCTCTCGCAGCAGATGATGATCGCCGACCAGTTCCCCCGGATCGACATGAGCGGCGAGTCTGCGTCGCGGTCGGCCCGGCTCGCGGAACTCGAACGGGAGAAGCGGAAGGGTGTCAAGACTCTCGAGCACTTCAGGAAGGTCATCAGGAATTACAACAACGATTCCGCCGTGATGGCCTACTCCGATCACCTCTCGGAGGTGCTCGACGAGATCGATGATCTCCGGTCGATCGGCGCGAAGGCGGCCCCGAATCCCACCGGTTTGATCCTCGAGCAGTACCAGAAGGAGCTCGACGCCGACAAGGACTTGCAACGAGACCTCCTCAAAAAGATGCAGGAGACGCACCCGGCCCACCAACGAATCCTGACGATGATGGAGGAGCGTCGCGACAAGGCCAAGCGGGTCAGCGACATGAAGGCGAGCCTGACCGAATTCGGCATCCTCTCCAATTCGGTGACACAGCCCGATTTCATCAAGATCCCCGGGAGCCTCGTCGAGCCGACGACGCCGACCAGACCGAACAGGCCGATGTTGATCGCCATCTCGCTGGTGATGAGCTTCGGTCTGGGGATCGGCCTCGTCTGCCTGCTCGAGCACATCGACCATTCGGTGAAGGTGCCCGAGCATGCGAGCCACGGGCTGACCTTGCCGCTGCTCGGCGTCGTGCCGCGGATCCGCCGGACCGCGCTGACGCAGCGCGGGCGGCACCTCTGGACGCCCGGCGCGGCGGAGTCGCTCGCCTCCGACGCCTATCGCAACATCCGGGCCAGCCTGCTGGGAATCGCCGATCGTATGGGGCCGATCGTGACGCTCCTCGTCACCAGCGCCAAGGCGGGCGAGGGGAAGAGCACCACGGCGTTGAATCTCGCCGCCACCTGCGCGCTGGCCGGCGAGCGGACCTTGCTGCTGGATATCGATTTCCGCCGGCCGACCCTCGCGGAAGTCTTCATCGAGGATGAGGACTGGCAGGCCGCTCCGGGGGTCGTGGACGTCCTTCGCGGCGAGATCCCGTGGCAGCGCACCCTCCGGCACACCCGCATCCCGAACCTCGACTTCATCCCGACCGGCGACACGCGAGAGACGCCGATCGAGATCCTGGGGACGCTGGAGCTCCGGCAATTCCTGCTGGCCCTCTCGCATCATTACGACCGGGTCATCCTGGACGGCCCGGCGGTGCTCGGGCTCGCCGATTGCCGGTTCCTCGGCCGGATCGTCGACGCCTCGATGCTGGTCGTCCGCTCCGGCTCGCATCACCTGATGACCCTCCACCGCGCCAAGGCGATGCTCGAGCAGTCGCACGTGGCGATCGCGGGGGTTGTGTTCAACGGGTTGACCGAGGACCTCCAGAACTGGTCGAGTTACGGTTACGGCGACGAAACGGTCGGTGGCGGACGATTCGAGGCGGCTTCCGTTGCCGAGGGGGCTCTTTCGTTCGCCGGGCGCGGCTGAATCCGCCCTCGGTCAAGTCGCGAACACCCCAGGAGTAGCCCTGATGGACCTGCGTCAGAAGATCATGAAGGCGACAGACCGGCTGCTGGCCGCCACCCTCGTGTTGCTGGTGCTTGGTAGCGTACTGGCTTTCGGGGGGGCGGTGTGGTGGTTCCCGCCGGCGGTCGTCGCGATGACATTCGCGATGGTGGTCCTCCGGCTGGTGCAGGTCCTGCTCCAGGGCAGGATGCCGCTCCTGAAGAGTCCGCTCACGTTCCTGGGGATCCTGGTCCTCTTGCTGGGCATGGTGCAGTTGCTGCCCCTCCCGGCCGGGCTGGCGGGACGGATCTCGCCCGTGGCCCATGAGGTCTATGCCACGGGGACCTGGTCGCGGTTGGTCCTCGCCGACGACCCCGATGCGAAGTTACCGCCTCCGGCCTCGGTCCGATCGCCGGCCACTCTGGACAGGGCGGCGACGTTGCGATGGCTCGTGGGCGCGGCGGTATGCCTGGGAATCTTCTGGACGGTCTCTCATCACGTCGATCGGCTCAACCGGCTCTACTGGGTCTGGGGGAGTATCGCCGCGGCCTTCCTCCTCAACGCCGCGGTAGGGGTCGTCCAGATCAGCGGGGG
>JBKQHM010000773.1:0-10986 GCA_052148775.1 Isosphaeraceae bacterium | reverse complement strand
CCGGCTCTGTTGAGTTTTCTATGCAACGCTCAGTAACGGCCAGTTCCTCGATCTTTTCCAATCCCAGGGACGGTAGACGAAACGAGAGTCAAGTCGCAGTTCGATTTTGCCGATTATCCCGCTTGTGCTCAGTATGCGCCCATCCTCCCCCGGTCGGGTGATTCGCATGATCAAGGCCCGCAGAATCGTCCGTCCCGATCGGGCGGGCCCGCAAGGCTTCGAGTTCCTCGAGGGACGGGCGTTGTTGAGCGGGCTCACCCACGGCGCGGCTGCCCAGCAGGCCGCCATCGCAACACCGGTGACGACCGTCGCAACCACGTCGACGACCGCCGCAACCACGTCGACGACCGTCGCACCACCGGTGAAGACCGTCGCACCATCGATGTTGGCCGTCGCACCACCGATGCTGGAAGAGTCGCACCTGCTTCGTGACGGCAACACGGTCACGGGCCTGGTCATGACCTTCTCCAAGCCGCTGGACCCCGCCACGGCTCAGGACCTGAAGAATTATGATGTGTCCCCCCAGACCCGGGATGCGGGGGACGGCACCGTGAGCGCCGCGGTCTACAACCCAGGCCAGGATGCGGTCACTCTGATTCTGGCTCAGCCCGTGACGCTCAAGCGCGCAAGCAGGGGGGTTTTGTTCGAGGTCAATAACCCCTACTCCTCCGACGGTGAATCGGCGTCGACGATCACCGACACCTCGGGGCAAGCCCTCCAATCGACCGGCGATGGTCAGCCCGACGGCCGGCTCTTCGCCCAGTTCAAGGCGAGGGGCTCTTCGCCGAATCCGCTCTCGATCGCAAGCCGGTTGGCCCGTGCGCGGGCGTATCAACACAAATACGCCAATCTCGGCGACTCGATCAGCAAAGGGTTCAACAACGCAGTCGACCACTTGATCGGCACTGTCATTCCAGACTAACGTGAGATCGCGGCGCGCCGCCACGGGATATGTTGAGATGCTCCAGGCCGCCAACATCCCCATCACAGTCGTCTTGCCCGAGCCCGTGGCCATCTTGCAGGCGTAGCACGAAACCGGCGTAGCCCTCGCCCTTCTCGGCATCGCTGGGCTCGTCGCGGGGTACGACGATCCCCTGCCGGAAGTCGGCGCGGGCCTCGGTGAGGAAGACGACCGACTCAGCCGCTTCGCGCTGGGCGAAGAACAGCCGGCGGTCGCGGCGGTCGCGCGTCCACCACTGGAGCAGCTCCAGGGTCGTTCGCGTCACGCCGGGATAGCCGGCCTCCCGCCACGCGTCGACCCGCTCGCGGACCCAGTTGACCAACTCCATCTCGGTCGAGATGCCGCCGACCTGCCCCTGCGCGTCCTTGGCCTTGGGATCGCGGTAGAAGTACACCGCCCTCCGCCGCTCCTGGCGACGCTCCGGCGGCTCGCCCTCGACGATGTGCCAGTGTTGGGCGGGCATATCGAAGGGAGAATTCAAGATCGGCTGGGGGCCCTCATAGCTGCTCATGCCGATCGCTCCTATCGCATCAGAAGCAAGGTCGACAGCGGGATAGAGACGATCCGAGGGTCGTCGGTCGCAGGTTCATCGAGCATCGTCACCAGTACGCCGAAGGGGGCGTGATAGTGGACCTTTTCGATGAACGACCTCAATCCGATCGTATCGCGGTACTCGATCCGACGGCGGTACTTCACCTCGATTGGGATGCGCTGTTCTCCCACAGTGAGCACGAAATCGACCTCCGGCTCGGCATCGCGCTCCGGAAAGTGCGCGACATCGAGGCCGAAGAGAGAACGGAAGAAGTAGCCGGTCACGCTCTCGGCGATGCGACCGGCCAGGTCGTAGAGGTGTGGCGACGCCGCGAGCCCGTCGGGATCCAGCGGGACCACCTCTTGCAACCACGACGCGCGAAGCATGGGGTCGCACAAACAGAGCTTCGACGCCCCGCGACGCTTCTTCAGACGCAGCTCCATCGGCTCGATCAGCCGGATCAAGAGGGTCCCGTCCAGGAACTTGAGGTAAGTCAGGATGCGCTGCCAGCCGACATCCGAATTCAACGCCCGCTTGATCTCGTCGAGGTACAACGCCTGAGACGGCGACTGACCGATGTAGCGGCAGGCCAGCCGAAAGACTTCTTCCAACAAATGCTCGTCGCGCCGCTGGCCGCGCGAACCCATACGCAGGTCATGGCTGATCGCGCGACGGATCACCGTCTCGTTGAGGAAATCGGCGAGCTCGCTCCAGGGGATGTCCGTCCGGATCTGGGCCACGGGGTACGCGCCGCGGTCGGCGAACGCGGCGAACGCGCGATCGCGGATTTCCCGATGAGTCTCGCCGTGTTGCCGTAACGCTTGCCAGAAGGCTTTGTCCTTGAGAGCACCGAGGCCATTGACGGGCAGAAGCCGCGGCACCTCCCCAAAGCCGCGCAACGCGGCGATCTCGCGCAGGAGCAGTGGCCCCATCTCGATCGTCTGGATCCGACCCGCCAAGCTGTCTCGACCCGCGGCGATCCGCAACGACGAGCTTCCCGTGACCAGCGCTCGCACATGCCCCAGGTCCACCAGGTGTTTGAGCTGAGGGGCCCACTCGCGAAGGTTCTGAACCTCGTCGAGGAACAGGTAGGGGGCGCGACCGTCCACGGCGGCTTGGTTCAATGTCTGGCCGAGCACCTCCCGAGCGTACCATCCGACCAGTTCGACGATCGGCGTTCTCAGCTTGCTCAAGTCCGCCAGATCATCGAACTGAAGCCGGAACAACCGGCGAGGATCGACTCCGTCGGTGATCAACTGATCGACGACCTGGTTCAATAAGGTCGTCTTGCCAATCTGGCGAGGACCGCGCAGGACGACTGCCGGCGCCAGGCCGCCAATCACGCGTTTGTGCACGGGCTCGAACGCCCAGCGCCGAAACGTGGGTGAATTGGCGACGGCCTCGCCCCGCCACCACGGGTTGCCATTCCGGATGATCGTCTCCAGACCGCCCGTGAGAAGTCGAGAAAGAGTAACCTGCTTCATGGCGATAGACTCTTCACGACCAGCAACTCATTCCCCCGGTCATCGATCACCTTGACCGCGACCTGACGGTGCTCGCCCGGTTCGAACGGCTCGCTCGTCGTGCCCGCCAGGTGGTCCCAGACGGCATCGTCGTATGTCCGCTTGAGTGCCTTCAAGGTCTTTTGCCATCAACCGCCGACCGGCATCAACGCAAGGATCTCCCTTTCCACATACGAACGGAATGCCTCGAGGTCGGTGAAGTAACGATAACCGGCCCGGTTGGCGGCCTCCTCAGTCTCCCGGCCCTCATCGATCAGGAGCGAGACCGGTTGGCTGAAACCCTCCTGGAGCCCATTAGGCCAGGCGAGATCCAGGACTGCCAGTGGTTCCCCCGTCTCCGAATCGGTCAACTCGAACATGAATTCCCCAGGGGGCAGGCCCTGAGCAATGACCCAGGTATTGCACTCCTGGAGTAAACGCTCTTCATCCTCACCGGCGACACCGCCCGGAATCGCGGGGCTCTCCCGTTCCAGTATGGAGATGGACGCGGGAAGCTCTGGTGCTGGACCCAGCAAGAGGCTATCAAGGAATTGGTTTCCCGCTGTTGCGAGCAGCTTGCGTCGCTCGACGAGGAATTCCGCATAGTTCTCGACCCTCCAAAGCCGACGATCCATCGGGATCCAGTGCGACTCGACGGCCCCGGGAAACCTCACCGCGTAACCCTCCAGGTATTCGGCCGGGCTGCGGTTTGAGATATCGAGGTTTGACTCCTGGGTGAGAAACGTGAAGTTGGCGATGGCATTGACCTCGGCCTTGCGATAGCCCTGCTTGTACAAGAGTGCCTTGGGGAAGATATGGTGGATCTGCAAACGGTTGAGATGGCCGAGCAAGTACGCCGAGAGCTCGACGCCGGTCCCCCAGTCCTTCGACTTGCAGACGCGGGTCATCATGTAAAGAAGCGGATAGAATCGCGCACTTCGGCTCCAACCCGCGAAGTCGTCAGGGTGCAGCCGGAGGTCTCCACGATTCTGGCGCAGACCCTCGATCAGCCGATCCAGAGCCAGGTCGGTGCTCTCGATGGCATCCAGGTCCTGGTTCAGCACGGTCTCGGTGGAACCGGAGTAGCGTCCCCAGAGGAAGGTGTGCACATACCAGAAGAGGATCTTATCGCGCTCGCGGGCGTTCGAAAGCTGGCCGCCCTGCTGGACCAACAAACGCGCGAGCAATGGAAATGAATACCGACTGCCCAGTACGAGGTCGTGGTCCAGGCCGAGCCGGGCAGCGATCAAGTTCAAGAGGGTGTCGATCGACTTCTCGGCCTTGAGCAGGCCGTCCTGAAAGACGCGTGTATCCACATCCTTGAGAGCGGAGAACAGAGCCTCGCCCGTGACGACGGCGTTGATCGTTCGCAGCAGCCAATCGAGCTTGAACTGGAAACCGGCCCGACGCCACTTCTCGAGCCGCTTCTTCATCTCGCTCCGCGCTTCGGGCCACTCCGCACAGATCTTGGCCAAGGCCAGGTCCCCCTTCGAGAGCTTGGTTCCTCCGCTGTTCACCCGGTTGAAGATGTCGACGACCACGTCGACCGTCTTGTCCTCACCGCTGACCTCTTCGATGTGCAAGTCAATTTCCTTGACGGCATCGATCGCGGCCAGGCGGTTGACGTAATGATTCAGTTTAGGCCCGGTCTCGGGACGGGCCATCAGCCGCGTGATGGCCGGTCCAACACCCTGCTGCATCAGCACCGTGACGTTGATCCAGAGCGGGTCATCCTTCATCTTGAGTGGCGAATAGAACTCAAACGCTTCATCGTCCAGGTGGAAGTACAGCCCGGTAAATGCCTGGGCGTTTCCATCGAAAAAGCGCGGTGGCCGCCCACTGATGATACCGTAAAGGGACGTGATCCGTTGCTGTCCGTCCAGCAGAAGCTTGACCACTCCGGGCGCGGGCGGCGCATCCCCACGGGTATCTGCGATCTCAGTCTTGGTAGACCAGACCAACAGACTGCCGACGGGATGCTTGCGGTAGAGGGAGAACATCAAGTCGCGAACCTGGTCCCGGTTCCAGACATAACCGCGCTGGAACTCGGGCAGCGCCATGCTGCCCAGATCGATCTGGCTCAGAATCGTGTTGATCTTCATGGTTCATACTCACCCGCGAAGTACAGGCTCGGTTAATCGTCCTGTCCGGAAAGCATTCCTGCCGTTTTACCAGCTCTGCACACCTTACGCGCGAGCACACGCCGCCTCGATGATCGCGTTGACCTCGGTCATCTTCCTGGCTACGGCGTAGCACCACTGACCATACGTGCCGTCGGCGTTCACGGCCGCGACCCAGCGCTCGGCGGCGGCCCGCTTCACTTCTTCCAACGGGTCGAAGCCCTTGGTCTCCAGGATGAGGTGACGGGGCAGGGCGGTCTTGAGCCGGACGAGGAAATCCGGCAGGTATTCGTGACCCTGGCCGTTGTGCATATAGGGGATCGCGAAATTGAGCCCCTGATTCTTGACGAAGGCGTCCACCCGATCGTGCGTGTCGAGATAATACGCGGCCTGCTGTTCCCAGGCCCTGGTGTCGGCCACCACGTAGTTGAGGTGCGACTTCACGACGTCACGCACGTCCTTCGACGTCCAGAAATCCACGTCGGCCGTGCGGCCCGGACCTCGGCCCGTCTCGTACAGGGGCACTTCGGGGGCCTCGCCCTGCGCCGTGTCGGGACGGATCGCCTCGCCGAGCCGTTCCACGACCCAGCCGAAATACGGGCTGCAAAACAGGTCCTTCCGATCGCCCGGCTTGTACACCACGACCCGCTCGCGGACGTACCGCTCGCAGATCGGCACCAACTGCGGGAAGAGTACGTGGGCCGGCACGTCGCACCGCGCCTGGCCGACGTACTCGCGGGTCAGCGCCCGGGCAAAGTCGAAGACCAGCTCCTGCAACCGGCGCCGGGCACGGAACTCGGCGAGCGTCGCATCGTCCGATCGCCCCGGACCGCTGAGTGAAGGACGCCCCTGGTTGGTGACGCTCAGCCCCTTCATCAAGACCTCGGGCGCGATAAACCCCGGGTCGATGATCAGTTTCGGCACCGTGTCCCAGTCCACCGCGACCCGGTTGCGGATGGCCGTCGTGTACTTCTCAACCCGGGGAAAGCGGATCTCGAAGGCCGCCTTCGCCGCGACGGCGTAGACGTGCCGCCGCTCCTTCCGCGGAGGAGGCGGGCCCTGGGGATTCGCCTTGAACGGGATCACCGCGAACGGCACGCCGAAGACCTTGGCCACCTCCTCGCGCAGCAGGCCGGTCTCGTCGTCCACCTCGTAGCTGGCCCGGCGCAGGCCCCGGCCAACGACCTGCTCGCAGAGCAGTTGCGACATGAACGGCCGCAGGCCGACGATGTGCGTGACGGTGTTGCAGTCCCAGCCCTCGGTCAGCATCCCCACGCTCACGATGCAGCGCACGTCGCGGCCCGGCGGGTGGAGCGGTCTGTCCAGCTTCCCGGCGAGCTCCTCGAAGCCGTCGGGATAGATCGGCCGCCCCTGGCGATCCCTCGGCCAGTCGGCCTTGCCCACCGTGTCGAGCGTGAAGCGCATCCATCGCGTCTCGTCGCTCTTGGCCGCGCCGGTGTCGGTCTCGTGGACCTTCTTCGAATCCACCCGGATCGTGTTCGCCACCCCGTCGCGGTTCCGGAAGGCATCGACCTTCACGGGCGGGATGCCGGCCGGGGCCTTGTCTTCCGCCAGCCACTCGTAGACCAGCTTGCCGATCGCCGTGTTCTTGCAAACCAGGATGAACACCGGCGGCCGCGGCTCGTTGCCCCGCGACCACTCCGCGATCGTCGACTCCCAGAGCCCGCCCAGCATGGCGATCGGCGTGTGCGCCCACTTCAGGATCGCCTCGGGCTTGGGATTGGCCCGCTTGCCCCCGCGCTCGGCGGGGGTCAGCTTGGGCAGGATCCACTGCCAGATGTTGAAATACCCCGGGATCGCCGCGCCGGTCGTGTCGCGCACGGCGAGCTGGGGGATCTTCACCAGGCCCGACTCAATCGCGTCGATCAGCCCGAAGTCGCTCACCACCCACGGGAACGGCCGGTTCGTCTCCTGGCCTACCCGGCCCAGGAAGTACGGCGTGGCCGACAGGTCCACGCAGACGTTGATTCCCCGGAGCTTCTGGACCCGGTCCAGCCCGTCGACCCAGACCGTCGCCTCCTTCGCGAAGTCCTCGGCCTCTTCCTCATCCTCGAACTCGTCCTCCAGCAACGGCGTCTCGTCCTCCGTCGATTCCTCCCGCTTGATCCGGTAGGCATGGTGGGCCTCGTCGTTCATCAACAGGATATTCTGCTTGCCGCCCACCGCGCGGCCGAGGATGCGGTTGACCAGCGCCGTGTCGCTCTCGACCCGCCGCTCCGATTGCACCAGCACTTTCTTCAGGTTCCCGGCATCGTCCCGGTCCTCCTTGAGCACGACGACCTCGCCCGAGGCAACCGCCGCGTCCAGGGCCGACGGGGTCATGTACCGAGACCCTCGCGCCGTGGTCGTCCTGGCCCCGACGGCGATCCACTCCCGCGTCTCCTGGACCACCCCCGCCTTACTGACCTTGGCACTGATCCCGCCGGTGTTGACCGCCTGGGGTTCGAAGACGTGCCAGTTGGTCACGATCACCTTGCCCTGGGAGAGCATCGGCATCAGGTGCGAGGGGACAAGGTCCCGGGTCCGGTAAAGGCTGGCCTCGCCCCCCTCCGGATCCAGCTCGCGGAGTCGGTCGCGGATCGTGACGTTCGGGCAGACGATCAGGACCACGTCGGAGAAACGGGCATCGGAGCGGTCGTTGATCTTGTTCAGGATACTCCAGGCCGCCAGCATCCCCATCACGGTCGTCTTGCCCGAGCCCGTGGCCATCTTGCAGGCATAGCGGACGAACCCGGCATAGCCTTCGCCCTTCTCGGCATCGCTGGGCTCATCCCGAGGTACGACGATCCCCTGCCGGAAGTCGGCGCGGGCCTCGGTGAGGAAGACGACCGTCTCGGCCGCTTCGCGCTGGGCGAAGAACAGCCGTCGGTCGCGGCCGTCGCGTTTCCACCACTGGAGCAGCTCCAGGGTCGTTCGCGTCACGCCGGGATAGTCGGCTTCCCGCCACGCGTCGACCCGCTCGCGTATCCGATTCACCAGCTCCATCTCGGTCGGGATGCCGCCGACCTGCCCCTGCGCGTCCTTGGCCTTGGGATCACGGTAGAAGTACATCGCCTTCCTCCGCTCCTGGCGTCGCTCCGGCGGCTCACCCTCGACGATGTGCCAGTGCTGGGCGGGCATGTCGAAGGGAGAGTTCAGGATCGGCTGGGGGACCTCGTAGCTGCTCATGGCGTCGGTGGATTCAATAGGGTCTCGAGTGTGACGATCAGCGGAGGAAGGTCGCTTGTCACCGTGGTCCAGATGATATCCAGGTTGAGCTGATCGTAGGCATGGACCAGGCGATGCCGCAGACCGATGATCGCTTGCCACGGGATCTGGGAAGTGCCGTCGCGGAAACCCTGCGGGAGCTGGCAGGCGGCCTCGCCAAGCATCTCCAGCAAACGGCAGATCGCAAGCATGAGCATGCGGTCGGTATCGAGATCCGCACGGACACGTCCCTGGCTGAACTGTACGGCTTCGGTCGCGTAGTCCCTCATCTGCTTCAGATAGGTTGCCTCATCGTGTCTGGACATAGATCGGAAGCGCCTCCATTTGGACCTGGTCCCGGAAATACTTGCTGAGACATTGGGGAGTGTTGAGATCGACTTCGCGTCCGATGATCGCGGTCAACTCGTCCTGCATCACGAAGAAGTCCCACCCCGGCGTATGCCCCTGTTCGAACTCGACCAGCACGTCCACGTCACTTTCCGGGCCGAAGTCGTCGCGGAGGACCGACCCAAAAAGGCTCAGCCGCTGCATATGGTGCCGGCGGCAAAAGTCGGCGATTCGCTCCGGATCGATGGCGATCGGGATTGTGTTCATGGCAATCTACCCTCGAAACGAATAACGTCCCTCTTTTCGACGGACCATCGTATCGGCCTGGGGATTCTACGCTAACGGCTTGACCACCAGTAACTCATTCCCCCGGTCATCGATCACCTTCACCGCGACTTGGCGGTGCTCGCCCGGTTCGAACGGCGCGCTCGTCGTGCCCGCCAGGTGGTCCCAGACGGCATCGTCGTATGTCCCCTTCAATGCCTTCTTGAGGTTATCCCAGGCCGAGGTGCGCGGGAAGAACGCCTGGCAGACGTGGAAGCAAAGCCCATTGTAATTCGTGTCGAGGAACCACGCCGGGACGTCGTCGCCCCGCCTGTTGTCGACCTCCATCGTGATCGGGTCGAAGACGTCCAGGCCGATCAGCTCGACCTCGTATCGACCGTCCCCGGCCGGCCGGACCGCGACCTCGGGCAGGCCGCAGACGCTGAAGATCTGGCTCGATCGCAGGTTCTTGAGCAGGTCGCCCATGAGCAGGTCCGGAGTGGCCTGAACGTAGGTCGCGGGCAAGTCATAGTGTTCGGCGGCGATTTCGACCAGGTTGCGCGCGTTGGGCTGGATCGCGAAGCCGATGGCGTAGAGGTGGGCGTAACCTTTCATGTGGGCCTCGCGGATCGCCTGCGACACGAGGGTCTCGCTGATCGCTCCGTTCTCGGGTCCGAACACGAACGCGACCGGCCGCTCCTCCTCACCGGACTGGATCGCCTCGGCCGAGATCGTCAGCGACTTCGCCGGCGGCCGGACGTTCTTGAGCGTCACCGATCGGTTCCCGTCCAGCCGCAACACCGGGCTCTTGCGGAGCACTTCGAGCATGCGGTCGGCGAACGTGGCATCCGCATCGACGGTCCCGACAGGCTGGTCCCGCATCTCGACCGGCGGCGGGATCGTCCCCTCGACGCTGAACGGACCCGTCACCCGCGTGATGCCCGACTCGACCTCGGGCCGGTCGACCAACACCTCCTCGGCCGGCGGCTCGTTATTGGCGATCGACTTGAGCGTGACGTGCGGCACGATCCCGCCGACCTCCTCACCCCGGTTGTTCTGCTTTCGCTTGTAGACAAACCCTCCCGCCGGGCCGCGCCTCTCGTCGGCGAGCTGGTAGTATGAGAACGTCGCTGTCAAGAGACGCTGACGGGCCAACGCGAGTGGCACGCGGCTCGTGTCGATCGTGATCCACCGCCGGCCCCATTGCTCGGCGACGTATGCCGTCGTGCCGCTGCCGCAAGTTGGGTCGAGCACGAGGTCGCCGGGGTCGGTGGTCATCAACATGCAACGCCTGATCGCCTTCGGGTTCGTCTCGACCACATAGAGCTTGTCGGAAGCGAACCCGGCGACTACGGTATCAGCCCAAGAGTTGTTGAGGGGAAAGGCCGGAAAATCGTCAATATATCGGACATAGTATAGACCATTTCCAGTAGCAGCGAGCCGCCTCGCGGCCCTCAGTCTCTCGATCCCCTCCGCGTTCGTCTTCCATTCACCTTTCAAGGGGAGATATTTGCGCCCATTGAATTCGATGGGGAAGTAGCCCGTCCTGGCCTCTCGAATTCGCGGAGATGTCAGATTGTCGATTCTGTATGGACGGCTACCGATGGACAGCTTCTCCGGATTCTCCCGCTCCTCGCGGTTCATTGGCCGACGTGAACCGTCAGGAAGCTCGACAAGTGTATAATTTCCGGCTGCTTCTCCGCCGACTACCTTTTCATCAAAGAGTTGCCGAAATTTCACTCTTTCGATATCTTTGGCATACCAGAGGATATAGTCGGCTGTATTTGGTAGTAGGCGTCCCGTGGTCGTCGTTGTCTTGACGTAACTAATCAATGAGCAGCAGTTTTCCTTTCCGAATACCTCGTCAAGAACGCTTCTTGCAAGATGGACATTCTCATCGCCCATCTGAAGAAAGACGCTTCCTGTAGGCGATAGCAACTCCCTCGCCGCGATTAATCGATCACGCAGATATGTCAGATATGAGTGGATGCCCAGTTCCCAAGTGTCCCGGTACGCCTGTACCATCTCAGGCTCGCGTGTCAAATCAGTATC
>JBKQHM010000772.1:0-2574 GCA_052148775.1 Isosphaeraceae bacterium | reverse complement strand
TTAGCCGGTTTCCCCTCCATGGGAATCCAGGCTAGGTTGTCCTGCCCCAACGACGCCCTCTTAACTGTCGTCGTCGGTCAACTGTCGTCGTCGGTCTGAAGTGTTCTCGGCGCGGCGAGCTCAACGGGAACAGGCCAAAGAACTCCGAGCATCGGGATGTCATCCGGGCGGCGTTGCCCTCCGAGAGCCGACTCCAGGCAAATGAGAGGGCGCGGGGCGCCATCGGCAGAGTGGCCGGGGTCGATGGCGGATTCTCCGACGAGTCCCGAGAACGGCATCCCTTGGATTTACAAGCCTCACTTTTTTACCGCGCTTATAGGTTTCGGTGCCAGAAGGGGTAAGGGATCTGGATCAGTATCCCAAGGATAGCGGTGACCCCAGCGGCTTGCAAGCGTACAGTCCGCCGCGTGTGTGCTTCCGGACTGCCGGGTCTCTATCGACGATCGGCGTGCTGGCCCTGGAATGTCACCTCGCGTGATGAGAACCCGAAGGATCGCTTTGAACTGGAAAGTTCGGAACCAAGGGGCGAACGAATTCCTCTCTCGGACCGGGTTTGGGGAGTATCGGACATGACACGAGAGAAAACGCGGACGACCGGCGGCCGGTGCAATCTGGGCTGGTTGTTCGGATTGAGCCTGCTGCTTTGGTCGGTTTCAGGTTGCGGTCCAAGCGGCGTGGGGAGCGTCGATCTCCCCGCCGGCGCGGGCGCGAAGGCAGTCGGTGCACCACCCAAGCCGAAGCCTGGCGCCCATCGTCCGGCGTCTCGGCCGGCTCCGCCGCGGAAGGCGCCCCCAACGTACATTCCCGGCTGAGCGGACCAGCTCCCCGGGCGAACGGCCCTGATTCACTCGATCCATCTGCTTGTTCTCAATGTATGAGGAGTGTTTCTACGATGCAACCTAACTCGACATCGCCCCGCCGACGTGCCGGATTTACCCTGATCGAAATCCTGGTGGTCATCGCGATCATCGCCGTCTTGATAGCCCTGCTCTTACCCGCGGTTCAGGCCGCGCGGGAGGCATCCAGGCGGATGGCTTGCGTTAGCAACCTCAAGCAGCTCGCCCTGGCGTTGAACAACTACCACACGACCCATGAAGGCTTTCCCATGGGCGGGTTCATCTCTCCGGCTTATACGCTGCCCGACTACACGACCAACGGCAACGGCTGGTTGATCTCGGTCCTTCCTTTCTTCGAGCAGCAGTCGACCTATAACGCGTACAATATACTGATGACATGGGGGAACTTGTCGAACCTGACGGCACACGCCACCGGGATCAGTAGCTTGTGGTGCCCCAGCGACCCGGCGGTCAGCGAGGCGGCCATCGTACCGGCCGGGGCGGTGTTCTTCTCCTGGGAGGCGGCCAGTTATCCCGACCCGGTGAAGATCCAGTTCTCCAGCTACGCCGCCTGCACCGGCGACTGGTTCGTGCAGACGACACCGAACGGCTCCAACTGGCAGGATATCAACGCCAGCAACAACGGCCTGATCTTTCTCCAGAGTAACCGCAAGATCGCCGACATCACGGATGGCACGAGCAATACGATCGCCCTCGGCGAACGCGGGCACGGCCTGCTTGCGCCTTCGGTGCAGGCCACCTGGCACTGGTGGGCGGGGGTGTCACGCGTGATGTTCACGGCACAGTGGCCGATGAACCCGCAGACCAAGCTCTCGGATAGCTCGCAGAGCGGCGCCGGGCCAATCATCGGCGCCAACCCCACGATCTTCCTCCTGACCGCGTCCAGTTTTCACCCCAACGGTTGCAATTTCGCCTTCGCCGACGGCTCGGTCCATTTCCTCAAGGATTCCATCGACAGCTGGCCTCTCGACCCGACGACGGGCGACCCGACCAGCCTCGACGTGGACGCCAACGGCATCTATTTCGTCAAGAATGGCGCGAAGGTCGGTGTGTACCAGGCCCTCGCCACCCGCAACGGTAGCGAGGTCGTCGGGGAGTATTGAGTCGTGGCTCGACCGCAAGGCCTCTCCGGTTGCTGTTGTGGATGTCGCTCGGGTCCTCGCTGCCGTCCTCGCCGACTCTGGGCCGGATAGACGAGCTCACCGGTCCGCAATCTCGCAACGGACCGGTTGCACGGACCGCCAAGGATTGGCGTCGGGGAGCATTCCGCTGACAGGTGAGACAGGCTGGACCGAAGGGGACTCCAATGGCAGCTCAGGCTGACGTTCGCCGCATTGCCCTGCCGATGCCCGAGACCGAAGAGGCACCGGAACACTTCGCCTTTTCCGTTCGCGACAAGGGGAAACTGGAGAAATTCGTGTGGGCGTGGTCGGAGCGCATCGAGCCGAAGAAGGCCCGCGTGCCGCAGCCGGATGTCATTGCAGTCCGGGTCGCGAGCCTCGCGGAGAAGGACCGTATACTCGCCTTGAACCCGCGAACGTGCTTCACTAAACCGCACGATTACGGGTTTCCCGCGGTTCTTGTAAACCTGCCCTCCGTAACCGTCCGCGAGCTCGAGCCACTCATCACGGAGGCCTACGCTGCCAGGCCCCGAAGGATCTCGACGCACGATCGTCGACGAACCCGTACGATTCGGTGTAGAAGGAAGAAAGCTGAT
>JBKQHM010000771.1:0-16379 GCA_052148775.1 Isosphaeraceae bacterium | reverse complement strand
CCGGCGACTCGAAGACCTGGCGCAGGGGGGGCACCCGCTGGCCGGCACGCCGACGTTCATGGCGCCCGAACTCTTCCAGGGCACACCGGCCAGCACCAGTTCCGACATCTACGCGGTCGGGGTGCTCCTCTTCTACAGCCTCTCGGGTCGCCTGCCGCTGGTGGCCGACAGCGTCGGCAAGCTGATCCGGCTCCATCGCAACCGACCCGTCGCCGATATCCGCGAGTTCGTGCCGACGGTCACCGACGATCTGGCCGAAATCCTGACGCGATGCCTCGCCAAGTTGCCCGACGAACGTTTCGCCAGCTCCGCAGAACTGGCCGAGGCGCTCCAGGTGGCCGTCCACAGGCTCCGCGATACCGAGAGCCTCGTCCGCGAGAGCGCCGAGGGCCTCGACTGCTTCATCCAGGGGTATGGAGACACGTTCCGGCTCATCCTTTCTCTGCCCGGCAATCGCCTCCAGGAAGTGGTCATCGAGGCCAGCGACGGGAAGAACCAGGAGCGTCTACTGTCCGTTTTCTCGGTCTGCGGCCCCGCGGACCCGGCCTATTTCGAGTATGCCCTGAGGCTGAACTCCAACCTGACGTATGGGAGCATCTCGGTCCATAACGTCCTCGACACGCCGATGTTCGTCATGTCGCGCACACTCCTCCGGGACACGGTCAATCCCGAGGACCTGCGACACGCCCTCATCGAGATCGCTCGCCGCGCCGATCGCATCGAGAAACAACTCACCTGTATGGACCAATATTGAAGGACTCCATGCCTCGAAAGCCTGGAGCGAGTCCCAGGACGAAGTCAAGGCCAACCGCTGCATCGCACCGCCCAGCGGAGCTGCATCCATGCCGATGGCGAACAACCTGGCCTTGACCAGTCTGGCGCTATCCGTCGCCATCGGCGGGATCGCGATCTTGCTGGGGCTGCACCAGTGGTCGCAATGGCGCGGCCGCGATGCCGGACTGGTCGATGCCGAGCGAAGATACTTCTTACGGCAGGATTGGCGACGGGGCGCCGGCGTCCTGCTGATGTTGATGATCGCCGCGGGGATCTACGTCGGTTCCCGCATCCCGCCGTTGGTTTCGCGGTTTCCGGTCGATAACGACGTCCGACAGGCGCGGCGGATCATCGCCGGTTCCTGGGTGGAAACCGCGATAGGCGACCACGCGAACCCCCGTTTCCTGTCGATATGGCTCGGGGTCATCGTGCTGCTGGTCACGCTTCTCGGGCTCGCCCTCTTCGACTGGATCGCCACGCGGCGATATGCCCACTGGCAACGGCAGTCCATGGCCCGCGAACGACTCGATATCCTCCGCGAGACCTTCCGGAAGGTCGATACCGATCGCAACGGTCACGCGAGCTGATCCACGAAGCTCCGGGAGTTCCATTCGATGAGAGGGCGATGAACACGCCGCGAAGTATTCGTTGACTCGATGCTAGGCGTGCTATAGTATTAGTTGAGGTGATCCAGGATGGAACGGATTTTTCGGTGTGGATCGACTTGGTCCGGAGTAACATCCTTCGCGGCTGAAGGTTACGAGTTACGCCGCAAGTCATCGTCCCGTCGATGAGAAGGTCTACCCCACTCCCTCCCATTCTAGTTCTCTTCCTGGTCCAATCTTCTTAAGTTCCACTCCGTTCCAGGGAGAATCGATCGATGAGCCCTTCATCCGACTATCGGAGAGGACTGTTCGCCACGTTGGCCATGACCATCGTCGCGCTGGGTTCGGTCGTCTGCGCGAGGGCCGGCGAGCCCGATCCGAAGTCTTACTGGGATGTGAAGGACGTTCGTCCGGGGATGAAGGGCGTGGGCAAGACGGTCATGGTCGGCACCAAGCTCGAGGAGTTCGGCGCCGAGGTCCTCGGGGTGATGCGCGACGTCAGCCCCGGTCGGGACATGGTGCTCTGCCGTCTGACCGGCTGCAACCTGGAACACGCCGGGATCATTCAGGGCATGAGCGGGAGCCCGATCTACATCGACGGCAAGTTACTGGGTGCCGTGGCGTTCGCCTGGGAGTTCGCCAAGGACCCGATCGCCGGCGTGACCCCATTCTCCCAGATGATCCAGTATGTGCGCTCGAACGATCGTCGGATCACCGCGGAAGCGAAAGACCGCTCATCCGGCCGGTTCCATGCGGCATCCATGCCGGTCTCACCCTGGATCGAGGGCCTCTCGGGAGCGGGACCCGATGCCGGGAGTTCCTCGATGCCGATACCCCTCTCGGGCGGGGCGCCCGCGGGCATGACGCCCATCGTGACACCACTTGCGGCATCGGGCTTCAGCCCCAGGGCCCTGAATCTGCTAAGCGAGCGTCTACGTCCGATCGGCATGGCGCCGATGTCCGGCGGTGCGGCGCCGGAGCGGGTCATCCGCGAGGAGGGAAACCGCCCGCTGGTCCCGGGCGCCCCGTTGAGCATCGGCCTGGTGCTCGGCGATTTCGACCTGTCGGGGATCGGCACGGTCACCCACGTGGAGGGTGACCGCGTCTACGGGTTCGGTCATCCCATGCTCAGCCTCGGATCCTGCGAGCTGCCCATGATGACCGGGTACATCCACACGGTGTACCCACGTGCGAGCGTCAGCATGAAGATGGGCTCGCCGCTGAAGATCGTCGGGGTTATCGATACCGACGTCAGCACGAGCGTCGCCGGCCGGGTCGGGGCCGTCCCCGACATGATGCCGATGAGCGTCCGCGTGAAGACCAGCCGCTATTCGGACTCCCAGACGTACAAGGTCCGGATCGTGCGCGAACCTCAGCTCCTGCCGTCCTTGATCATGTCGGTCCTGACGAATGCCGTCGACACCGAGGGCAACCTGCCCGACGAGCTGACGGCCCACCTCAACGCCACGGTCCGATTGAAGGACCGGGAGCCGATCACGCTCTCGGATACCTTCAGTGGTGCGCGATACACCGGACCGATGGGACCCTCAGCCCTCTTCAGCCCGCTGGGATCGATCGCGAGCATCCTGGTCCGCAACACGATGGGGCCGGTCCGGATCGAGTCGATCGACTGCGACGTCCAGATCGAGCCCGGACGTAAGGCAGCGGTCATCGAGTCGGTCCGATTGCTCTCGGACACGGTCGAGCCGGGGCACGACCTCAAGGCGTTCGTCACATTGAAGCCGCACAAGGGCGAGCGGGAGACCATTGAGGTCACTCTGCCGATACCGGCCGATTTCGCGGAAGGGCCGCACGAGGCGATCTTCTGCGACGCCAGTAACAGCGTCCGTCGTCGGTTCCGCAACGAGCCGGCCTTGCTCGAGCCGCGTGACCTCTCGGGATTGATCCGTTCCCTCCGGACCCAGACCGAGCCCAAGCGTACGGCGGTCTACTTCCACGTGCCCTCGATGGAGCGCGGAGTCTCGATCCACGGAGAGTCGCTGCCCAACCTGCCCGGCAGCGTCCGGGCGGTCTTCGCCTCCCGGCGAGAGGCCCCGATCTCTCCCATCCGATCCGACATGGTCAAGGTGACCCCGACGTCCTGGGTCGTCGAGGGCTCGCAGACGCTACGATTTACGGTGGCCAAGGACGCGGGGCTGTCGGTATCGTTGTATCCGTGAGGTGATCGGGCCGGGTGGACACGCCGGCTCGCCGGCCGGACTTTCGTGCCAACCGGCCCTGTCCCGAGGACGACGAGGATCGACATGCGCCATCGAGGGTCTACCACGCGGTTCCGTCCGCAATGGAACGTCTTCCTGAAAGCTGTCGCGGTGGGGATCGGTATGTTCGCCGCGACGAGGGGGCCCAGCCCGGCCTGGGCCAAGGTGGAGACCTGGCGTCATGAAGGCCACTCGGCGTTTGCGAAGTGCCATCGGGAGGGGGTGGTCATCTCCGACAATGGTCGCGTCCGCCTGGGCCATGCGGTCGCACCGGTCGGATCATTGGCCTGTGGGCGCGTCTGGGACCTGGCTCGGACCCGCGAGGGTGTCTTGCTCGCGGCCACCGGCGATTCGGGACAGGTCTTCCGTCGCGAGCCGAAGCCCGATGCCCCGTGGACCCTGGCCTACGACTCCAATGACTCGCAGGTGCTCTCCCTCATCGTCTGCCCCGACGGTTCCCAGTTCGCGGGGACAGGTCCAACCGGTCAGGTCGTCAGGCTGGACGACCCCAAGCATCCGGCGTCTCGTCCCGATCCGAAGGTCCAGTATATCTGGGACCTGGCCACCGACGCTCAGGGCAACGTCTTCGCGGCCACGGGTCCGAACGGTCAATTGTGGAAGCGGTCTCAGCAAGGCCGATGGTCGCTGCTGTATGACAGCAAGGCCAACCATCTGCTCTGCGTGGCCCTCGGGCCTGACGGATCGGTCTACGCGGGGAGCGACGGCGAAGGGCTGATCTACCGCGTGGGACCGGACGGCAAGGCCACGATCCTCTTCGACGCACCACAGTCTGAGATCCGGACTCTGCTCGTGGCCGCCGACGGAACGCTCTACGCGGGAACCGCGGCAGAGACCCCCGGCTCGGGGGGAACGAGAAGCTCGCTGTTTCTGTCGCGAGCGGACTCATCGAGTTTCCCGAATGACCCTGGAGCCGATCGAGCCTTCGGGAGGGGTGGCGAGGATGTGTCGCGGGCCGTCGCCGCGTTTCAGGGCGGTCCAGCCACGCCCCCGAGCCGACCATCAGCGCGACCGCCCCAGGGTGGATCGGCCGCACCCCGGCCGATATCCCCAGGCGAGAACGCCGTCTACCGGCTCGATGCCGACGGAGTCCCCCGCGAGGTCCTGCGAGTCAAGGCGCTCATCCATGCCCTGGCCTGGAACAACGACCACCTCTGGGTCGGCACGGGACCGGAGGGTCAGCTCTATGAGATCCGGGACCGAGGCGAGGAGACCGCGCCGGTCGCCAAGCTCGATCACGGGCAGATCCTCTCCCTCCAGGCCGAGCCCGGGGGCGGCATCCTGATCGGTACGGGGGATCCCGGTTCGGTACTACGCCTCTCGTCGCAGTTCGCTCCGGTGGGAAATCTGGTCTCCGAAGTCCATGACACCAAACTCGTGAGCCGGTTCGGCTCGATGAGCTGGCGGGCTGTGCAGCCTCCAGGAACATCCGTGACCGTCCAGGCCCGCACGGGGAACGTCGGCGAGCCCGATGAAACCTGGTCGGCCTGGTCCGCCGAGCAGACCGACCCGGCCTCGGCCAAGGTCGCCTCACCCTTCGGCCGATTCGTCCAGTATCGCGTCAAGCTGGCCACGACCGACCCCCGCCACACCCCGGAACTCCGGTCGGTCTCGCTCAGTTTCCGGACGTCCAACCTCGCCCCCGAGATCGCCCGCCTGGACGTCCCGGACGTCAGCGCCGCGGATGGTGCCGTCCGCCAGGCACGCCTCAACGTCCGATGGGATGCCAGCGATCCCAACGACGACGACCTCAACTTCGCGATTTACGTGCGGAAGGACGGCTGGCCCGATTGGATCCGACTCAACGAGGACCCGATCACTGAGAAGACTTTCGGGTGGGATACCACGGCATTCCCGTCGGGATCCTATCGCATCAAGCTGGTCGCCAGCGACCGCCCCTCGAACAGTCCCGACCAGGCCCTGACTCGAGAGCGCGAGAGCCTCACGTTCCTCGTCGATCACGACCCGCCGCGCGTTCGGCTCGCGTCGAAGGGGCGAGGCGCCTCCTTGATCCTCACGGACGAATTGACCCGACTGGTGAAGGCCGAGTACGCGGTGGACGGAGGTCCCTGGACGCCGATTTTCCCGGACGACGGCCTTTTCGATTCGTCCCACGAGCAGATCACGCTGTCCCTCCCCGATCTCAAGCCGGGCACGCACGTTCTCATGGTCAAGGCCACCGATTCCGCCGGAAATATCGGCACCGGCGATGCCTTGCTCGATGTCCACGATCGCGCGGGGAAGTAGGATGGCCATGACTCGTCGACAGCGCCGAAGAATTCGCCCCGGGCTCACGATCGTGGACGTGATCGTGCTCCTAGTCGTGGTCGGGACGGTCGCACTGCTCCTCCTGATGGCGTCCACACGTGGACGGGAGCAGGCGAGGCTCATGGGATGCCGAAAGAACCTCTCCCAGATCGGAATGGCCCTCGTTCTCTATGACCAGATGAACGGCCACCTTCCCGAGGTCGGGCCGCTCGGCTCTCCCGATGGAGCGACCGGCTCGCAATCACCCTCGCCATTGAAGATCCTGCTGGAAACTTTGAAGCTTCCCGACCTGACCGAGGTCCGCGACAAGAACACCCGCCCCGATCCGCGCCCGGGAGAGATCCCTGGCGAGGTCCGGGTCCGCGGCTTCGTCTGTGCGAGCGATCCTAATGCTCTGTCGGGCAACTTCCTGGCCCCGATCAGTTATCGGGCCGCAACCGGCGACGGCCTCGGCGGCGACAACGGTGCGTTCTCCCCTGGCCGCGCACGCAGCCTGGCCGAGATTGAGGCCCGCGACGGCCTGGGCTACACGTCGGCGTACTCCGAGCGGCTGGTCGGCGACAACCAAGCCGGCCACGCGGCCCCGATCAATTACCAGGTCCTCCCCACTCCCCTGCCCTCGGGAGGATGCCCGATGCTCTCCGACCCCTCCGTATGGCGCGGGGACGCCGGTTCCTCCTGGACCGCGGCCGGATACCGATCGACGCTCTACGATCACGCCCTCCCACCAGGGGGTCAACCATCCTGTCTCGCGATCGACGGCCAATCCGCATATGTGGGGGCGTCGAGCGGACATGTGGGAGGCGTCAACCTCCTCCTCCTCGATGGGTCCGTGCCTTTGATCCGGACTTCCATCAATCCCAAGATCTGGCGCGAGTACGCGACGATCGGCACCCGCTCACCGGTCGAGGCGGAGTAGTACGCCAATCGCCGGTGACCGGTTGCGATGAACGTAAGGGGCGGATATGTTCCGTGATCTTTCCACGTACATCCCGATCGAAAGGAATGCCCGGTGCGAGAGCCCGTCTTGATCTTCGACTTCGGCAATGTCGTCAGCTTCTTCGACTATCTCCGGGCCTGCGAGCCATTCGGCCGTCGGCTGGGCCTGACCGGCCCAGCCTTCATGAAGCGCCTCCAGGAAGGGGGATTCGGCGAGTTGCTGGTCCGATTCGAGAGCGGACGCCTCTCACCGGAGGACTTCGCGGGGCGCGTCATGGAACTCGCCGATCTCCAGCTCGGTTATGATGAGTTCGTCCGCGGCTGGGAGGACATCTTCTGGATCAACGAGCCCGTCGCGAGGCTAGTCGAGCAGCTCAAGGCGAGCGGCTATACCCTGCTGCTCGGCTCGAACACCAATATCCTCCACGCGACCTTCTTCCGACAGCGGTTCGCGACGACCCTCGACCGGTTCGACCGACTGATCCTCTCGTACGAGGTCGGCCACATGAAGCCATCAGGGGAATTCTACCGGGCCTGCGTCGAGGCATCAGGGACCTCCGCGGATTCTTGTATCTTCATCGATGACATGCCGGAGAATGTCGAGGGTGCCCGTCGCGCCGGCCTGGAGGCGATCCATTTTGTTGATACGCCCACGCTGGTCGCCGAACTAAACCGACGCGGGGTCGAGGTCCTGTCTGGTCAGGGCTGACGTTTCCCCGCGGCGCGCGACATCGAGCAACCGTATGAGACCGTCGCGAGCCAGGTCCAGTCGCTTCGCGGCATGGAACAGCCAGACGATAAAGCCCTCTTCGGGATCGAAGTAAAGACGATGCAGCGCCTTCTGGACCCGGGTGCCAACACGCATCCGGTACATGCTCGCCGGGAGCTGGAAGAGGGTGTGAATCTGGAAGCTGGTACAACCGCGGAGGGCGTATTCCATCGCGATCCTTCCCGAGCAGATGTCCCCCGTCGCGCTGATTTCCAGCGGCGGCTGTCGAAGCTGTCCAGTTCCCTGGAGAGAGCGCAAGCCGGACAGGAGCCGCAGGTTGCGGTCGCTCAGGTCGGGTCCGCCATAGGCGACGCCTCGCTGTCCCTCGAAGACGCGATCGGGGTCGAAGAGGCGGTTGGCATAGACGAGATAATCGGGTCGGAAGTCGCAATGGACTTCGGTCAGCATCGCGAGCTGGAAGTCGTCGTCATCCAGGCTATTGAATAGCTTGAGCCCGATCTTGACTTGCTCGTCGCCGTTCGTGGCCGAACGGATCAGGCCGGGGACGCGTCGAAGCCACTCCATGACCATGACGCGCCGACTCGCGCGATCGGAACCCGCCAGCGTTGGCGAGAAATCCTTCTCCAGGGGCATCGCGACCGGACCGGCAGCGGATTGATAGGCGTCGAGCAGCGCGCGGGTCGTCTCGCGATACTCCGATTCCCGCCATGTATTCTCATCCGGCCCGGGGAGGTGATACTTGACCGACGGCACGACGAGCAGGTTCCGATCTCGACCGATCTCGCTGGCGGTGCGCACCAGTTCGAGATAATCGTCGAACGACTGCCACCATCCCCTCCCCTTCCAGGTGACGGTCCAGCCCTCCGCGCCGGTCGCCGGGCTCTTGATCGGCTCGGCGACCATCTGCGATTCCTTGATCGCCCAGGCCGACATCGATTGGTGCCCCTGGGCATCCTGTGCGATCACGGTCTTCAGTACGACAAGTCCCAGTTGAGCTTCCGCGGCTTCTTCGATCTGCGCGCGGTTCAGAGAAAGTTGGCCCGATGCCTTGCCCCACGGATTCCGTATCGGGATCCCGGCATACGAGGCCGTCATATCCAGGCCATAATTCTCCCTAAGATAATGATCGAGATCCTCGGGCAAGCCCAGGGCAGAGAAGCGTTCGTAGTCCGATCGGACCCTGGAGGACAGGTCGGGCGTCACATCCGGTGTCCGTGGCAGTAGGTGAGGACGGTGGATCGTCATGTTTTGTCCACGAGGGCGATTGACGACGAGGGCTGTGGCTATCGGTACCGACTCAGGCGTGTCAGACAGTCACCGATACGATCGAATTCCGCCGGATCGAGCGGCGGTCCCCACGGGTCGAAGGCCGCATCCATCGGGATAACACCCTGGTGAACGAGACACCAGAGCATCCGTTGAATATATCCTTCCATCGGCGCCCGAAACGTATGGCACGCCAGATCGTCGACGGCGACGTTCAGGCGAAGGAACCGATCCGGCTCGCCTCGCCAGTAGGCATCCAGGAGTTCGGCTTGCAATTCGGTGCAGGCCGCCCCCATCCCGATCAGCGCGGCGCGTGCTCCGCACATCAGGCTGTAGCCGAGGAACCGGTCTTCGCCGGTGATCAGGACCTTGTCCGGCGACTGGTCGTGGATCAGTCGTGCGATGTCCTGGAAGGTCATCACGCTGTCGAGCGTGGCGACCTTGATCCCCAGCACCTCCGAGGTTCGGAGCAAAGTCGAGAGCAGTTCCGGGCTATAGGCGATGCCCCCGGCGTCCTCGTACAGATAGAATAAGATCAGCGGGAGACCCACTTCCGCGATCGTGGCATGATAATCCAGGATGAGTCGTTCCCGGTCCTCGCGATTACGGAAGGCGACGGGCGGGTGGACGAGGATGGCATCGGCACCCAGATCGGCCGCGCGTCGGGCCATCGCGCGGGCGGAAACGATGACATCCGGTATTTCGCGATGCTCCGGTCGAGCCCCGGCCGCTGCGATGAGGAACCGGCCGTCCGGCAATGCCCGTCGCCACGCAGCCAGTACCTTGTCACCGACCGATTCGCTCAGACAGAGTCCTCGGCCCGTATGGGCCCAGACCGCCACCCCCCCGACGGCTTGACTCGCCATCCAATCGGCGTAACCTTCGAGACTCGGGATGTGGATGTCCCCAGTCCGTGCGAAGGGCACGGGCACCGCCGGGATCAACCGGCCCGAAAGCTGTTCGACCGAGATCCTCATGCGAACAACACCCGAATTCCGGGCTCCTCCCGTTTTTCTCGAAGGCCGATCCGACATCGAACATCGCCGCGACCAGGACATTCATTATTCCGCATCTCGCCGCGGACGCAACCTCCTCCGCCGCGCACGATCGCAATGGCTCTTCCGTATGAGATGATCCCGCAACCAAGACGTCCATGACCAACGATCTCGTCACCCTTCTTCGAAAACAGTCGCACCATGATCGTCGCGTTTGACTTCTCGATTCCAGAGGCCAGACTCCTACTGACTCTATTTCCGCGCGTCGTACGGACACGGAATTCGCCGCGACTCCCCCACCGACTCACATCCCACCGAATTCCCTCAAGTCGGGGCTTGACGAACGGAATCAACGACGTAATGATTGAATGCGTGCATGAAGCCGACTCGACACTCCAGCGAGGCGCGGAGTCATCCCGAGTGAACTGGGATGGTATCCGGCGGCAAGACCAAGATGGAGTGACGTTCGGACTTCAACAGGGATCAGTGCAGGTTCACCCGGCGTTGCGCGATGGCCCGGTCCGCTCAGGCGGATGCCGAGGACCAGTGATGCCGGGAAGGATCGACAGGACATGGGCCGCACCGGCGCCGCAGGACGGGAAGGACGCTGACGGAGTGTTTTGAAGGATTCCTGGCTGTGGACAGGTCGACCGCCGGACCCACGGTGCTTTGGCATCGGGACGGCGGCCACCGATGCGGATACTCGTGAGTCACCTTGATCGTGGGAGCCACGACCCTCGGACGCCACATTAATTGGATATGTGTTCCGACGGGGTCAGAGCTCGACAAGCTAACCGGGGAGTCTGTCGATGGGTAGCTTCAAGAGGAACGGTCAGAGTCAGGGGCCCAATCGGCGCCGCAACAAGTCGAACGCGAAGCGGCACGCCTTCCTGGTTGGGCTCGAACCCCTCGAGGAGAGGCGGTTGTTGAGCGGGGGGGTGAGCGAGTCGTCCGCACCCCTCTGGACCCCGACCGATACCAATCTGTTCGACGCGCAGAACGGCCCGATGGCCAACCTGGGCGTCGGCCTGGTCGACGTCTATAAGGCCTATGTGGACGCAAACGGCAACACGTCGGCTCTCCAATCCGAATTCCCGAATGACGAATTCCAGAATGGGGAAGTTGGCCTCCAGCTCAAGATGCTCGGCGGCAGCTTCAGCCAGTTCGTCAGCCAGCTCACCGACGTGGGGATGAACGTCACGACCACCAGCGCGACGTATGCCCTGGTCGATGGCTATGCCCCGGTCAACGACCTGCCGACGATCGCGGAGATGTCGCAGACGCAGAGCGGCCAGGTCAACCTCAAGCCGATCTACTCGTACGAGGGCGAGGCCAACAACGAAGCGGAGACCTCGACGTTCTCCGACGTTGCCCAGACGGATTTCAATGTCTCCGGCTCCGGCGTTACCGTCGGCGTGATCTCGGACAGCGTCAATCAATACAATGGCGGTCTCTCCGAGTCGTACGGGACCGGCGACCTCAGCGCGAGCAACCCGGTCAACGTCCTGGGCGACGGCCCGTCGGGCAGCGACGATGAAGGCCGCGCGATGCTGGAGAATATTCACGACATCGCGCCCGGGGCCAACCTGGCATTCGACACGGCAGGCAATAACGACCTGGCGATGAGCCAGGCCGTCACAGCGCTGGCCACGACCGGGAATTCCAATATCATCGTGGACGACGTCGAGTGGGCCGACGACCCGATGTTCCAGAGCGGCGTGATCTCGCAGGCCATCGAGACGGCCAACGCCTCTGGGGTGTCCTATTTCAGCGCCGCGGGCAACGACGGTCCTGCCAACGGCTACCTGTCGGCCTTCCGAGGGGTCACGGCCTCCCCGACAGGTCTCCCCTCCGGCACCTACATGAATTTCAGCCCCAACGGTGGGAGCTCGGTCGAGATTCCGATCACGACCACGATCCCCAACGCGAGCCTGACCTTCAATTACGACCAGCCGTTCGAGACCCAGGAACCGACGGGCTCGACCGGACTCGTGACTTCGAACGTCGACGTCTACATCGTCGACGCCAGCACGGGCGCCGTGGTCATCGGTGCGGCCCAGAACAACAACAACGTCTCGATCCAGGAGCCCTGGCAGTTCGTCACCATCCCGGACGCCGGCTCGTATTACCTCGCGGTCCAGGTCGTCTCCGGGCCGAATCCCGGCCACATCGAGTTCGCCAGCTTCAACGACACGAACACCGCCTTGACGGTCAGCCAGGAGTTCGGCAGCTCGGGATCGACCTCCTATCCGAGCTCGTACGGCCACAAGACCATCCCCGATACGATCGGCGTCGCCGCCGTGCCCTGGTGGTCGCCGGCACCTTACCTGGGTGCGAATCCCCTGGCCTCCGAGCCCTATAGCTCGTGCGGACCCGCACTCTTCGACCTGAGCCCCACGGGCACCGCGACTGCGGCGACGACCGTCGATAACCCGACCATCACCGCCCCGGATGGCGGCAACACGTCGTTCTTCTCCCCTGGCAATGTCATCAATACCAGTGCCGTGCCGCCGTTCGTACCGGGTGAGCCCTCGACTCCCACCAACCTCTCGCAGGACCTGCCGAGCTTCTTCGGCACCTCGTCGGCGTCGCCGAACGCGGCGGCCATCGCCGCCCTGATGAAGCAGTTGGTCCCGACTCTCACCCCCGCCGAGATCCGGGCCGGCCTGATCGCCTCGGCCGAGAGCCAGCCGATGAACGGCCAGACGCCCGGGACGTGGAACCCTCAGGGTGGCTACGGCCTGGTCAACGCCGTCGATGCGCTCAATGCCGTCGATCTCCTGCGAGTCTCCACGACCAGCCCAGCCAATGGCTCGACCATCACCACCGCCCCGAGCGTGATCCAGGTCACCTTCAACAAGCCGGTGGTGTTCTCGAGCCTCTCCGCCGCCGACCTGACGTTCACCTCCGCCCCGAAGGGCGTCACGGTCAACGTCGGTGCCCCGATCGCCGTGGACAACGCGACCGACCCGACGATCGTCGACTTCCCCATCACCGCCACCGGCGTGCTGGCCAATGGCGATTATTCGTTCTCCGTCCAGAGCCCGCTGAACGGGACGGCCGTCGTCGCCGAGGACGGCAAGGACCTCGCCGCATCCGGCGTCATCAGCTTCGTGCTCGAAGACACGACCGCCCCGGTGATCACCAACACGGCGATCAGCGGGCGGACGGTGACGATCACCTTCAGCAAGGCGCTCGACCCCTCCACGGTCACGCTCGGCAACATCATGGTGCTCCGCAAGGGGAGTGCCACGACCTGGCCGCCGACCCCCTCGACCCTATCCTCCTATATCGATCTCAATAACGACCCCCGCGCCACGATCAGCTACAACCCGCTCACGGACACTGTGACGCTGGATTACAGCAACCTGCCTCAGTCCGAATTGCCCTCGGACAACTACGCGATCGTCGTGCTGAGCAACACCACGACAGGAGGCGTCACCGACCTGGTCGGCAACTCTCTCGACGGCTATTACACCAATTCCTTCCCGACCACTGCCTACCAGGGCAAGCCGTACGACTTCATCCAGAACCTGGGCTTCGAGGCGCTGCAAGCCCCCCAGATCACAACCTTCCAGATGACCGCGGCAACCGACACGGGGATTGCCGGCGATCAAAACACGGACGACAGCGTGCCGTCCTTCATCGGCCAAGTCTACGTGCCGTTCCCCGGCTCGGTCGCCGGCGACCAGGTCTACGTCCAGTTCCAGGGCTTGCAAGCCGCTCCCAACTACGTGACCAATCTCGCCGTCGGCTCCAGCGGCCGCGGCTACACGGGCAGCTACAACCTCGTGGTGACGACGAACGCCGACGGGAGCTTCTCCGTGACGGCGCCCTCGGCGCTGCCCGAAGGATTCCAGGACGCCGTCGCCGTCGTAGTGGGCCAGGCGGATTCGCCCCCCCTGCCCGGCCTCGCCTCGACCTACACCGATGCCTTCCGCATCGACAAGACGGCACCCGAGATCACCGCGGCCTCCTTCGCACAGGGCGGGACCGCCCTCCCACTGCCCAACCAGACCCCGACCAACACCACGAACATCACGAGCCTGAGCTCGCTCTCGCTCACCGTGGTCGATCCGGTCAATCCTCAAGTCGCGCCGCTGGGCTCCCCCGCCGAGTTCGACTTCCCCGCCATCGACCCCTCGACGGCGTCGAATATCAGCAACTATTCGCTGATCAACGTCTCGACCAACACGGACGAGTCGCAATACATCACCAGCGCGACGCTCGTCGAGGAGCCGGCCACCGTCAATGCCGCGGGGTACGTGACCGCGTACAACGCCGTGATCAACGTGTCGTTCACCCCGGGTATGCCCTTCGGCGCCTACGAGTTCATCGCCCACACCCACGAGCTCCAGTATCCAGGCTTGGCCGACGCCGCCGGCAATTACCTTGACGACACCTCGGTCCCGTATGAGGGAACCAAGGATTTCATCGTCAACTTCGCCATCCAGAACACGCCGGTCTACGTCACCAGCATGTCCCTGGAGAGCAACTACAGCGCCAACGGTTCGACGGCCATCGGCTCGGCCCAATCCTACTTCGAGCTCCCGCCGTCGTCGGGGACGAACACCCGGGACAATGTCGCGTCGCCCCCCAATACCGTCGTGATCGACCTGTCGAACCCCATCCCGTTCGCCAACTATACCCCTGACGTCCTCCTCATCGGCTCGGCCAACACCTCGTCCTCCACGGCCGACGGCGACTTCGGCACCCTGGGCGAGGGCGGGCTCGGCGCGACCGGGACTGGCTTCACGATCGTCCCCAATACCACGGTCACACTCTATAGCTACAACGTCGCGACCGGGACCTCGACGCAGGTCGCGGCGGGCGGCCAGGGCAATCGACTGGTCCTCTCGATCGCACCCGGCACGACGCTGGCCGCCGACGATTACCGCATCTACATGCCCAACCAGGTCGATGCCGCGGGGAACGACACGCGGATCTTCGACGTGTACGGCAACCAGCTCGACGGCGAATTCCTCGGCAACCAGACCTCGCAGTCTAGCCCCGACTTCCCCGATTCCCCCGTCACCATCCCCGAGTACGAGGATGAGCTTTCCAACGGCACGTACCGGATCAATGACATGAGCGGCGACGGCGTTGCCGGCGGCGCGTTCATGACCGGCTTCACGGTCGTCCCCTACGGCAATATCGTCTACACCCGTCCCGATTACGTGGAGAATCCGCTCCTGCCGAGCACCCTCTCCAACGGCAGCCTGGCCAACCCCTACCCGGTGCTCGCCCCCGAGGGCGATCCCGCCACGGCGCCGCTGAACTCGCACGGTCAACCCAACCTCAACTCCACGACCTTCTTCAATCAGTCCCAGTTCAACACGGAGTACGACCTCAGCGGCGACGGTAAGTTCGAGCAATCCGCGTTCTACGCGGCCTCGCAACTGGCGTACAATGGACCGGTCGTGATCGTCGCTCTGCCCGGCCTGCCGTCCCGAAACCCGACGACCGGTGCCGTGACCGAAGCGAGCTACGTGATGGAGTCTCCCGCCGGCACCGGCCCGGCCTCCGGCGGCAGCGCCTCGGTGCCCTATGACACGACGCTGGTCATGTCCGCCGGGACCACCCTGAAGCTCCAGAATGCGTCGTTGTTCGTCCAGAACCAGGGCAGTGCCCTTCAATCGCTCGGGACTGCATCAAGCCCGGTGACGTTCACCTCCTATAACAACGCCACCGTCGGTGGCGCCACGAATGGCAACCCGGACAGATCGCCGAATTCCGGCGACTGGGGCGGCATCGTCTTCCGCAACTACGACGATGCCATCACGGCCCAGCAGCAGCAGTTCCCCGTGGACGGCACCCTGGTCGGGGCCAATGGCGCCGCGGCCATCTCCGGCGCCCAGGATGCGATGTCCATCCTGAACTTCACGAACATCAGCTTCGCCGGTGGGGCGGTGCCCCAGGGTTCGAGCGTCTTCTACAGCGCCGTCACCCTGTACAATGCCCGGCCGATGATCACCAACGACAGCATCGCGAATTCCGGGAGTACCGGCAGCACGGAGGGCGCCATCGCCGCCGACCTCGACTCGTTCCGCGAGGACGACACCGCCCGCGGCCCGCTGATCCGCAACGACTCCATCTCCCAGAACAGTCTCAACGGCATCTACTTGATGGCCGAAGCCAACGGATTCATCGAGTCCACCAACGCGATGCCCTATCCCACCAACCCCAGCACGCTGGGCGGGACACTCAACTACACCTTCGACGAGCCGCTCCCGCTGATCGTCCTGTCGCAGCTCGTCGTCGGCCAGACGCTCCTGGAGCAGACCGGCGGCGAGACCGAATGGGTGGGAGACCGCCTCTACGTTCAGCCGGGCTCGATGATCAAGTTCGGCAGCGGATCGGGCCTGGACGTCCTCAACCCGGCGGCCAGCCTCAACGTCGGCTCGCGGTCGTACATCAACGGATACGACGCGAACAACGGCTATAACCCCGACTCACCCGGCTTCGTCGAGGAGGGGACCACCGACCCCAATGTGCTCTTCACCTCGGTCTACGACGACGCCGCGACCACCCCGTTCGTTCCCGCGATCAACGTGACCGGCGAGAC
>JBKQHM010000770.1:0-17261 GCA_052148775.1 Isosphaeraceae bacterium | reverse complement strand
GATCCTCAGATCCTCGACCACGCCGGCTTACTCTTCGACGGACCACCCAGAATAGCCGGGCTGCCCTTCGTTTAGTCATCCGACAAATTCAAATCATGTTCGGGAGCCGACGAAGGGTAATCCCATTTCGCCTCTCACGGTACACTCGTCATGGTAGGCACAGCAGCAAGAGAAAAGCAAGTTTGTTCGGTTTCCGACCGGGATGATCGGCATGAGGTCGCCTCGGGGAATGCCGAGCAAAGATCGGGTACTTGGGGCTGCCTGTCCCCCTGCGGGAATTCAAAGGTCCGCCTGCCGACGAGTCCTCCGGGCCTCTTGGCGAACGGCACGACGACCTCGAGAATGAACCAGTAGTGGGCCAAACTACCCGCCAGCACGAACAGGTGGAACAACTCGTGGGTCCCGAAGATCCCCGCTCAAAGGACGGTCCAGTGCAGCAGATTGAGCACGGCCGGTCGCAATCAGGATCGTGGCCGCGGCGGCCATGGCCCAGACCGTCGCCAGGGTCCACCGCCGCCATCGACCGCGTATCAGGGTCCAGCCGATCGGCGTGTAACTCCCCGCGATCAAGGCGAAGATCCCGACGCCATCCAGGTGCAAATGCTGCGATCCCGGCGGACGACAGGCGGACCCTGTGAAAGAGGGTGCTGAGCGAGGATCAAGCCGATAAGGCTATCTCAGACTTGCTTCTCGTTCCCGCGGTCGACAGAGACCTTGCCGTCGGGCCCGAGAATCCCGTCGAATCTCCCGATGGAGAGTCTCGCATCGTACGATCGAATTAATCTACACTTTTTTGCGTATAATCTGCATATTCATCACGATGGGCATGGGAATCGCAGCAGAAGCAAGCCGCGGTCCAGAACGCGACGGGGGGATTCCCCCCTCGGAATCGTTCCGCAGATTCACAACACGGAGTGCAGCGATGATTCGGTTCCTGAGATTCTCCCCGAAAGCGATCAAAGCGACAGCGCTGGCGATGACGGTCCTGGCGGCCTCGGCCACCTCGGTCCTCGCTCATGGTGGAGGCGGTGGCGGTAGTGGTCACGACGGTGGCTGCCACATGGGCGGCTACGGCGGTGGTTATCGAGGCGGCTTCGGCGGAAGCGGCTACTACGGCGGTGGTTATCGACCCGGTTACAACGGCTTTGGATACGGCCTCCTCGGCCTCGGCCTGGGTGGATACGGCTACGGCGGCTATGGCAACGGATACGGCTACGGCGGCTATGGCAACGGGTATGGCTACGGCGGATACGGCAATGGATATGGCGGGAGCAATGACTATTCGAGTGGCTACAACTCGGCCCCGGTCGCCAACCAGGCCTCCTCGGCCCCGTACTTGACCTCCCAGACCTACGAGCCGGGCGACGGCTACCGTTACCCGCTCTATTACAACCCGGCCACCGGGGGTTACATCTATTACCCGTCGGCTCCGGTCGTCAACCAGGCTTCCTCGGCCCCATACTTGACCGACCAGACCTATGAGCCGGGCGACGGCTACCGTTACCCGCTCTACTACAACGCGGCCACCGCGCGTTACACCTATTACACGGTCTCCCGCTGATCGAGCGGAAAGGGGAGAAGGCTGGCAACCCCGCCCTCCGAAGACCCTCGACGTGCCGCGACGGCCGGCCCGGCCGCCGGCCGCTTCGGGGTACGAGGAGTCGGGTACCGGGGAAGTCTTGCGACTTTCCTGCCCCCTCGGAACTGGACGTGAGAGTCGCCCCGATCGATGGGTATATCAGGAACTTCAAAGTCGGCGAGGGCAACGAGGTCCACGAACAACAAGCCCTCTTCGAGATCGTCCCCGCCGATGGGGCCAAGACCCGGAATCCTTGAGACGTCGTCGAAAGATTGCCTCTTGATGTCGCACGGTTGGCATCAGGATCTCCGCTCCGATGACAATTCTTTCCAAATACCACTTGTTTCGACGCGGCTCATGATCGGATTCCGGGGATGAGGGAATCCGACGATCCGGACTCCCCACTCCCCCTGAAGAGGGGCGCGTGTGACGGCCTGCTGCGCGCAGATTCCGATTTTTTTGGATTTTTTTATCTGATTGTGTGGCTGAGGGTTAAGGAGGCCGGCGGTCCGGATCCGCGATGGGTGCATTAATGAAATTGCAAAATCGCGCCATTCTAATATTAGGTCGTCGTGAAAGTGCGCAGTCGAGTCACTCCGAGGTCGAGCACCAGTGATCATTTGTATCAAAAGAAATCGATCGGGCGAGGCGAGTCATCATCGCCCGCGGGCCACGATGACCGCGGCCATGCCGCCAGCGGCCAGTCCGGTCCGACCGGTTCGTAGTGGCAACGCCAACTCCCGTGCGGCCACCATGATCGGTGCGGGCGACCCGCGGAAATCTGGTAACCGAGTGCAAACCAGCGCAACGACTCGCGGTGTGATGTCCCTTCAAAGTTGCCGGCTCATAAACCTCACACATCGCAAAACGCACCCCGTCTCCAGACCGGCCCCGTCCCGGATCTCGGGGTCGTGATCGGCGAGGACATTCGTTCCGATCGCCGGATTTGAGCGTCCTCCGCCCGGGTGGTCGGCTGTCCCCAAAGTCTGTACGGACCTGGCTTTCCGATTCTCCGAGCCCGCGAATGGCGAATGATGGCCGCCACCTTGATCGACCGGATCGCAGCCTCAATCGATCATCCTCCTCACATTTCCGCAAAATCGTGGATAGCCTGGAATCAGCTCGGGCACTACTTCCAACTTTCAGCAATGTCGAGCGAGTCCGAGGGGAATCAGAGATGATCGGTGGTCCTTCCCTATCCACGCTGCGAGATCTTCAAACCCTGTTCGACACCGGGACGAGTGCGGGGCTATCCGACGGCCAGCTCCTCGAACGGTTCGGGGGCGGTCGGGACGCGGCGGCCGAGGCGGCATTCCAGGCGCTGGTCCAGCGGCATGGGCCGATGGTCCTGCGGGTCTGCCGGAACGTCCTGCCCGACCCGAACGACGTCCACGACGCCTTCCAGGCGACCTTCCTGGTCCTGGTCCGACGCTGTCGGTCGATCCGCAACCGGGATTCGGTCGGGAGCTGGCTCTATGGCGTGGCCAGCCGGGTGGCGGCCCGGGCGCGGGTCGAGGCGGCTCGCCGACGCTCGGCGGAACGGCGAGGGGGCTTGCGGCTCGTGGCCGACTGCGAATCGACCGGTGCCGATGACCCGGATCGTCCGGATTTCGGCCCCGCCGTCCAGGAGGAAGTCCGGCGGTTGCCGGAGAAGTACCGCGCCGTAGTGTTGCTCTGCTACTGGCAAGGTCTGACACACGAGCAGGCCGCCGCACAGCTCGGCATCCCGCTGGGCACGGTGCGCAGCCGGATCGCCCGGGCTCGCGACCTGCTCCGTCGCCGACTCGTCCGCCGTGGGATTACGCCCTCCGGATGCGAGTCGGCCCCGGCGCTCGATGCCGTCCTGACCTTCTCGCCGATGGCGATCCCCAACGACTTGCTGAGTTCCACAATCAAGGCCGGCGCGCATGTCGCGGCGGGACGGGCGCTGACCGATGTCGCGTCCGCGTCCGTCGCCGCGCTGGTCCAGGGTGTCCTGAGGAGTCTGATCATGATGAAGTTCAAGACGATCGCGATCTGCCTGATGTTCATCGGAACCGGAGTCGTCGGGGCGATCCTGGCCGCGCCCCAGGACGGCCCGGCCCGGCCGGTCCAGAGGGGCCGCGCGGACAATCGCCCGCTTGGTGGCAAGGTCCAGCCCGCCATGAAACCCATGAAGGACTATAGCGTCGAGCCTCCCGACCTGTTGATCGTCGAGGTGCTCGAGGCCCTCCCCGGCCGACCGATCGCGGGCGAGCGCCTGGTCCGACCGGATGGCAAGATCTCGCTGGGCTTCTACGGTGAGGTTTATGTCGCCGGACTGACGATCCCCGAAGTCAAGGAGAAGATCGTCCTTCACATGTGCAAGTACCTCAGCGATGAGACACTCGGGTTGGTCGAGATCGACGGGAGTGGGGTGGAAAGCAAGCGCATCTCGCCCAAGGACACGGATCGTGTGTCTGTCGACGTCATGCTTTATAACAGCAAGAACTACTACGTTCAGGGAGAGGTCGCCGACCCCGGTCGATTACCTGTCACGGGCAACGATACGATCCTCGACGCCCTCAACTACGCCGGAGGTCTGACGCCCCAGGCGGACCACGCCCATGTCGTCCTTTACCGATCGGTGCCGGGCAAGGAGTTACAGAGCCTACCGGTCAATATTGATGAAATCACGATCGGGAATGACCCCACGACGAACTATCAACTCCAGCCCGGCGACCGCCTGGTCATTCCCACCCTTCGACGGGATGAGCCCGTGAGGCCGGAGTCCGAAGTCGAGCGGCGCGCTCCCCATCTTCGGCTACGTCGCGGCGAAGCCCGCTATTTCGACCGGAATCCCCGACAGCTCGATGGATCGCCCGCTCAGTCTGTTCCGGCGCCTTCCGATTCCGGCCCCGATCGGGATGCACTGAATCGCGTCGAAAGGCGCCTGGGCCAGGTAGAGCGGAAGCTCGACATGATCCTCAAGGCGCTCGAGTCGGGCGACAGGTGATGGGACCAGTCCGATCTCGTCCCGGCCGAATCGACATCTCCGCCGGTTCGCGATCGCTCCGAAGCCCGGCGTCGGATACAGTGGACGAAATCCCCTCACGATCGGGGCGGCGATTCCGGTCGCTACGTCGGCGACGGCCCATGTCCTCTCCGGCTGGGACAGTCCCCCGGTCTGACAAGTCCTCATCAGTGAGCACGGCCATGATCAAGCTCAGCAAGCCTTCTGCCGTGTGGGTCGGGTTCCTCCTCGCCGCGGTCGGCGTGAGCCTCTGGGCGCAGCAGCCTAACGAATCACGCCCCCGCCGCCAGGGCCGGACCCGGTCGCAAAAAACCGCCCGGCCGGTGGCCAGGGCCGCCACCGAGAGTCAGGCCCGACCGCCCTACGTGGTCGAACCTCCCCTTGAGCCTGAACCTTCCGCGAATTCCGTAGTGCCCGACCGGCGCAGCCCGTTCCAGCACGATGAGGAGAAGCCGGCCGTTCCATCGCGCGAGTCGTCCGACCGATTACCGGAGCTCCCCCTGGACCGTGACCCGTTCGCAATGGAGTCCCCGTTCGGGGATGGAAAAACTCCCGAGAGCCGACCGCGCGAGTCGCTCGACCGATTGCCGGAGCTGCCCATGGTCCGTGACCCGTTCTTGCTGGAGACTCCGTTCGGCGGCGGAAAAACTCCCGAGGACCGACCGCAGGTGCCGGGGCGTAACCCTTCGGCAGCGGAGTCCCAGGGCGGCCATAACCTGGAACCCGACCAGGAGCAGAACACCGAGCATCGTGCGCGGATTCCGTCCCGCAGTCGCCGTACGATCCCCCGCCACGAAGTCCAGCGACCGGTCCCTGGCCGGATGCTCCCGCCCCGATCGCGTCGCGAGATGTCTCGACCGGCTCCCGGTGGGACCCCCACACCGCGAGGGCGTCGACCGGTACCCAGACCGTCCCCGGAAGGGTCGCCCTTCGACGACAGACCGCCGACACCCTGAGAGTCTTTGAGGATCCGCCTGAGCATCCCGTCTCTCTCGTCATCGTCCCGGACACCCGTTACAGTGGAGCGGGCCGGGCGATGGCACCGCCTCGTGTCGGGCCATCGGCAGCAGACCGAAGCGAGTCGAACCGATCCGGCCGTGGGAGGATGATTTGCGATGCGATGGGTGACCGTGGCAACCGAGACCGGGCCAAGGGCCTGCGGGCTGTATCAGGGTGAATATGTGGACGTCAACGCGGCCGATCCCGAGCTGCCGTCGAGCGTCCGCGAGCTGCTGGAACTGGGGCCGGGATGGGAACGTCGTGGGCAGTCGGCCCTGCGCAGGGCGTCGTCCGTCACGACCCGGCCCACGTCCGGCTGATGGCGCCGATCCCCAACCCCCGCAAGATCGTCTGCATCGGGCTGAACTATCGCGACCACGCCGCCGAGAGCGGCGTCCCGGCGCCCGAGGAGCCGGTGCTCTTCAGCAAGTATGCGACGGCGCTGATCGGCCACCTCGATGCGATCGTCCTGCCCCGGGTGAGCTCCGAGGTCGACTACGAGGCCGAGCTGGTGGTCGTGATCGGCCGGGGCGGCCGGCACATCCCGCGCGAGCGTGCCTTCGAGCATGTAGGGGGCTACACCGTCGGCCACGACGTCTCGGCCCGCGACTGGCAACTCAACAAGCCCGGCAAGCAGTGGATGGCCGGCAAGACCTTCGACACCTTCGCCCCCGTCGGGCCGGCGATCGTCACCCCGGACGAAGTCCCCGACCCCCACAAGCTGGGCATCCGGCTCCGGCTCAACGGCCAGACCATGCAGGATTCGAACACCAACCAGCTCATCTTCGGCGTGGACGAGGTCATCGCCTACCTGTCGCAGGTCTTCACCCTCGAACCCGGCGACCTCATCTTCACCGGCACGCCGCCGGGCGTCGGCATGGCGAAAAAGCCGCCCGTCTGGCTCAAGCCGGGCGATGTCGTCGAGGTCGAGATCGATCACCTGGGCACGCTCAGGAACACGGTCGTCGCGGAGGCGGGTCGAGCGTGAACGGAGAGGGCAAGTCGGTATCACACGGCACCGCGGAATGGGATAAACTGGAAGCATCAATACTCAAGTAGATGGTCAGTGAAGGGTTCTGCTCGATGAGTACCATCGTTCAAAAGATCCTCCCCCCGATCGGCCTCTCTTTCGGTGAGCCGACCTGGGACGTCGCCCGGCTGTACCCTGCCCAGGGAACCTGGACCGAGCATGAGTACTTGAACCTCAATACCAACCAGTTGGTTGAGTTCTCAGACGGGTACGTCGAGTTCCTACCCATGCCCAAGACGAGTCATCAGCTCATCGCACTGTTGCTTTATCGCCTCTTGCACGCTTTCGTCTCGGTCCGGACCCAGGGAACTGTGGCGGCCGCCCCTCTCAGCGTGCAGCTCTGGCAGGGGAAGTATCGCGAACCCGACATCGTCTTCATGCGGACGGAACATGCCTCCCGGATCACCGAGGATTACTGGATCGGAGCCGATCTCGTCATGGAGGTCGTCAGCGGCAGCGACAGCGACCGTCAACGCGACCTGGTGGTGAAGCGTGAGGAATATGCCCGGTCTGGCATCCCTGAATACTGGATTGTCGACCCCGAGCTCGAGCGGATCACGGTCCTCGTCCTCGACGGGGCAACTTACGCGGTCCATGGTGAGTTCTCGCGCGGTCAACAAGCCACATCAAAGCTGTTGGCGGGCTTCTCCGTGGATGTGACCGCAGTGTTGGACACGAAAGGATGACGCGATCGGGATTGCGATCGCATTATCGTCGGAGCCGTTCTGAGAGCCCGCGGACGGACGCATCGGCGGGTGCCAACCGGGCGGCTTGCTCGGCGGCGCGGAGGGCCTCGGACTTCTTGTTGTCGGCCTCGAGGGCCAGGGCGAGATGATAGAACACGTCGGGCCGACCCGGCAATCGCTCGGCGGCGGCGCGGAAGTCGGCGATCGCGTCCGGGAGATGATGCAGCTTCCAGTGGGCGAGGCCGCGCAGCTCGCGGGCCTCGCCGTCGTTCGGAGACAGCTCGATGACCTGGTCCAGTCGGGATAAAGCCTGGTCCGGCTGCTCCCGTGCGAGCTGGATGGCCGCGATCCGGAGGATGACCTCGCTGCTGTTCGGGTCGAATTCCAGGGCGCGGAAATAAGCGGCGAGCGCCTGGTCGGTCTGGCCCATGGCCTCCAGGACACGGCCGGTCGAGAAGTGGGCCTTGGGCCGGTGCGGGTCGATCTCGATCGCCGACTCGTAACGCTTCAGCGCCGACGCCGAATCGCCCCGCTGGGCCTCGACATCCCCCAGGCCGATCAGCGCCTCCACATAGTCGTGATCGCGGGCCAGCGCCCCTCGATAGCAGGCCTCGGCCTCGTCGCGACGGCCCTCGAGCTGCAAGACGTTCCCCAATCGCTGGAGCGCCTCGGCCGAATCCGGCTCCTCCTTCACGAGCTCCAGCAAGTCGGCCCGCGCGGGCTCGAGCTCGCCCCGGTCGATGGCCGCTTGTGCACGCTCGCTGATCTGCTGCATCCGCTCGAGTTGCTGGGGCGTCGGCGGCGGTCGGTCGTCACGACCGCGCAACCCCAGCCCGCCGCAGCCCGCAGACGTTGCGAGCGCGAGACCGATCAACAGCCTCCACGCGGCGATGGCCGCCCGGCGCCTCATGAAATGATACCTGTCCCTTCCCTGGGACTCCGTCATCCGTGAACTCGACAATCCCGCGAACCTTACGGTAACGCTTCGTCCGGGTCAATGCCGCTCGCCTCTTCATAATCGTATTCGCAGCACCCGGAATTTCGGAATTCTCCGTCCCCTATACAGATTCCTCGTGCCTGCGGAACGGGAGGCGAGGTGTCTTGGCTTGATGAATGCATTGGCTGGGCGAGCCGGCCCGAGTTATTACCGGCCGTCGGTACGGCTTCAGTGGACGGCCAGGCCGCCCCGGGCCGCCGATTTTTTCATGATCAAGATCAGCGGCAAGTCGGCCAGGGCCATGATGGCGAAGATCCAGAAGACGCGCGCCGCCCAAGCCTCCTTCTCCTGATCGATGGCGACCTTCAACGTGTTGTTCCGCTCGTCGAGCTCCGACTGCGCCGCCGACCCCCGTTTGACGAGATTATCGATTCGCTTCTGGTCCACATCGGCGAGCCATCGGCTCGATTCCCTGGCCCGCAGCATGGCGACCTGGGCGCGGAGCGTGGCGATCTGCCGGCGCAAATTCTCTTGCGCATTCTTGCGACTGTAATACGCCCCCCTCGCCCGCGCGATCTGCGACCTGACCTGCGCCCGGGCCTGGACCGCGTTCGCCCGGGCTTCCGCGCGGTCGTACGCTCCGCTTCGATGGCGATCCGATGGGTCGTCCACCGCGGCGAAGGTCCTCGGGCTGGTAAGTCGCAACTCACGTGCCGCCGCTCGAAAGGTCCGCCCCGTCCGGGTCCGGTCTATCGAAACGATCGCTCGTGTGAGAATTTCCGGATCACAGATCGCCGACGGCGCGGCGGAGCCGGAATGTGGCGAGGTTCTCGTCGTAGATGGCGTTGTAGAAGTTGTTCAGCGACTGGACGCGGCGGGTCTCGGCGTCGAGGACTTCGGTATATGTGCTCAACTGCTGTCGGTATCGGTCGGTGATAACGTCGATGTTCTCCTGGGCCTCGATGACGGCCAGCCGCGAGACGGGGATGCGACGTTGGGACTGGAGCAGGTCGAGCCATCGGGTGCGGACCTGGAGCGCGATGTCGGCGGCGGTGTCGGCCCGACGCTTCAGCGCGGCGGTCTCCTGCTGGCGGGTCGCCGCGGCCCGGCGGCGAGAGGCGCCGCTGTCGGTGATCGTCCAGTCGGCGTAGAACGTCGCGGCGCCGATCCCCTGGGTCATCAGATTGTTGCTGCCGATGAAGACATAAGCCATCGAGAAACCGACCTGGGGCTTGATCCCCGCGAGGGTGGCATCCGCCTGGGCCCCCAGGGCCCGGGCCTGTTCGGTCAGCCCAGCCAGTTCGGGACGCGCGCGGAACGCCTGGGCGGTCAATCCCCTCACGTCCGCCTCATCGCCCGACACGGACGCCTCGGCGTCCCGGAATGCCTGTGCGGCCAGCGTCTTCCAGTCCGAAGTCGCCGGCAACACCGTCAACTCATCAAGGGGGACCGTGTCGGTGAGCGGGCGGCAGAGGTAACGGTTATAGGTTGCCCATGCGGACTCGAGCGACGTCCGCGCCTGGATCTCGCTCAGCCGGGCGTTGGCCAGCGAGACTTCCGCGGCGAGCTCGTCGCTCCGGATGGCCAGCCCCTGCTCCCGGCGGTTCCGCACGTCCTTGGCGAACGAGGCCAGTTGCTCGACGTTGCTCCGGGCGACTTCCAGGTTCTTCTGCGCCCGGAGGACGCCGACGTAAGCCTCGGCCACGGTCAGCTTGAGGTCGAGGGCCGTGCGGAACTCCTCGCTCTTCTGGGCGCCGAGCTGGGCTCCCGCCGCATCGATATTCCTCAGCAGCCGTCCACCCGTGTAGATCGGGACGTTTGCGAAGGTCACCGACAGCGGGATGTCACGCTGGCCGGGGCCGAGGAGCGAGATCGCCGACGGCAAGCCGCTCAGCCCACTCGCCGCGCCCGCACCGTGACTCCCTCCGCCGGACGACCCGAAGAACGAAGCAGTACTGATCATCGGCGCCGCCGTCAGGAACGAATTGAAGGTGAAATTGCGGACTGTAGGGAATCGATCGGACTTGGCCGCCTTGACGCTCAAGCCCGCCGCCATCGACTGGGCTTGCTGCGACTGCAATCCGGCATTCACGCGCAGCGCCGTATTCCAAGCCTCACCCAGATTCTCCCCCCGCACAGGACCGCTCGTTCGTCCTAGGACCACACTCAACACGACGACGATCCGCGTAGTCCGTCTCATCGCGTGGCCTTCTCCCTCTCTCAACATCCCGATCACCATCTTCTCCCGCCACCAACCTGAGATTCCTTTCGACCCTCTCCACCGGCGCTATTGATCTCGTTCCTTGACTCGACGGAATCACTCCCGTCGTTTCCGACGGTCGCGCCGGCTGGGTAAAGACGAAGGGCTCTCGTCCATCGCTTGATCGCATGCGAGTTGGATTCGTGCTTGGCTGCACCCGTGCGTGGCTCCGGCGGTTCGACTGGGAAGGGGACCACGAGGAGAGTGGTTTCAGGTCCGGGTCGCTCTTCCCCGCACCAACGACCCTGGCTAGACTCTCCGGCTCCTCTGGGGTTTGCCAGGTAATCCTTCCGAGCGTTCTTCACTTCCCAATTTGCTCTCGTCTGGGTGGACTGCGGTGGCTGTTTGGGGTGTGTTGGTGTTGGCGGTTTTGATGATTCTATTGAATTTTTGGGTTTTTTTGTGAAGAGGGGTCAATCAATGGTCGATGGAGCTTCGGAGAATGGTCTCGGGCGATCCTGAGGCATGGTGAATTTTAGTTCAGATTGAAACGGAGACTCCAGGAACTCGTCACGCATGGATGCGAGTCGAGCGGCTGGAGGAGGAAATCGTCGGAAGGGATTACTTCGGGCTCATGCGCAGGGAACGGCGCGAGGTCTTGGTTTGGTTATGGGGGTTGTTCCTGTTCGGAACGACCGTCGCGGCCGCGCCGCAAGACGGAAGGAATGAGGTCCAGGGGCCTGGTGAAGATCCGGTCAGGTTGACGGTCGAGCTGAATTGGATTGTCTCGGGGAGAGACGTCGTCGGAGATGGTGACGGGACCCCGGAGATCACGCTTGCCCTGACGGAAGGACAAGTTGTAGAAGCCACATCCTGGCCGGCGCCGATGTCGGGTGATGACGGTCATACGCGTGACAAGGGGCCGGGCTCGGGCGGGAGTTGGCGGCTAGGGAAGGGACGGGAAGGACGAGTACGAGCCCGGATCGAGGCCCCACTGGAAGCCAGTCTGTCCGTGCGAGGTGGCGACCAAGTGGTGAGCATCCCGGTCGCGGCAATCCTGGAGGGACCCCAGCGGACTCCGGGCACGGCGCCCTTGACGGTGTCCGTGGAACGTCTGGCCTGGGATTCGCTATCCGTCGACCTCGGGCCAACGGCCGTCGGCGGTATCGTCGTCCCCGGGGCTGATCTCCCCGTGTCGGTGGGTTTCAATATCCTATGGCCCGAATCGACCGAGGTGGCCGTAAAGGTGTCGGCCAGTTTGCAGTCGGCGCGGGGAGGGGAGGTGCTTGATCGCGATGACAAGCAGATGACGCTGTTGACGAATCGTCGCCAACCCGCCCTGAGGATCGCGGACATACGGGCGCCGCTGAGCGAGGGCACCTATGTCCTGGAGGTTCGAGCGAGCTGGGATCCGGTGGTCCGGGACGGATCGCGGTTGGGCCGGCTGATCCGTCGGCGCAAGCTGTCGGCGGCGGCCACGTCGTCGGTCCGACGCGTGATGCTGACGGTCCTCGATCCGGCGTCGCGGTCGCTGGCGATGGAAGGGAACCCGGCCGCTCGCGAAGGCCGCAAGGCTGAAGTCGAGGTCGACTCGATCGACCTCACGCGATCGCGGAGCAACCGGCCGCTGGCCTCGGGGCGATCGCCGCTGGCCGAGCTCGGCCGGTCGGCCTGGGCGGTCCCGGCCGAGGCCCTCATCGAGCCGTCCCGACGCGAGCGCCTCCTGGGCTGGTTCTTGCGCTCCGGCGCCGACGCGGCCAAGCTGGATCCCGCCGACGGTACGGGACTGGCCTGGTCGGCATTCGGCTTGAAGGTCGCACATCCCGATCGGCCCCACCGCCTGACCGTCACGATCAAGGGGGGCGAGCCTTCATCGCTGGGGGTGGCCCTGATCGAACCGGATGCCGCCCATCCGGAACGCCCGCCCCGGATGCTGCTCGACGCGTGCGCCTCAGGCCCCCCGATCCTGGAGGCCGGGCCGACCCCCGCGTTTTCCTGGCTGGTCTGGCCCGGATCGTCCGACTCCGTGCTGGTGCTGGTCAATCGCAATTCCGAGTCGGTCGTCCGGATGGGGACCGTGACCCTGACCGAATTGGACGATGTCCCGCCTCGGCCGGCGATCCGCGAGCCCGACACGACGGCCTTGCGGACCCTCGGGCTTTATCTGAACGGGGCTCACGCTCTCGATCCCTTCGGCCGCGGATCGGGCCCTGGCGACACGCTGGCGACCGCCCGCAACCTGGCGAAGTACCTGGGCTACTGCGGCGCGACGGCCGCGGTCGTCCCCGAGGAGCTCGACGATCGGCCACGCCGTCGTGCGCTCGAGGGCCAGGCCGAGGAGGACTCGACCGGGCCGGACCGGCTGGAGATCCTCCGTCGCGTCCTGGAGCGACAGGGCTGTTCCCTCTGGCTGGAATTATCCTTCGACGGGCATTCGACGCTGCCTGGCCTGCCCTCACCGGATTCGGCCGAGGCGGCCCGTCGCGGCCTGGTTCGCCTGGACGGTCAGGGACGGGCCGGAACCGGAGGTTCGGCGGCCTATCATCCGCTCCATCCGGACGTCCGCGCGGCCATGAAGCGACGCGTCATCGATGCGATCGCGCGGACCCGGCCTACCCCATCGGCTGCCCCACGAGAGGCGCATCCCGCCTCGGGGGTGATCATCCGGCTCGGTCCGGGGCCCACCTTGCTGGGCCCTCCCGACACCGGACTCGACGACGCCACCTTCGACCGGTTCGTCCGCGAGACCTTCAGCCAGGATACGGCTCGCAAGATCCCCGGGCTGGGGACCGACGACCCGGGACGATTCGCCGTGCGCCTGCACTATCTGGCCGGCCTCGGCCGGATGCCCTGGCTGACCTGGCGCTCGCGGGCGATCGCGGCCCTGTACGACGAACTCTCCCAGGCGGCGCAGCAGGCCGTGCCCGGCGCCGTGCTGGCCGTGGTGACCCCCGGACTCGACGGCGGACCCGCCGGCATCGAGGCGCGTCGGGTCGACATGGCCGGTCTGGCACCCAGCCAGGCCTGGCGGAGTGTCGGGCTCGACTTGCAAGCCTGGCCGACCGGACCGTTCGCGCCGCCGATCTTCCGCGGGTTGTCCCTCTCGACCGATGCCCTCGCCCACGACCTGGCCACCAGCCCCGACCTCGATGCGATCGTCGCCGGCCGGATGCGACGGGGCGTGCTCCTGACCGTCGACGGCGGCAACCCGGACCGTCGATTGACGACGGGCCAATCGCCGCAGGTCGGTCCGGATTTACCCGATGGGGCGGCGCGGGCCTCGTCCGCACCTCGGCCGGGAGGGGCCACGGTCTGGCTGTCCGCTTTGCCGCTGGGCGATGGCCCGGCCGCCGACGAACCGCTGGGACATGCCCTGGCCGCCCTCGATGCGCAATGGGTCTTCCTCGCGGCCGGGGCGGTCGCCGGCCACGAGGAGCGGCTCCGCCAGTTCGCCCGGGTGCTCCGCGCCCTCCCCGCGTGGCCGGCCGGACCCTCGGGGCCCTCGACCGACCCGCATTCCCTCCCGTTCGGGGTCGCCATCCGCAGGAACGGCGATGCGGCGCAGACCTTCCTGGAAATCACCAATGATTCGCCCTATCCCATCCGGCTGGCCTGCCTGCTGGATGCGCCCGCCCACGCCGCGGTCGAGGATCTCGGCCGGGGGCTCCGCCTGGCGCCGACGCCCGAGGCCGGCGGTCGCAACCTGGTCCTCGATTCGCTCCCGTTCGGCGTCTCGGCGATCCGCATCGGGGCGCCGGGCGTCCAGATCGCGTCGGTGACGCCCTATCCTTCGGAAGCCGTGCTGACCAGTATGCAGGCGCGATCCCGGGAGCTAGCGGCCCAGTTGGCGCGGCTGAATCGCGGCCTGTCCAGCGACGCCGCGGAGCCTCCCAATCCGGGCTTCGAGCGGCATCCCGGCCCGGAGTCGGTCCGGGATCCCATCGGCGACCCAACCGACCCCATGCCGCCGCTGCCCGGTCCGGCCGATCCGGCCCTCAAGCCCGCAGGCGCCGGGATGAACGCCGCGGTGGCTCCCGTGGGCTGGAGCGTCGAAGGCCGTACGCCGGAGGCGAGTGGCGCGGGAGCGGCACACCTGGCCACGATCGCGATCGATGCCGAGAATCCGCACTCCGGCGAGGGGAGCCTGAGGCTCACGTCGGCCGCCGGTCCCGCTTCGATCGTGAGCGACCTGTTCCTGCCGAACGTGCAATCCAGCCTGACGATCCAGGCTTTCTTCCGATCGACGCCGGCCGACGCCAAGATCCGCATCTGGATCGATGGCGAATCGGCCGGACAGCCCTACATCCGACGATCCGAGCTCAGTATCGCGAGCGGCTGGGAGGCTCGCGTTGTGCGCGCCTCGGACCTGCCGCCGGGCGGGCTCGATTCGGCCCGGATCCGGTTCGAGCTCATGACCCCGGGCGTCCTCTGGATCGACGACCTGCACATCCAGAGCGATGCAGCCTCGAAGTCGGCCCGGCTCAACGCCCGGCGCGCCTTGTTGATGGCCTTGCAAGCCTATCGCGAGCAGCGCTACGGCGACTTCGCGCGCCTGGCCGCATCGCACTGGGTCCGTCAGTCGGGGGCCTCGAGCCCGGCCCGGCTGGCCCGGGGTGCGGACCCGCCTTCGAGGTCCGACCACACGTCCGACGCGGCGGCTTCTGCCCTATCGCCGGACCGCAAGCTGCGGTAAAATCGATCTCCTTCGCTCCCGCACGGCCGGGAAGGATGGGAACGACTGGGACAAGGAGGAATCGGGTGTTCGTCTCCTGTAGCACACTCTGCTTCGCACGGGAGCCGCTGGAGGCGGCGCTACGCCACATCGCCGAGCTGGAGTTCGACAAGTTCGAGCTGGCATTGGTGGAGGACGGGCAGCATCTTCGGCCGTCCGAAGTGGGGGACAACCCCGAGGCGGCCTTGCAGCGCCTTCGTCGCGGACCCAGCCTCATCCCGTCGGCACTCCATCTCGACCTCGGTCCGGTCGACTGGGCCGATCCGATCATCCGCCGCCGGTTCGACGGCCTCTGCCGGCTGGCCAAGTCGCTGAGCGTCGCGGTGCTGACGATGCACGCCGCGCCGGCCGGCACCCCGATGGCCGACGAGCTCAAGCGGCTTTCCCAGCTCCATGGCACCGCCATGCGCGAGGGCCTGGTCGTGGCCCTGCTCACCCACTCCGAGACGCTCGCCGGAGATCCTCGCGCCGCCGTCGAGCTGTGCGAGGCACTCCCCGGCCTGGGACTGACCCTCGACCCCAGCCACTTCCTCCAATCCTCGCATCCGCACACCGACTTCGACGCCCTCTTCCCTTACGTCCAGAATATCCACCTGCGCGACACAGGCCAGGCGCCCGGCGAGTTCCAGGTCCGCGTCGGCCAGGGACAGGTCGATTACGCCCGGATCGTCAACATGCTCCAGCGACATGGATACAAGCGATCGCTGACCGTCGCCATCATCGACCGAATCGAGAATCCCTTCGACCGCGAGGTCGAGGTCCGCAAGCTCAAATTGCTGCTGGAAACCTTGATCTGAGCGGCTATCGGGTCCCTGCTTGATCGAGTAATGTATGGGTAAGAAGCGCGACATCCGCCAGATCGAGGGGATCGCCCGCGAATTCCAGATGGATCCTCAAGATGGACGTGACTTCGGCAAGTACGTTGAAGATTGCAAGAGCAGGGGAGACAAAGGGACGGGCAAGGATGGGGACTTCACCTACGAAGAGTTACGCCGGAAGGCTCGAGAGTTTCGAGGGGAGGATTGATGGCCACCCATCTCATCGATTTCCATCAAGCTCAGAAGCCATCCTCCGATGACCTCCCTGGTCTGTATGCCCGCCTCGCCCAGTTGATCGGCGAGCCGTTTCGATTTGCCCGCGTCTCCTATGGGGATGAGCTGACCCTGCACTTTGGAGACCTCAGGCCGTCGCGATCACCGAAGCTCAAGGACAAACTTTACGGCGCCTACATCCTGGGAATGCGGGCGTCGGCATGGCTCTTGAAATCCGGGTCCGAACCTGTGATCGTGGAGGCAGGTGTCTTACTCGATCCCATCTCATCCGGGTTGGGGAAGCCTCTATCCAAGGACGATCTGGAATCCCAGACGTGGATCAAGCCCGGGAGTCTGGTATTGTCGGCGACACCTTTCGTGGTCAAGCCCCTGGGCAGTTTTGGGCTCCAACTTCGATTGTCGGATGGGAGCACGATCGCCATCCTTCCCACGATTCAAGAGCCGAACCAGCCCGAGGAAGAAGGCTTGCCGGAATTGGCTGACTGGGATCTCACATCTCCACAAGGGCTTCTGAACGCCGGGCCAGGCCTCGAGTGGTCCTTCGAGCCTTCGGTTCCCTGAGCGAGGGCCTTGGGGGTTTCCCTCCGGAAGCGGACACCATGGCAGAGGATCATCGAGAAAAGACCGATCCGGATCATCGGTACGCTGCGCTGTACCACGTCGTACACGAACACGAGGGGTTCGAGGAATCCGCCCAGATCCTCTTCAAGCTGGTTCAACGCGCCCAAGAACTCCAGCCAGGCCGGAAACGCGTCCTTTTCCTCGATATCGAAGGACATCGGAATGACATGGGCGGTTTTGACGGGGAGATGCTGGAATTCCAGATGGATTTCCTGATCGGATTCCTCAGACGCTTCCTTTCCGAGATACGATGTCCGTTGGCCCACGCCAGGAATCCGTTGGAGCAAGACAACGACATTCCTGAGACCCTCTCCATCCAGGGTCAATCCGATGGGGAGGCGTGAAACCACTGAGCGTTGCATAGAAAACTAAACCGAGCCGGCGGGCAGAGACGCCCGCCCCACTACCGAATACCCCCATTTTTCCAGTGGGG
>JBKQHM010000769.1:0-17355 GCA_052148775.1 Isosphaeraceae bacterium | reverse complement strand
CTCGACAGCTCGCTGATGCCGGCCCCGATCGGGCCGATCGTCACCCTGGAGGCCCGCGACATGGCCCTGAGCACGGCTCAGGCCCTGGGGACCGTGGGGGTATTGACCGTCGAGTTTTTCCTCACGGCCGACGGCCGACTCCTCGTCAATGAGATCGCCCCTCGACCGCACAACTCCGGCCACCTGACCATCGAGGCGGCCTATACGAGCCAGTTCGAACAGCAAGTCCGCGCCCTCTGCGGACTGCCGCTGGGCGCGACGGAGCTGGTCATGCCGGCGGCGATGGTCAACCTGCTCGGCGATCTCTGGGTGCAGGCCGGCGGCGAGCCGCGCTGGGATGCCGCCATGCGCGCCGACCCGGGGGTGTCGGTCCATCTCTACGGCAAGCGGACCGCCGCCCCGGGCCGCAAGATGGGCCACCTGACCGTCCTCGACCCCGACCCCGATTCCGCGCTGGCCCGAGCCCTTGCTTTTCGGTCATCAATCATTCATTAGTCGAGTTTGTCATTGGTCGAGTTTGTCATTGGTCATTGGTCATTGGTCATTGGTGATACGGCTGTTCGCAGGAGCGACGGCAATGGCGACCCTCATATGCGTACGATCCCCGTCGAATACGACTCGACATCGATCAAGGAGATGCGTTGCGACTCCCAGATACGCGAATGACCAATGACCAATGACCAATGACTAATGACCAATGACCAACATGCAATTCGTCCATCCCGGTTGGTTCTGGCTGATGGTGCTGGTGCCGATTCCCTGGCTGCTGGAGCGGTTGCGGCCGAGGGTCATCTGGCCGGGCTTCGAGGGGTTCTCCGCCGGTAGGCGGCCTGGCTGGATCTGGCTGCGGGCGCTGCCGCCATGGCTGCGGGGACTGGCCATCGCGGCGCTGGCCGTGGCCCTGGCGCGACCCCAGACCGTCGGCGGCGTGACCCGGATCGCCGGCCAGGGGGTGGCGATCGTCGTGATCCTGGACCAGAGTTCGAGCATGAAGGCGAGGGACTTCCCGGCAGACCGCGGCACCCGGACGATCACCCGGCTGGAGGCGGCCCAGACGACGTTCAAGCGGTTCGTCGAGGGCCGTCCCGACGACCTGATCGGCGCGTTGGCGTTCGCCAACTACCCGAACCTGATCTGTCCTCCCACGCTCGACCATGCCTTCCTGGGCGAGAACATCGAGGCGATCCGACCGGCGCGCCCAGGGGAGGACGGGACCAACATCGGCGACGCAATCATCGAGGGGCTCGACGCCGTGCTCGTGGCCCCTCCCCGGAAGAAGGTCCTGGTCCTGCTGACCGACGGCAATAACGAACCGGCCGTGCCCCGGCCGTACGATCCCGTCGCGGCGGCGACCCTGGCCCGCGACTGGGGTGTGATCCTCTACACGATCGCGGTCGGCCAGACCGGCGGGATCCTCCGCGGGGTCGATCCCAAGACCGATCAACCGGCCATGGCGGAGGTCGCCGGGCCGAATCTCCCTCTCTTGAAGCAGATGGCCGAGCTCACCGGCGGCAGCGCCTTCACGGCCACCGACGCCGACGCGCTGGCCGACGTATTCAAGCGGATCGACGAGCTGGAAAAGAGCCCGGTTCGCGGCCGCATCCTCACGCGATATGATGAACACTATGCCCCCTGGGCCGGGTTGGCGTTGACCTTGCTCGTCCTCGACCGGCTACTGGCCCAGGGGCGACTGCGGCGGATGCCGTGATTGAGTGAAACCGGCCGCGAAAAATCGCGACCGTGCCGTCGCATTTGACTTTTTTATGTGCAGACGCCGATATTTTCTTGGGCGTTCCCCGATTTTGAATCCTCGTCTTGAATCGAGATGACCATGGTTCGAATCACCGCCAGCAAAGCCCGTCAGGAGTTCGCGGAGACACTCGATCTCGCCCACGAAGGCGAGCGAATCGTCCTCCATCGGGGCGAGAAAGACGTCGCCGCTATCGTCTCGATGGAAGATCTCGCGCTGCTTGAGGCCCTCGAAGATCGGATGGACCTTGAAGCGGTTCGCGAAGCCCTCAAGGAGCCGGGAAGCATTCCTTGGGAGCAGGTCAAGGCGGACCTGGGGCTCTCCTGATGGCTGCTCAGGACCGTCGTTATGAAATCGAGCTCAAGCCATCCGCAGCGGCGGAATTGGCCAAGTTTCCGAGGAAGGTCAGGGAACGGATTGCCGCCCGAATCAATGCCCTGACCGCCATTCCTCGCCCTCCTGGCTCCAAGAAACTTGAAGGGGAAGACGAAACCTATCGGATCCGAGTCGGAGATTATCGGATCCTTTATCAGGTCAGAGACGAAGTCCTCCTCATCCTGGTTGTGCGAATCGCTCACCGGAAGGATGTTTACCGGAATCTCTAATCTGGCACAATACTCGGCGCAACTAGACCTCTTGCATCTCATGGAAGGCGAGCGGATAAACCGTGAGCTTCACCCATCCCGAGCGACTCGGGCTTCTCATCGGGCTAAGCCTCCTGTCCCTGTGGATGATCCGGGGCCGCCTGCGGCGTCGGCGCGCCTGGGGATCGCTGGCACAGCGCGGGCGACCGCCGCGCGACGGGACCCTCTGGTTGCTGATCTCGCTCGCCTTCCTGATCGTCGCGGTGGCGCAGCCGAGGTGGGGCCGCCTGGGGTCGCCGCGTTCGCCGGGGCACGACGCGATCTTGCTCATCGACGTCAGCCGGAGCATGGGGACCGAGGATGCGGTGCCGAACCGGCTGGCCGTGGCGGTCGAGGCGGCCGAGAAGCTGGTCGACGCCCTGGCGCCGGAGCCGGCCAACCGCGCGGCGGTCGTGGCCTTCTCAGGACGAGGGGCGTTGCGCTGTCCTTTGACCGAGAACCTCGGCGCCGTGATCGACACCCTGAAACGGCTGCAACCGGGCTCGGTGCGGCCCGGCGGCACCGATCTCGGCGCCGGCCTGGACGCGGCCCTGGAGGCACTCGGCACCGAGGAGCACGCGCAGGGGCAGGCCATCGTGGTGTTCTCCGACGGCGAGGATCTCGCCGATCATTGGCGGTCGCGGCTGGATCGGCTTCGCCGGCATGAGGTGGTGGTCCACGCCGTGACCATCGGCGACGCCGAACAGCCCCATCCCGTCCCTTCCGGGGACGGAGACAAGCCGATGGTGTATCGCGGTGAGCCCGTCCTTTCGAAGCGATCCGACACGGCCCTGGAGGCCATCGCCGAGGAGACCGGCGGCGTGGTCGTCCGCCTGGGATTGACCGCGGCGGACCTCGGCACGCTGTACCGGACGCGGATCGAGCCGGCGGCGCGGCGGCACAGGGAGGTCCTGCGGATCAGCGACCTGACCGATCAGTTCCCGCTCTTCCTGGCCGCCGCGCTGACCTGCCTCCTGGCGGGCTGCTGGCCGCCGGGACGCGGATGGTCGTGGCGCGGGGGACGCGGATGGTCGTGGCGAAGGTCGGCCAAGGTGCTGGGACGCGCCGCGACCGCCATCGCGATGGCCCTTGCGGTCGCGGGCGCCAACCAGGGACCGGCCTCGGTCTCCGATAGCAACCCGCCACCCCTCAGCCGCGACCCCGCGCCGCCGGAGTCGCCGTCGAGCCTCGTGGCGCGCGGCCAGGCCGCTTACGAGGCCGGCAAATTCGACGAGGCGCTGGGCGTCTTCGAAGCCGCGGCCCGGCTCGCCCCGGGCTCCGCGGTTCCGCAATATGACATGGCCGCCGTCGAGTTCCAGCTCGGCCGGTACGACGCGGCGCGACAGCGTTATCTCGCCGCTCGACCGCTCGCCGACCCCGGCTTGCGGACCAAGATCGACTACGCCCTCGGCAACACGGCGCTGGCGCTTGGCGACATCCCGGGCGCGATCGCCTCCTACGACGAATGCATCGCCTCGACGGCCCGAGGCGCCCCCATCGACCTCGTCCGCAAGGACGCCGCGATCAACCGCGACTTCGCCTACCAGCAGGCGCAATCCCCCGCGATGCCGCAGGGCGAGGGCTCCGACGACCCCTCCTCGTCGCGCCGGCCGGACCGGAAGAAGGCCCAGGATCGACGCAACGGCGAGGGTCCGTCATCCAACGACGAGCCGGAGAACGGACCGTCGGCCGACGGCCCGAACCCGCAGGACGATGCCGAGAACTCCGCCGGCCGCGACCGGGCCCCGCGGAGCCGACGTCGCGCCGGCGGGGCCGGCGGCAGCCGATCGACGCCTCCCGGGGCGACGGGCGAGTCGCCCGAGGATCGGCTCGATGCCGCCCTCGAGAACATCCGCGCCGCCCAGAGCCGACGACTCCCCGAAGAGCAGCCGCCCGCCAACGCCAGCGACGATCGCAGGGACTGGTAATTCCCGGATCCTCACCCCAGCCCGAGACGGACGGGGGGTGCCTCCGTTTCGGGGAGGACGCCCGTCCGCCAGACCGGTTCGGCCCACTCCGGGTTTCGCGATACCTCCGACTCCCAGACCGCGACCCATTCACGCCAGCGGATGATGACGTCGCCAAAATCGAGGCTACCCGCCGTGGCCGGGAAAGCCGGCAGGTGGGCGCCCGGCGTGTGGACCCGCTCGACACCGCTGATCTTGTAGAGGCCGGCGACCGCATCGGCCAGGGTGCGCCGACGTTCGAGGCTCAGGCCCTCCAGCCACCCCGGTTGCGACACTCCAGCCGCGAGGATGCCTGAACGCTCCTCCAGGTCGATCCACAGGCTGGGCTGGTCGCGTTCGCCGGCCAGAATCTCGACGCGGATCCGGTTGGTTGCCAGATGGATGGAGCCCGCCTCGATCGACCAGTCCCCGAGCGATCGCGTCTCGCGAAGCAACGCGGCGAACTCGCGCTCGACGAGCCTCCGGACGGATTCCTCGACGTGGTGCAGCGCCTCGCGATGTTTCAGCGCCGCCGGCTCCCGGCCCGCCCGACGCGCCCGCCGCAGTCGAGCGAATCGCTTCGGCAACGTGCCCGAGTGGAAACCCGGGCGGAGCAACCGCACGACCGTCTCGCCGTGGCTGCCGACCGCGATCGGCCCGAGCGACTCGGCCCGGTTCGCCTCGTAGAGCTTCCAGTTCGATCGCAGCTCCCAGACCAGGAATCCGAACACCCCCGGCAGGAAGAACACCGTCGTCCCCGCGATGAAGTTGCCGATCACCTCGCCGAGGACCGGCGTCAGCGGTGCGGCGAGGAGCCGGGTCAACGTCAGCACGAACGGCAGCAAGATCTTGGCCGCCACGGTCACCACCGGGAAGTGCTTGATCGGGTTGATCTGCGGCTCGATCAGCAGGTTCACATAAATCCGAGCCGCATAGGCCGCCACGCCCCAGACCAGCCCAAGCACGGCCTTGATCGCCAGCATCCCGCCCGACTGCCCCTCGCGGAACCGGAGCCACTCGTCCACCGCGTACAGGAATCGCTCGACCCATTCCAGCATCCGAGCGAACGCCGATAGGATGATCCGGAACAGGCCGGGGATCACCTCGAAGATCACCCCGCGCCAGGCGTGCGAGATCTGCTCGAGGGCGATCTCCTCGATCATTCGCCCGGCGCTGGTGTTGAGCATGAAGCACGCCGCCAGGAACGTCGACAGGCCGACGGCGTTGGCGGTCATCGGCGGATATCCAAAATTCCCGACGATCGCCCAGATCGGGGCGGTCACCAGGCCCGGCTTGATCAGGAACCGCCAGGCCGCCATCGCGATCGGACTCTCGATCAACCGTCGCATCAGGGGATGATTGATCAGCCGTGCGGGCCATTCCACCAGCACGATCCTGAGAAACCGGGCGAATTCCCTCAGGGTGCCGAAGAACGCCCGACGCAACTGCACGTAGTTGATGATCCCCAGGGCGACGGTGCCCAGCAAGACGATGCTCGCGGTGTTGACCAGGTGAGGATGATGGCCGGTGAGGCGGGCGATCGTCAACTCGTCGATCTCCTCGAGTCCCTTCAGCAGCACGAAGGTCCCGCCGAAGGGGAGCGCGACGTATCGCGTGAGGAGGCGCCCGACGGGGGTGCCGAACGCCAGCGCGCTGAAGCGCTGGAGCCATCTCAGGTAGACCTCGCCCCTGCGGTGGACGCCGTCCAGCACCCGGGACAATGCGCGGTCGGTCTGGAGGAGCCGGTCGCCGCGGAAGAACTCGGCCGGACCGCTCAGGTCGCGCGCCTTCAGATTGCCCCGCGACACGGCGTCGCGGAAGACGCCCAGGCTGGTGAAGCCGCGGGAGACGATCGGATCGATCATCTCCTCGACGAGCTTGTGATAGGCGACTCGCTCCGGCAGGTTGGCCGGCCGGACCCCCGAGGCTTCGAACGTGGATTCGATCGACGGCCGGAACCGCTGTCGCAGGGCGGACTCGGTCCGGTGGATGGCGGGGCGGAGCAATCCATTGAGACGCGACCGCTCCTCGCGTCCGAGGCGGACCCGCCGCAGCCGTCCGGCCGCGGTGCGGAGGTGTTTCGACATGTTCACTTCGCGGAGGTACGGCAACGGGTGTTTCAGCGGGCGCCGGCCCCGCGAGAGCACCCAGCCCAGCGGATCGAGCCGGAAGACCTCGCGCTCGTGGTCCAGGCAGACGTTTTGCAGGTCGTGGAGCAACCGCCGCTCGGGCGACCAGAATCCGAACGCCGCCCGGCGGAGCAGGGGGGTCAGCGCCTCGACCCAGAGGCTGGACTCGCCCTTCTGGACGAAGAGCGCCTTTTGTAGTCGGACCGCGAGCCGTCGGATCGCGGCCCGGGCCGCGGCCCGCTCGGCCTGGCCCTCCTCCGGCCCGGCGTCCATCGCCGACCGGGTCCAGAGGATCGCCGCTCGGACCGAGTTGCCGTGCTCCGCGGCCGACCGCGCTCGCGCGGCCAGCCGATGGAATCGGGCCCCTACCCAGGCTCGACCCCCAGCATGGTCGTCGGCCCCGGTTCCCTCCGGGAGGGACTCGAAGTCGCCGGCCACATCGACCGGGTTCGTCGGCGCCGGCGCGCCGGCCGGCCGCGTCCTGGCGAGGAGGGACGGGCCGTCGACGTCCCCGGCCAGCAGGGCCTCGACCGCAGCCGGGCATTCGATCGCCGGGAACATGATCGGCCGCGCCGACGGCTCGAAAAACGTCAGCTCGAGGAACACGGCGGCGAACACGGTGTAGACCGGCCGGTCGGAGACCGGGGGCAGGAGGAATCCGTCCCGGAGGAGCGTATCCCAGGCCTCCTCGAACTCGGTCCGACCGATGGCCTCGATCCGTGCGATGAGTCCCGGGCCGTCGATCTTCCCGGATTCGAACGCCCGCCCGAGATCGGCCTCGACCCGCGCGTGCAAGAGCCGGCGCCAGACCTGGGTCAGGATGAGTCCGACGTCCGACCCGGCCGATCCTTCGGGCCCCGGCTGCTCGATCAGGAGCGCCATCGATGGCCATCCCGCACCCGGCGGCCGGCCCAGCTCCGGGCCGTTGACGATCTTTCCGAGCGCCTCACCCGGGATCACATAGCAAGTCGGATGCGCGGAACCCAGCCAGTTGAGGCCGCGGTCGACCTTGATCACTCGCCGGAGGATCCGTACGGGAACGATGATCGCCGACGGGTCGACCCCCGCCACGGCACGCTGGAGTTCATCGAGTTTGATCGTCGTCTCTCCCCGATTCGTTCCCTCATCGCTTTCTACCGGTCCGGCATGTCCGACAGGAGAGCATGTTATCCGTCCAGCGACCTGCTTGCCAGGGCCAGTGCCAAAACCAGGGAGGTGAGAGGTGGGATCTCGAGCGTGGGTTTCACGAACAACGCATTTTAGAATAAATATGTGAACATATTTTTAAAGAATTGGACCACGGAAAACACGGAAGGACACGGAAATGGGACATGAGAGTGCGAATCTCTTTTGCGTGTGTTTCCGTGGTCAAGATCTTTTCATGGTGTCGCGTTCTGGCCGCATTGCCAGGAAACGAGACGGGCTTGAATCTCCGGGCTTCGTGGGCTGGGATGCGGGGTTGTCGCAAGTCGAGGGCGTCGCGCTCAATCGGCGACGTACCGGAACTTGTAACGGCCTTCCGGTGCGACGTCGCCGCTCGCGTAGAAGTCGAGGATGTCGCCCGGATGCCGGACGTTGTCGGTCCACTTGAAGTCGATCGCCAGTCCGCCGGGTCCTTCGGGGAGACCGATCGCCGACCGCGGGATCGCCAGGTGCAGCTCGTTCCCCGAGGCCCGGACGCGGACCCGTGCGACCTTCTCCCACCGCCATCCGCCGGCGTTCCGTTCCAGCCAGGTCGTCCCATCGGGCTCGACGACCCGGTTGACGAGGAATTCGAATCCTTCCCAGCCCGTGCGGGGATCGCGGTCGGCGTCGATGAGGAGCTCCATCCAGCTCGGGTCGGTGCGTGGGGTAAGGTCGGCCCGCGTCCTGGCGTAGAAGAAGAGGTCCTTCGCGTCCCGCGCGACCTTGCAGGCCACCAGGTCGTTCCGTCCCGATCGGTCGTCGTAGTGCGTCCCGCCCGCGCCGTCGTGATCGCGGGGGCTCGTGTCGCCCGCGTCGTCGAGGAATTCGGGCGCCACGTCCTTCCAGGCCGCGAAGCCCCCATCGAGGTCGATCGACGTGGCCCTCGACGCCTTCGGGATCGGCGAGACCCCCTTGTATCGACGGACATTCGCCGCGAGCTGGTAGTAGTAGTTGTCGCCGTGTCCGCCCTTCATCGGCTCGATGTCGCGGCTGTACTCGCGATCGAACTGGTCGACGAACTCGATTGAGGTGCCGGGCTTGCCCCATCGGCCGGCGATCCACTCGTTCCAGCCGGTGACCATCGCGAACGGTGGGTCGAGTTCGAAGACCCGCTTCCATTGCTCCTGGAAGTTGCCTCCGCGATCCAGCGCCCCGGGGGACGTGTCGCGGGCGCCGTTGTGGAAGCTCCGCCCTCGGGCGTTGCCCGCGCTCATGTTGGTCACCTGGCCGTCGCGGTCGCGGAGGTTCTGGGCCACGGAGACATTCACTTGCTCGGGTCGTTTGGGATCATCGGTGTAGCCGTAAGGCTGCGGGTAGGTCGCCTCCCAGTGCCAGGCGTAGGGGGTGTTGACCAGCGTGAACGGCCAGTGTGCCTTGCGGAGCGTGAAGAACCCGCGGACCTTCGCATCGGCATCGGCCGGGTCGCAGAGCAGCAGCGGTTTGCCCTGCCATCGGAACCAGAGGTCGCGGAACCGGCCCGGCTTGTAGAGGTCGTTGTAAATCCGCCGCGCGGTCGCCCCTGCCCGGGTGTTCACCATGAACGCGATCTGAGGCGTCCGCCCGCCCGATTTGCGGACGTCCTCGAAGACCTCGCAGAGCCTGGAGTAGACCTCGGGATAGGTCACGGCGTTGGTGGTATCGAAGATCAGCGTGTCGACCCCCGCGTCCGACAAGAGCCGGGCATGCCGGCGGATCACCCAGAGGTCGGTGCTGAGATAGTAGCCGAAGAGTGGCTCGGCCCAGTAATGGTACATGCCGATCGGTCCCCACAGCTTCGACCGCGGGTGGTGGACCGCCTCGGGGTCGCGCGCCAGGATCTTGGCGATATCGTAAGGGCCGTCGCCTTCGGGCCGCTTGCCGCCTCGGTTGTCGTGCCAGAGGAAGTAGAAGATCCCGACGAACCGGCCCGGCCGGGGCCCCAATACCTCGCCCGGCATCGGCAACGTGCGCCCCAGGCCGTCCGTCGCCGAGAGTGGGACGATCGCAGATGGTGCCGGCTCGATCCCCTGCGCCATGCCCGACGAGGCGATGAGAAGTCCGAGGGAAAACGCCAGGCCGGAGACGAATCGGTGTGGGTTGCGGATCTTGATCGACATGGCTCTCCCGTTCGTTAAGTTAAGGAACAGGCCGGGAATCACTTCCCGCTTTGCTCGGATGGATTTCGTAGAACGGAATTCATTCCGTTGCATTGGGAAACGGAATGAATTCCGTTCTACGGACGTTTGCAAGATCAGGAAGTGATTCCCGGCCTGTTCTTAAGCCGAGCCCCCCATGATGGCTATCATCGGATGTGTGCCGGGCCGGTGTCGAGCGCGGGCCTCCAGGCCCCGCACCCGGTCCGACTGAAGGTCGCTTCCCCGTTAGCCCGTCCGGCTAGCTTTCTTTCTCCGAGCGGTGCTTCAGCACTCCTGCGTAGGCGACACGCGTGAACATGCCGCCGGTGAAGAAACCCTTCGCCCAGGTCGAATCCAGGTCCTGGGTGAGCACGGCGATGTTGCCGCCGGGTCCCTGGACGAGGTGGAGGCCCGGCGTGACTTCGGCGGTCGTGATCGGGATCTTGCTCATCATGGGACCCAGCTTCTTGATGAGCGGGGCCGGGTCGGAATCGTCGACGGGATCGTCGCCCCGCGCCCGCCCGGCAAGGATCATCGCCCCCGCCATCCCGAGGCCCGATTGCATCCATTCGCGTATGTGCATACTTGTCATCCTAATTGGGAAACCCTGTCGGGAGAAACGCGTCCAGAGATCGGATCCGTCAGGACCCTGATTTGCAAGCCGAGTCTTCCTCCCGGCGTCCCTCGACACGGGTCGATGAGCCTGCTAGAGTCCCCTGGGGCCGAACGAAAACCGCAAGTCGGGGGCAACGATGGGTAAAGCGATCCGTGATGGCATCCTCTGGGTTTCCGCCGGAATACTGCCGTCGGCCCTGATCGTTGCGACGCTCTACCGGTTCCCGATCCCCTTCCGGGGGTACATCCGCGGCTGGGACCTGCTTCAGGAGGGGCCCAACACCTCGATCGAGCTGATCTGGCTGCTCATTCAGGCCGCCATCTATTATATCCTCTGGGGAGGTTTCATCGTCCTGGCCGTCCTCGGCACCATCGCCGGGGTACTCGGCCATTGGCTGGGGAAGCCGGATCGGGTCAAGCGCTCCGTGCGGAACATCGCGCTGGGCCTGGCATTCGTTGTCGCGGTGGTCCTGTCGGTGCTCGATAAGATCGTCGGGGCCTGGTGAGGTTTCTGGTCTCGGCCTTCCTGGATAATGACGGGAGGTTCATGTCTGGGTAAACTTGATGGCAATGTGCCGCGGGCATGGTTCTTGACTCGGCCAACTGCCCGACCGGAGACGTGCCGATCCCCTGGACCGACTGACAGGCGAAAGGAGCTTCTCGGTTTTCCGGTCTCCTTTTTCTGCGGGCCGGAGCGAGTGATCGCGGACTGAGCCACGATCTCCTGGCGACTGGCGGCCGGACTGTGAGAATCGAGAGGAAGCGATGGAATGACAAAGAGGAGGCTTGCCGATGACGGATCCCCAGACGAAGAGACCTCGGGTCGACGACCCGGATGCAACGCGCGACGAATGGTTGAGGCATTTAGCAGATCTTGTCACGCAGGTCAGGGGCTGGGCCGAAGGTTCTCACTGGCGAACTCGCGTCATCGAAAAATCGATGCGGGATTCGGTCTTGGGCCCGTACAAGGCCCCGGCCATGCTCATGCAGCGAGACACCGTCGAAGTGATCCTCGACCCGGTCGGTCGCTTCGCGCCAGGGACGGACGGAGTTGTCGACCTCTACCTCTTGCCCGCCTACGACGACATTGCCAGCCTCTCCTTCGTCGGCGGTGCGTGGAAGCTACATTATGCGGCCCGTGCGATGACCGAAGTGCCCCGGATCAAGCAGGCCGAATCCATGGCCCTCGACGAGGAGACGTTGAACCGGGTCTTGAACGAGATCGCCGCGCATGCCGCATAGTCGATTCGATTGGTCAAACCGAATCAAGGCCGTGGAGCGGGAGTATCAGACCGTGCGGGTTGCTCTGGACTGGTTGCTGGGCGCGACGCCCGATGAGATCCACGATGTCACGGAAGAAAGGGGCTGGGACGAGCTGGCTGTAGCGGACATCTATGCCGCCGACCGCCACGTTGACGCGACCTACCTGATTCGCATGTTTTCCGTGTTTGAACGCGCGGTCTTTTCCTACTGGCGACTGCTGCCCGGCAATGATGCCAGGAACGTCGAAGGAGATGTTCGGCTCGACGAGGTCGGTTCTGCTCGTGTCATCCTGGAGGACGTCATCGACGACGCTCAAGCCGTGAGAGTCCACCGGAACAACCTCGTGCACGGACGGATCGACGATCACTATCGGACGATGGCGTTTGCCGATGCCAGGGCAAGGCTCTTGACCTTTGTCAGCAGGCTCCCCGAGACGTGGGGCTGAATGCATGATGGGCTGGCGGCAACTTGTTTCCGATAGGTAGGAATACAATGACTCTCCAGGGCCTGCCTCGGAAGGTGTGGAGGCCGGCGAACATGATGTGATTGAAATTAATACATGAAATAGTTGATTTCAATCATTTCGGATGGGCTCCTCAGCTCGGTCGCTCGGCTTGCGGGGGAATCCCGGTCGAGGGTCCAACTTGAGTCGTGTTTTGTTTCGAGTATAATGGACTGCGTAGCCTGTCAAGGAGGCCAAGGTGGCCGATCCCGCATCGTGCACCGGGTTCGGCAGGGCGATCAGGAACGATGCCGTCGGCTCACCCCACGAAGACCTTCCTTTGCAGGCCATCCTGCTGCCGGATTCGACCAACTTCTCCTACGAACGGTCGGTAACGATGAAAACCAAGACCAGGGCAGGGCGTTATGGCAGGCTGAAGAATCCCTTGGTCCGTGACGGTGGGCGGTTGCGCCCGGCGAGCTGGGACGAGGCGCTCGATCGCGCCGCCGAGGGGTTGCGCGCGACCGTGGAACGCTATGGTCCGCGGTCGGTCGGGATGTTCAGTTGCTCCAAGACCACGAACGAGATGAACTTCATCGCCCAGAAGTTCGCGCGGGTCGTGCTCGGCAGCAACAACATCGACAGTTGTAACCGTACCTGACACGCCCCCAGTGTCGCCGGTCTGGCGACGGTGTTCGGGGTCGGCGGGGGCACGAGCTCCTACCGCGAAATCGAGGAAACGGACGCGATCCTACTCTGGGGGTCGAACGCGAGAGAAACGCACCCGATCTTCTTCCACCACCTGCTCAAGGGCGTCCACAACGGCGCCCGGCTCTACGTGGTCGACCCGCGGCGCACCAGCTCCGCGCGCTGGGCCGACGCGTGGCTCGGCCTCGACGTGGGCTCCGACATCGCGCTGGCCAACGCCGTGGGCCGGGAGATCATCGCCGCCGGGCTCGAGAATCGAGAATTCATCGAAAACGCCGCGATGGGATATGAGTCGTACAAGGACGCCGTCGAGCCTTACACGCTCGCCTACGCCGAGCGCGAGACGGGCGTACCGGCCGCGACGATCCGCGAGATGGCGCACGCCTACGCCCGCGCCGGCCGGGCGATGATCTGCTGGACGCTCGGGATCACGGAGCACCACAACGCCGTCGACAACGTCTTGGCGCTCATCAACTTGTCGCTCTTGACCGGCCACGTGGGGCGGTACGGCTCGGGCCTCAACCCCCTGCGCGGGCAGAACAACGTCCAGGGCGGCGGCGACATGGGCGCGCTGCCCGACCGGCTCCCCGGCTTCCAGCACATCGAGATCGACGAGTACCGGACGAAGTTCGAGCGCCGATGGGGCGCCGCGATCCCGCCGGTCAGGGGCTGGCACCTCTCGGAGATGTTCGAGGCGATGGAACGGGGCGACTTCCGGGCGCTCTACGTCCTGGGCGAGAATCCGCTCCAATCGGAAGCGGACCAGGCGCAGACCCGGCATCGGCTCGAAGGGCTCGACTTCCTGGTCGTGCAAGACATCTTCCTCACCGCGACGGCCGAGATCGCCGATGTGGTGTTCCCGGCCGCGGCCGGCTGGTGCGAGTCCGAGGGGACCGTGACCAACAGCGAGCGTCGCGTCCAGCGGGTGCGCAAGGCCGTGGAGCCGCCCGACGGGGCCCGGGACGACGTTCGGATCCTCTTCGACCTCGCGCGACGGATGGGACACGACTGGGGCGAGCCGAGGTCGGAGGCGATCTGGGACGAGCTGCGTGCCCTCAGTCCGCCCCACGCCGGCATGAGCTACGCGCGACTGGAGGCCAGTCACGGGCTCCAGTGGCCCTGCTATGACGAGGACCATCCGGGCGAGCTCTTCCTCCATGGTCGGCTCTGGGAGTGGCCGATCAAGGGCCCGAGGGTCGCGTTCCATCCCGTGGCGCACGACCCGCCGGTCGAGCGGCTGACCGACGAGTTCCCGATCCGGCTGACCACCGGGCGGCGGCTCGACGAGTACAACACCGGCGTGCAGACCTCGGGCTACGCCTCGCCGATGCGACGGGGGGAGAGCCTCGACATCTCGCCGGAGGACGCCGGCCGGCTCGGGGTCCGCAATGGCGAGGTGGTCCGCGTCTCCTCGCGACGGGGCAGGATCGAGGTGCCGGTGCGCATCGACGAGGGCCTGCGGCCCGGGCTCACGTTCATGACGCCCCACTTCCAGGACGACGTCGCCACCAACATCCTGACGATCGACGCCACGGACCCCAGGTCGGGGACCGCGGAATTCAAGGCCGCCGCGATCCGGGTCGAGCGGCTGGGAGCCCTCTGATACGATGGACCTCCACTTTCATGGCCCCGAGCCGACTGCCGCCGAGCGAGCCGCGGTCGATTCCGTGCTGGGTCCCGCCGCCTCCGCCTGGACGGGAGGACCGCGGGACCTGGAAGCCGAAGGCCATACGTCCCACGAGGGGGGCCACGCGGCGCGGTCACGCCGCGACTTGCTGCTTCCCGCCCTGCACGCCGTCCAGTCCCGCTTCGGATGGATACCGCCCGGCGCCCTGGACTACATCTGCCGACGGCTCACCGTGCCGCCCGCCGAGGCCCACGGCGTGGTCACGTTCTATCATCTCTTCTCGCTCTCGCCGCGTCCGCCGGCGGTCGCGCACATCTGCGACGACATCGCCTGCCGGATCAAGGGGGCGGAGCACCTGTGTGACGGCCTGAAACCGACGCTCGGTCCGGAGAGCGACGGATCCTGGAAACGCAGCCCGTGCCTGGGGCTGTGCGAGCGGGCCCCGGCCGCCTTGATCCTGAACAGTGGCGAGACGGCGACCGCGGTCGTGCTCGCGCCGGCCGAGATCGGCGACATCGTATCGGCTCGGGGCTCCGCGGCGACGGCCAAAGGAGGAGAACTCGAATCGCTACGACGCTCCGTGCCCCAGTCCGGCAGCCCGTCGCTCCGCCTGCTCCGGCGCGTCGGCCGGGTCGACCCCGAGAGCCTCGATGCCTATGTCGCTTCGGGCGGGTATGCCGCACTCGATCGGGCGATCGAGCACGGCCCGGCCGGAGTCATCCGCGAGGTACTCGAATCCCGGCTGATGGGCCGCGGGGGCGCGGCGTTCCCCACCGGACGCAAGTGGGACGCCGTGGCGAAGGCGGCCGTCCGGCCACACTACGTCATCTGCAATGCGGACGAGTCGGAGCCCGGCACCTTCAAGGACCGGGTGCTGATGGAGGGGGACCCGTTTGCCGTGCTCGAGGGCATGACCATCGCGGGATTCGCGACCGGCGGCGAGCGCGGGTATCTCTACGTGCGCGGGGAGTATCCCCTGGCGACCCGACGGATGGCCGCGGCGATCGACGCGGCGCGGGCCGCCGGGTGGCTCGGCCAGAACGTGCGGGGCGCGGGCTTCTCGTTCGAAGTGGAGATCCGCCGCGGCGCAGGGGCGTATATTTGCGGCGAGGAGACGGCCCTGTTCAACTCGATCGAGGGCAAGCGCGGCGAGCCGCGCAACAAGCCGCCGTTCCCGGTGCAATCCGGCCTGTTCGCGAAGCCGACGGTCATCAACAACGTCGAGACGCTGGTGAATATCCCGCCGATCCTCTTGCAGGGGGGCGCGGCCTATGCCGGCATCGGGACCTCGGGGTCGAGTGGTCCCAAGCTCTTCTGCGTCTCGGGCCACGTGTCGCGGCCGGGCGTCTACGAGGTTGATTTCGGCATCACCCTCGGCTCGTTGATCGAAATGGCCGGAGGGGTCCCCGGCGGTAAGAGGATTCGCGCGGTGCTGCTCGGAGGCGCCGCGGGCGTGTTCGTCGGGCCGGACAAATTGGAGATGCCCCTGACCTTCGAAGGGACGCGCGCGGCGGGGGCGACGCTCGGCTCGGGCGTGGTCCTGGTCTTCGACGAGTCGGTCGACCTCGGCGACATCCTGACCCGGATCGCGGCCTTCTTCCGGGACGAGTCCTGCGGCCAGTGCGTCCCGTGCCGGGTGGGGACCGTGCGGCAGGAAGAGCTGGTGCATCGGCTGAGGTCTGGCCGGCCGATCGGCGATCGCGCCGAGGAAATGGCCCTGCTCAAGGAGATCGGCCAGGTGATGCGGGACGCCTCGATCTGCGGGCTGGGACAGACCGCCTCGAATGCCATCGAGTCGGCGTTCGCGACGCTCGATCCCGTCCCCGAGCCGGAGAGCCAATCATGATCGACGACTCCGTCTGGTTCCGACCACCGCCGCGACCCAGCAGCCTCCCGGCGCCCCCTCCGCGCCCGGAGCCCGCGGCGGTCGCGATCGTCATCGACGGCCAATCGGTGACGGTACCGGCGTCGTGGACGATCCTGGAGGCATGCCGGTCGCTGGGGATCGACACGCCCACGCTCTGCTACCTCGAGAACCTCACGCCAGTGAACGTCTGCCGCGTCTGCGTGGTGGAGCTGGCGGGGGCCCGGACGCTGGTCCCGGCGTGTTCGCGGCCGGTCGAGCCCGGGATGGAGATCCGCACGGACTCGCCGCGCGTCCGCCTGGCGCGGAAAATGGTGCTCGAGTTCCTCGGCTCGTCTGTGGACCTCTCCACGGCTCCGATGGCCCAGGCGTACGCGGCAAGCTATGACGCCTGCCCGGAGCGGTACGGGCCGCCGATGCCGCCGGCCGCCGATGCTCGCGATTCCCGCGAACCGGGCCATCACCATCCCTCCGAGGGGACCGCCGCGGAGACCGTCGCCCAGCCGGTGAAGGTCGATAATGACCTGTACGTGCGCGACTACGCGAAATGCATCCTCTGCTACAAGTGCGTCGAGGCCTGCGGCACCGACGCGCAGAACACCTTCGCGATCGCGGTCGCGGGCCGGGGGTTCGACGCCCGGATCTCGACCGAAAGTAACGTCCCGCTGCCCGATTCCGCGTGCGTCTATTGCGGCAACTGCATCGGCGTCTGTCCGACCGGGGCACTGATGTTCCGCAGCGAATACGAGTTGCGCAAGGCCGGTGCCTGGGACGAGTCACGGCAGACGAAGACCGACACAATTTGTCCCTACTGCGGCGTGGGGTGTACGCTCTCGCTCCACGTCCAGGACAATCGGATCGTCAAGGTGACCTCGCCGATGGATGTCGAGGTCACGCACGGCCACCTGTGCATCAAGGGCCGGTTCGGTTTCGAATTCGTGCACGGCGGCGATCTGGAAGCGGAGGCGGCCGATGAGTCGAAAACGATTCAGGAACCGGCCGGGGATCAGTTCCCGCCTGGCCCGGATGGATTTCGTAGAACCGAATTCATTCCATTGGATCGGGAAACGGAATGAATTCCGTTCTACC
>JBKQHM010000768.1:0-10331 GCA_052148775.1 Isosphaeraceae bacterium | reverse complement strand
CCCTGCCATCGACGAATCCAGCAAAGCAGTCTTTCGAGAGCACTTTGACTTGCCGCGGGAAAGGCGTCTTGTCCTATTTGTGGGACGCTTCGTGGAAAAGAAAGGCATCCCCCTGCTGGGAATTATGGCACGCCGCGCACCGGACGTCATGTGGGCCTTCGCCGGGACGGGTCCTTTAGGTCACGACGTACTGGAATTCCAGGCCGATCCCGGCGACGGGCACCGAGGAGGCGACCTGGACCGCGAGGTCGGCGGCGGGGGCGACCTCGGTCGTCACGCTCGCGGTATTGTTCGCGGGATTCGTATCGATGACATCACCGGAGATCGTCGCCGTTTCCGTCAGCTCGCCGACGACTTCGGCCTGGAGCACCACGGTCACGGCGACCGGGGTGTTCACGGCCAGATTGCCCAGGCCGGCGACGACCTCTCCGTTCAAATCGGAAACCGACCCGGCCCCGTTGCTGGCCGAGACGAACGACAAACCGGGCGCGATGGGCAGGGTGAGGACCACGGACTGCGCGGTACTCGGGCCCAGGTTGTCCGCAGTGATCGTGTAAGTCAGGTCGCCGCCGGCCAGGGCGGGGGCCGGGCCCTCGGCGATCGAGACGGACAGGTCCGAGGCCGCCAGGACCGAGGTGACGATCTCCGTCGACAGGGCGGACGGGTCCGGATCCGACTCCGCGCTCGAGACCGTCGCGGCGTCGACCATGGTGCCGACCGACCCGGCGTTGGTCTGGACCGCGATCGTCACCGTCGCGGAGGCCCCGGCCGCGATCGTCCCCAACTCGACCGTGACCGTGCCGGAGGACATCGACGGCGACACAAATCCCTGGCTGGTCGTGACCGAGTTCACACCGATGCCGCCGGGCAATTGATCGGTCAGGACCACATCGTCGGCATCGCCATATCCCTGGTTGGCGACGTTGAGCGAATAGGTCACCACGCCGCCGGCCTCCACCGGGCTGGGCGCGGCGGAACCGGTCACCACGAGGTCGATCTGGCCCTGGACGGAGACGTCGGAGGAGAACTCCGAGGTATCGTTGGAAGGGCTGGTCGCGGTGGCGGAGATATAATTCCCCGCCGGCGTGCCGGCTTGCACCTTCTCGGTGAAGCTCCCGTTCCCATTCGCATCGGTCGTGACGCTCGTCGCGCCGAGCAGCACCTTCCCCTGCCCGTGTCCGGAGGGGTCCTCGGTCGGGCTGGCGAAGAACTGGATGAGATAGGAGGTATTCGGACTCTCGTAGAGGGAACCCTGGATCGTCGTCTCGTTGCCGTCGCTCTGCGCGATCGTGAGAGTCGGGTAATTCTGATAGTCATTCGGCCCGATGGTGCCGGGCGCGTGGTTGGGCGTGGGCCCGCTGCCCAGATTGATCCCCAGGCCGGCGTTGTCGTAGATCGAGTTGGAGAAGATCAGGTCGTGGTCGACGTCCCCGACCAGCTCGACCCCGGCCCCGACGCTGCCGGTCCCGTTGAACTCGATGACGTTGCCCGCGCCGAAACCGCTGCCGCCGATCGTGTTCGACGACGAGCCCAGGCTGATCCCGTTGCCCAGGTTGCCCAGCTCGAGCACGCCGGACTCGTCAGTCCCGATGAAGTTGCCGGAGACCAGTAACCCGGTGGTCTGTCCGGACGTGTTGACGCCGTCGCCATGGTTGGCCCCGATGACGTTGCTCTCGCCGAGATCGACGCCGCCGATGACCGTGCCGGGTGCGTCCTCGAGCTGGATACCGTCGCCGCCGTTTCCGAGGGGGGTCCGGCCGTCCTGGGCCACGCCGATGAAATCGTTCTGGATCTGCGTGGCCAACGACTGACCGGTCACGCTGATCCCCGGACCCAGGTTTCCCGAGATCACATTACCGAAGCCCTGCCCGGGCGATCCGACGATGTTATTGGAAGAACCGACGATCGCGATCCCGCTCAGGGTGTTCCCCAGCGCGGCGTTGCCGTCGGCCGTCGTGCCGATCCAGTTGCCGCCGATCAGGTTGTCCGAGGAGGGGGACCCCATCGGCTGGATCAGGATGCCATTGCCCGTGTTCCCGGAGATGACATTGCCGGCCCCGCCCGCCCCGCAGCCGATCGTGTTGAGCGACGAGCCGAGGACCTCGAGTCCCTGCCCGTTGGGGATCGCCCGGGTGCCGTCGGGAGTGACGCCGAGATAGTCGCCGTCGACGACATTGCCGCCCCCGGATTCCAGCACGACCGCCGCACCCGAGAAGCCGACGATCGCCAACCCCTGGATCGTGCTGCCACCCCCCGAGAGGATCAGCCCGCTGTTCCCCGTCCCCGAGAGGCCCGATCCATCGATCTCGACGAGCGGGCTGCCTTCGTAGCCCGGTTCCGTCGTCCCGTCGATCATCACCGGGTTGGTCAGGGCCGGCAGCGGCGAGCTCAGTTGGATCGTGACCGAGCCCGGCGAGGGGATGTCGAAGTCGATCGTATCGGTACTCGTGTCGGCGTTCGCCTGGAGAATGGCCCACCGCAACGAGTTGGGGTTGGTATCGTCGTTGGTATTCGTCACCCAGAGGGTCGACAGGAGCTGTCGTCGCTCCAATATCTCGCAGCGCAATGAGGACGACGTCCGACATTCCCGGCCGCGCCGCGATTGTGAGGTCCGCCTGTTGTCCATCATTCAATGATGTCCGCTCTCGTCGGTCTCACCAAGGATACAAACCCACCCTTGCCGCTTTCCTTGTTGAAATAAACGGATATCGAGATCGCGGGACTCGGGCTCTTAACAGAGCTTTACTGTGTTGATACGCTCATCCGCTCTGTCGGTTCGACTCTGGCGAATCCCCAAGGGCGATTCGCTCGTTTCGGGCCTCGATTGCATGGCCCTGGCGTGAATTCAAACCCGGAGCGGCGACCAGCCCGGGGTATGAATCATTACGGACATCTTCGCATGCCCCTCGGACTCAAGTCAAGGGAGCCACCACCCCGGTTTGATTGATTGGGTGGAATAAGGCGATCTTTGCGTTTTCCAGGACATCGATCCGAGCGACCCCACATCGAGTATACCCGACGAACCGGCCGGATGTTTTGTGGCGGATTCGTCGGCTGGGTCGACCTTTCAACGCGAGTGAACAAATCACCACGAGCGGCGCCGCCGCCGAGATCGACGAGTTCGGCCAGGTGGGCCGCTCACCGAATCGGTCTCACGAGGGAGGGGATGGACCTGCGCTAGGCATTCGACCAGTGACCAGTGACCAGTGACCAGTGACCAGTGACCAATGACCGATTCCTCTGGTCAGTCGGATCGATTGCGGGTAGAACTCCGGGCGACTTTCCGATGGGGACCCGGGCATGGCATGGCATGGGCCGTCGGCCGGTGGAGACTCTGTGGCGTCGCCCGCACGATGGCTGACGGTCCGATTCGGGAGGATGAGTGCCGATGTCAGGGTGGCGGGGCGTGGTCGTTCTCGGGGTCCTGTGCGGGTCGTCGCTGATGCACGGCGGTACGGCTTTCGCGTCCGCGGATCTCCGGCTCGACAAGGATTTCATCGCCGGGATCATCGAGAAACTCCCGGCCGCCACGTTCGAGCAGCCCGGTCAGCTCCGAGGGGTCGTCCACGCGTTCCGGCTGCTCGGGATCGAGGCACGCGCACGACAACTCGTGGTCGCCTGCCTCATCGATGGCGAGTTCCGGGCCCCGGTCAACGGACCGCTCACGGACCGGATCGCCCGGAGCCCGCAGACCCCGCAAGGATGGCGGAAGTTCAGCTTCGAGATCAAGGCGAGGGTCAACATCGAGCCGGGCGTCGATGGGGCGCCGCGGTTCCGGATCGGCATCGATGAGGTCAAGCGTCGGGAGCTGGACGGCTTCAGCGGGTTCCTCGCCAAGGTCCTCGGCCAGTTCTTCGACGAATTGATCACCCAGATCGCCAACGGCCGGGCTTCCCGCCTGAGCGACCACCTCAACGCCGAGATCATGCGGCGCGTCGGGCTCTTCAAGGAATACGGGGTCTTCTGCGGGATCGAGTATACGCCGAACGAGATCGCCCTCCATTTCGACCTGACGCGCCTCCGTTCCGAAGGGATCGCCGGCTACGTCTTCGCCCAGCCCCAGCCCGAGGCCGTACCCCTCTATCGTTGGCTTCACCCGGTGGATCGCTCGCACTTCTACACGATCCGCCCGGGCGCACCCGACCGGCCGCGATCGGTCCAGGAAGGGATCGCCTGCTACGTACTGGACCATCAAGCCCCCGGCGCGGTCCCGCTCTACCGATGGACGAGCCCGCGCGATCACCTGTACACACTCGCGTCGGACGGCGAGCACACCGGCCGCCTCGGGTATCGTCCCAAAGGGATCTCCTGCTATGTCTATCACGACCCCAGGCCGGGCACCGTGCCGCTCTACCGATTCTTCGACCCGATCCGGCGCCAGCACTTCTACACGACCCACCAGTTCGCCGAGTTCCTGAAATAGTCGCGTCGGGATCGTCCAGTCGGCGATCAATGTTTCGCATCCGGCCCGGCCGTCCGCTCGATCCAGAGCAGGATGCCGTCGGTCGGTTCGCCGGGCGCCGGCCTCGCACCATTGCCGTTATATCGCTTGAAATGGCGTCGGAGCAGGATGACCGGCTCGTCGGGGGATAATTGCTCGCTGATCGAATAATTGACCCTGCTCGACTTACTGACGTTGCTGTCCCACTCACTCGGCTCCTGCCTGGCGAGCAGTTCCGTCCCATCGCAGCCGACGACGACCCGAGAGACGTCCTTGACCCGACGCGGCTCGAGGGTGAGCCGATGCCTGCCGGATGCGATCGAGGCCCTTTCCACCACGGTGGCGAGCCCATCTTCGCCGATACCGCGTGTCGCCAGGCAGAGCCGAAATCGACCGTCGGGCAGGTAGATGTCCCAGCGGTCCTCACTGATCCAGAGATCGTCCAGCTTCACGACCGCGATCTGCTTCGGGTCGTCGACGATCAGCTCGTGCGCCAGCGGGGCCATGGCCTCGATCCGCGCCGTCAGCGTGGCGTTGTGCCGACGATTGATGAAATAGGCCATCCAGACGGCGATCGCCATGATCAACAAGGACAGGGTCCGCAGCCCGATCTGCCAGCGCCCTCGGGGGGGCCGTTCGACCGAGGTCATGCTCTCGGCGGGTTCGTTCGACGCAGGCGAGAGATCGGACACGGGCGGATTCTCCAAAGCAAAGACCATCATCAGGGTCGGGAACCCAGATCCAGCTCGAACAGGACCGGGAAGAATTTCTCCTGAATGTTGGGGGAGAGCGCCTTCCCGGCTTCGGCCTTCATGTCATCGGGGAGGGTCAATCGCAACATCACCGCCGACTGATCCGGCTCGAGGACAATGACTTCAGGCGCCCCCAACTGCTCGACGCGGACCCTGTCCCATCGGTTTCGCAGCAGGTCGGCCAGGCCCTTATCTCCGAGGTTCTCCGCCGTACTGCCGCTCCCGAAATGGGAGTAGACATCCACCACGCCCTCAGCGTCCTCGCGAAAGCGCACGCGCGCGATGAATTCGGACGAGCGACTGGAGCCCCAGGTGCTATCGCCGCTGCCGGTGCTGCTGTACAGCATGTTGTTGTAATTCGGCGGGCAATAGACGCGCCAGGCGAAATGCAGCGGCTCCCCGGTATCCAGGGCCCGCATATACACCTTGAACGGATCGGCGATCGGCAGCTCGCCGGCCGTTCGCGCCAGACGGGCGTGCCGTTCCGTCAGCCGGCTGCGTTCCCGGCCGCTCTGGAACGCCAGGACGCCCCCGATCACCGCGACGATGATGAGAAACCCATCGAACAGCCGGTGCTTCATGTCTCGTCCCTATCCTGGAGCCGGGCCGGAACCCTCGCCACGCCTGATGAACAATCAACCCGCCGCGATCATGGTGGTGTCGGGAGCGGTTTCCTCTCGATCCGGCGATAGTTCTCGGCGAATTCGGTGACCTCGATGGACTGGTCGATTGGGATATCGCGGAAGACCTGGGTCGTGCCGCTGGCCGGCCATCGGATCTCCAGGGTCGCGACCTTCTCGGCCTTCGCCAGGCCGATGGTCTGCTCCAGCGCGTTGCCGCCGAAGCTGCTGCCGGAGGTGACGTGTCGGTGGACCTCGAGCGGTTTCGCGCCGGCCGTGACGACCTTGATCCGCGCCCCGATGGCCGACCGGTTGGTCTTCTTGCCGACGAGCTTGACGGTCAGCCAGTGGTTCCCCTGGCCGGGGTTCTGGAAGAGGAGGTTGTGATACTGGTCGCCGTTGGCGCCCCCGCCCATCTCGACGAACAGGTCGACGTCACCGTCGCGGTCCCAGTCGCCGCAGGCCACGCCGTGACCTTTCTGGAGGTGGCCGGTCCGGGAGGATGAGGAGATGTCGGCGAACCGCTTCCCCTCGACGTTCTTGACCATCCGGTTCGGGACCAGGAAGCCGAAATTGAGCCCGCCGGTCGCCTGGTACATGTCGAGGAAGCCGTCGTTGTCGAAATCGGCGAAGTTCGACCCCATGCTGGCGAAGTACACGTCGAGCCCGGCCTCGATGCTGACGTCCCGGAAACCCTTGCCTTGCAGGTTCCGATACAGCCGGTTGCCGGGCATGTCGAGCGGCTGACCCAGCATCCCGCGGACCACGTCGTCGACCGGTCGGTTGTAGTAGACGGCGAAGATGTCCAGCCATCCGTCGTTGTCGTAATCCCAGGACCAGCAAGAGAAACCTTTGGGGCCGTCGATGCCCTGACTGGTCGTGACCTCGACGAATCGTCCGTTGCGCTCGTTGTGATACAGCCGGGCGTCATCGGCGAGATTGTTGATGAACAGGTCGGGGAATCCATCGTTGTCGTAGTCGAGCCAGGTGCAGCCCTTGGCGAATCGATCGGGAGGGCACACGAGCCCGGCGCCGGCGGCGACGTCCTCGAACGTGCCGTTCCCCCTGTTGCGGTAGAGGCGGTGGTGCTGGCGCTCGCAGGCGACGAAGAGATCCGCCAGGCCGTCGTTGTCGAAATCGGCCCAGGCGGCGGCATTGGAGTTGACCGGGTCCAGCAGCCCCGCCTGCTGCGTGGTATCGTCGAACCGGCCGCCGCCGCGATTGTGCAGGAGGCTCGGCCGCATCGGCCAGTTGTGCCAGGCTCCGCGCGGGACGTAGATATCCAGCAAGCCATCGTTATCGTAGTCGGCCTGGTAGCAGACCAGCCCCCCGAGCTGGCCGGCCAGTCCGGCCTCGTTCGTCCGGTCCGCAAACGTGCCGTCGCCCGCGTTGCGGTAGAACGCCATGCTCCGGGTCGGGTCGGAGCACGTGATGACGATATCCAGCAGGCCGTCGTTGTCGAAGTCGTCCATGATGGCGCCGCCCGACAGGTTCATCCGGTCGCCCAGCCCCACCTCGTGGCTGATCTCGCGGAACCGGCCGATGTCGAACTCCGAGTGGAAGAATCGGTCCAGGTCGAGTCGGAATCGAGAATCGACCTTCTCCGGGTATTCCCCCAGCGTCATGTGGGCCAGGTTATAGAGCCAGCGGACCTCGAGGTTGTCGGGGAACTGCTCCAGGTACTCGCGGAAATGGCCGATCGCCCGCCGGGAGCCCCTCGGATTGGTGTGGACGGCCGAGGCGGCGATGGGCAGCAGGCAGGCACTGTCACCCTGGCACATCAGGCAGTTCTCGTTCTCCCCCAGCCGCAGCCCCATGACACCCTGGAGATAGATCACCGTCCCCAGCGCCGATTGTGCCAGTCTGTCGTCGCTCTCGATCAACGTCCGGAGCTCTTCCAGCACGTGGTAGGCCTTGTCAGCCTCGCCCTCATAGCCCAGCAGTGCCGCCTTGAGGTAGAGGTGCGAGAACCGATCGTTCCGGGTGATCTTGGCATCGGCCAGTTGCCGATCGACGATCGCGACGCCCCGATAACCCGGGCGCCCCCAATGTTCGGCGATCTCCTTGAGCGTGGCGTCGGGCTTCCAGGGCTGCACGGCGAAGAGGGCGGCCCCGAAGCCGCTCTGGTCGATCGGCAGAGCGTGCGGGCGGTATCGAACGCCCGGGATGAACGAACTGGCTTTCCCGCCGCCATCCGTCGACTTGCCGGCTCCCTGGGCCGCGCGATCCGGCAGCATCTCGCCCCCGGGCGTCGAACGGGTGCCCCGAGTCGCGTCGCCCCCCGTCTCGGAGAGGGTCGGCGACCTCGTCGCCAACCAGTACAGGCTCGCCCCCAGGAACAGCATCACCAGGGCGGCGAGACCGATGCGTCGGCCATTCATCTCGAACGATCTCCGTCGACGAGGCCCATCGCCATAGGATACGCTGGCGAATCTCCGGCCGATTCTACACGTTTCGCGGGGGCGACGCTCGTTTTTCTGCCCGACGCGGACGCCTGATCGTTCGCGATCCGAACGGGCTCACGGCAACGCGTCGAGGCGCTTACGCAGCCGCTCCAGGACGGGCCGCATCGCCTCGACCCGGCTGAGGTCGCGGACCTCGCCCGGGTCCTCCCGCTCGTTGTAGAGTTCCTCGGACCCATCTCCCTTGTTGCGGATGTAGACGAATTCGCCCTCGCCCAGCGCGATCAGCGGACCCCGGTAGGCGGGCGACCGGCCCTGATTGGGATCGTAGGGGTTGGGCTTCGGCAATTCGGAGATCACCGCTTCGGGGGCGGCCGGGCCCGTCTCGGGCGAAGGATCGCGCCAGAAGTGCGCCAGCGACCGGCCCGGGAAGGGCGACCCCTTCTCCAGGCCGACGAGATCGACGATCGTCGCCGGCAGGTCGCGGAGGCTCACCGTATGGCGGACGACGCCCGTGAGCCGCCGATCCGCGGGCAACACGATCAGGAGTGGCACGCGGATCTCCGGCCGATACAGGCTCTCGCCATGATCGAAGAGACCATGTTCCCCCATCCCTTCGCCATGATCGGCGGTCACGATGACCGCCGTGCGATCGAGTACGCCGCTGCGGAGCAATCCCTCGAGCAATTCGCCCAGCCGCTCGTCGAGGTAAGCCACGCAGTTGTCGTAGGAGTCCGCGGCGAGTTCTCGATACGACGGGCGCAACGCCAACTTGTCGATCGATTCCCAGTACTCCGAGAGGAAGATGAAATCGCTGGCCCTCCGGGGCTTCACCCCGAAGCGGTAGTCGGCACCGTCGGGGAGCACGTAGGGTGCGTGAGCATCGTAATAATTGAGGAAGGCGAAGAACGGGCGATCGGGCTCGCGCCGTCGCGTCAACCAGTTCATGAAGGCGCGGTTGATCGATCCGGCGTCTTTCCTGCGCCACTCCACGAAGTAGGGCGAAAGCCAGGATTCCTTCATGGGGCGTAACGGGCCAATGTCGAACGTGCGGCCTAGGAACAAGCCCACATCGGAGATCGCCCTCACGGACTTGTCGACCAGCCAGGCGGTTCGGAGGGGCAAGAGGTATTGGAGGATGTAATCCTCGTAGTGGGTGAATCCGCGGCTCAGGCCGGTGTCGTAGGAGCAGGAGATGGTATTGGCGACGAATCCCGCCGTCGCATAGCCGTGGGCGCCCAGGTATTCGGCCAGGGTGGGGCGTTCCCCGTCGAGGGGCGTCATCCAGTTCACGCTCAGCTCATGATGCCAGCGGCCGGTGAACATGGTCGCGTGCGAGGGGAGCGTCCAGGGTGCCGCCGACCTCGCCTCGTCGAACCGAACCCCCAACTTGGCCAGCCGTTCGAGTACGGGGGAAGTCGGCCGCTTGTAGCCGTAAAGGCTCAGATGGTCGGCCCTCACGGTATCCAGCGTGATCAGGAGCACGTTCGGCGGATCGCCGGACGGCAACGGTCGGCTCACCTCGCGCCACTCGGCCAGCCACTGTCCGCCGAGGTCCCATCCGGCCAGGACCAGGACGACGGCCAGCATGCCGGAAAAACTGAGAATGAGCCGCCGGCGCAACCCGGTCGCGTGCCGCTCGAGGAACGCCGCTAGGCGGAGCGCGACCGCCAGCGCCAGGATCGTCCAGGCCATCGGATAGATCTGCGGGATCATCACGATGAGCACGGGCACGATCGCCAGGAGACCGATGAGCCGAGGCCCGATCCACCCCCAGGACCGAGGCCAGAGCTTCGCCGCCAGCGCAAGGAACAACCCCAGCCCGGCGAAGAAGATCAGGTTCGAGAGCGGGGTCAACCAGATGAAGTGACGGCTCATCAGGTACAGTCGATTGGCGGCGATCAGGCTCTTGCAGACGACTCGGGCGCCGACTTCCAGCAGGCCCCCGGCCAGGCCGCACCAGAGCGACAGGACCAGGACATCCAGCGGGCCGAGCCCCGACCGGAGAGCCCTGGCACTGGACGATTCCGAAGAAACCCTCCGATCCGCCGGAGTGGTCGTGCTCATAGAGCGCTTCCTTAAAGTATTAACGGCCTCTGGCGTCAAAGGCGACTCC
>JBKQHM010000767.1:0-10267 GCA_052148775.1 Isosphaeraceae bacterium | reverse complement strand
ATCAAAGTAATGGATTCGATCTGACAGTGAGCGCCCGGAGTGACGGTACCGTGAAGGCGGCCTACATCCGCTTTCGGAGCGGTAAAGTAGGGCGAAGTCGCGAGATTATCGAAGACGTCTTGATCGCGGATTATGACAATCGTGGCAAACTTCTGGGAGCCGAGATACTCGCCCCCATCAAAGTTTCAGATCTGGCAAAACTCGTCGATGAATCGCAGCGGATCCCACTCCGAAAGTTCGCCAAGCACTCCGGATCATCCCTGCTAGTTCTTCAGTGACATCGACCCGCCAGTCAATCCGAAGCTTCCGATCCTCACTCCGAACGATGCCGAGGCACTACAGGCCCGCGGAGCGATCCGGCGGGCCGGGTCGATGGATTATCCCGGCCACGCCAAGACGGAGACATTGGCCGGGCAGGATAGGCCAACAGAAAACCCCGCCCAGGGTGGGCTCCGGGCGGGGTCGATCGGGTCGAATCGAGGGTGTTCACGTGGGCCGGTCGGAGTACCACCTCAGACCGGCCCACATCATTGCGGGCTCATTGCTCGATCGCGACGTCGGCCCCCGCGACCGGGCGAGCGTACAGCGTCCTGGCGAAGAACCGGCCGATCCGAAGCTGGCCGTTGGCTTGGGGTGAAGGCTTGAGGATCTTCACGGCTTCCGTGAACGCGTTGTTCAATCCCCAGAGCGTCCGGTCGGGGAACTTCGCCCGGTGCTCGTCGTCGTCGAAGTAGAGACCCGAGACGACCGGGAACAACCGCCGGGGCAGGATCGGGTTCCGGGCGAAGGCGTCGAAGATCAATTCCTTCGCCCGCCCGTCGCTCAGATCCGCATTCTTCATCCGCTCGATGTCGAGCTTGAAGAAGCCCGCCTTCTCCAGATAGGCGTCGATCGCCGGGGGGACGACCCGGACAGGTCGAGTCGGCTCGTGTGCCGCTTGCGCAGGACGACCGTCCCGCCGTCGCCGGAGAACGCCAGGTTGTCGCAGACGAACACCCGGGCACCGGCAACCGCCGAGATCGCCAGCGACTTGTCGTTGCTCCCACGGAGCCCGAGCGACATCCCGTAATCGGGCTCGGCCGTGCCGGGGATGAGCAGGTCGAGGACGCCGAACAGCCGGGCGTCGGAATGGCTGGTCGCGTACTCCTCGCGGGCGATCGAGATGCCCTGTTGGCCGAGGCCATCGACCAGCGAGGCCACAAGCTCGAAGTGGGGGACCGGTCGCCATGTATCCGTGGCTGGCGGCGTGGCCAGTCCCCGCAATTCGTCGCGTGTCCGTCGGATCCCGCCCGCGTGAACCATCAGTTGGTTTCGCATGATGCAATCTCCTGAGAAGAAGGGTCGAATTGGAAGGGGAGAGATGGGCGTCCGTGCCCGGGGGTCGGTCGGTCCATCTCAGAACACCTGAAAGCCGAGACCAGCGGCATAGTTCTGGCTGGCGATGCTGGCGTCGATCGCGGCGTCGTCGCAGCGATCGCACAGACCCTGGAACGTCAGGTCAACCGACGTCGCCCCGCACAGTTGGCAGCGATCGATTTCCGGGGAAGCGATCAGGCCCGCTTCGTAGGCATCTTCCCAGGCACGCTGGGCGGCTATTGCATCCCAATCGGGTTCCGCTTGGCCGAACATCGCGTCGTCGTCCGGGTCATCGATGGCGGGGCCGAAAGGGCGGTCGGACTTGACGGGGGTGGTAGAGTCGAAAAGAATCTGCGTAAGCGTTCACGGGCCGAGGGTGACAAGTGCGCAGAACGAAGGGGGCAGAATCCCACACGGGCCATGCCGCGCCCGAAGGAACCGGATGGGGGCGAGTGCGGCACCGAGTAGGAAGTGAGGCGGTTCAGCCGTCTCCGTTCCTCGGGGAAGGTCTCCGACCAGGAGAAGCGAATCGCGTCAACCATTTGCGCTGCTCAAGCTCGCGGACCAGGCCCACGCCGGCGACGTCGATGAGGACATCATCGACGCGACGGTCGCCCGCGTCGTCAACTCCATCGTGGAGGCTGCATCGTGGGAGGCCGGGGATACCGTCACGAGGGCGATCAAGAGTCACCTCGGCCATTACCGGCATGAGAAGCGAGGAGCAAGCATGCAGATCCCGCTTATGATGTCCGCAACCCGCCTCGGCATCGGCCGGGGCATTTCAGTGATGAGGTCTTTTGTCGACGCGCTGGTCACGGCGAGGTGGCACGCTCGTTACAATGATAGACAGCGAGGCGATGCTCCGACCGCGCCGAACGGCCCGCCACCTCCGGGCGAGGAGTTGTCACTCGCTAGAGATGTGCTACGTTAGCGCAGGTGCGCCATGCGGCGCGATGACCTTCGCGATGCGGACGGTCGGCACACTCCCAATGGAGTGTCCGCCCGGCGTGACCGCCGTGACGACCCCAGGCCGCCACGGCGCCCGTCCCAGGAGGGTACGGTTCATCGGCCGGCCCATCCTCCGTGGCGCGCCAAGGTTGCGTCGTGACCGACCCCCGGAGGACAACACCGATGGCGCGCGGACGCGATGAGTCGTCCGGATCGACCCCGTCCCACGATCCGGATAATACAGACCTTGGCCGGCCCAACCTCACGCGACGCGATAGGGCCCGCGCTCAACGTCGCTTTCTCGGCGAGGTCAACGACCTGGAGCACCGGCCGCTCCTGTCCGGAATGACGCTCGACAGCACCGGCCTCAATTTCATCGCGGCCCACGAGCTCGGACCCGCCGGCGACCAGGCGGGGAAATTCTCCGCCACTTCGTCGGGCCCAGTCGGGGGATTCGCGTCCGCGCCTTACACCGATGCGGCCGGCAATGCCGTCCTTGGATACGGCCACTTGCTGCACAAGGGGAAGGTCGACGCGGCCGACCTGGCCAAATACCCGAACCCGATCGATCAGTCCCAGGCCACGTCCTGGCTCAGCGACGAAGCGGCCAAGGCGGCGGATGCCGTCAACAAGGATGTCAAAGTTTCGCTGACCCAGGATCAGTTCGACGCCCTGGTCGACTTCACCTTCAACGAGAGCGCCGACGCCTTCAACAAGGCAACCCTACTTCAGGACGTCAACGCCGAAAAATTCGGCCGGGTGCCCGGCCAATTCGACCAGTGGGTGTACGGCATCGTCAACGGGTCGCAGGCCGTCATCCCGGGTCTGGTCGAGCGCAGAAACGACGAGTCGAATCTCTTTGAGGGGCACGTCCAGAACGACGGTTCGGGCGGCGGAGCGGCCACCGGATTCTCGGCCGGACACCCCGGCAACACCCTGGGGGGCATCCACAGTCCCTACTGCAGCCCCGGAAGCGGGCAGAAGGGCAGCGGCGGAGGGAACGGCACCGGGGGCGGGGGATTCACCGCGGGGGGTGCTCGCGTGCCGCCTCTAAAACCGATCATTATCCTCCAGTACCTGACACTGAATTTTGGCTACACGATTTATAACGGCTACTCGTCCTTACACGGCAGTTCTCATTCGAGCGGCTCGACTGCCTACGGTGACAGTACTCCCACCAACGGCCATTCCACGCCCTACGGCTCCTCACCTTACGGGTATTCCTCGCTCGGTGGCTCCTCACCATTCGGCGGTTATTCGCCGATCACGGGCAGCGGAGGGGGTGGTGGCACTGGCGGCACCGGCGGCACCGGCGGCGGTGGCGGCGGTACCGGCATCGGCGGCGGTACCGGCATCGGCGGCGGTACCGGAATTACCGGTGGCGGCGGCGGGAACACTGGCGGTGGCGGCGGGAACAGCGGCGGTGGCGGCGGCGGGTACAGCGGCGGTGGCGGTACCTACGGCGGTGGCGGTGGAACTGGCGGCACCGGCGGCGGTGGCGGCGGTACCTACGGCGGTGGCGTTGGAACTGTCGGCACCGGCGGCGGTGGCGGCGGTACCTATGGTGGCGGCGGTACCTACGGTGGCGGCGGTGGAACCGGTGGCACCGGAGGCGGTGGCGGCGGAGGTGGCTCGGGCGGCGGAGGAAGCGATCTGTTCCGACTCGGTGGAGGCGGTCTCGTGTACGAGGCTGGCTCCAACGGCAGCCTGAAGAATTCCGCCTCCCCGCCATCCGGCAATGGCATACCACAGGGCAGCATCGGAGGTGGCGGCTTCACACACGGCGGCGGCAGCCTACTTCCGGGTAACGGCGCGATGATATCCCGGAACGAGGCATTCGCGCATCTCGGCGGTGGCGGTGCCATCACCGCACCCGGCCGTCCTTCAGTCGACTCTATCATCCCAACCCTCACGATCTCGGCGGGCATCACGCCAATCGACCCCAATGAATCGAGTTCGTCCCTGACCGCGGAGAACCAGGGTCCGAATCTGCAGGTCATCCCCACGGGCAACACACCCGCTCGGCAAGACCTTTCAGCATCCCACCAGGGCGACCTGCCGAACCAGGACGATTCGTCGACAATCGGGGCGCTCGACGCTTCGCACGAGGACGATTCTTCCAGCGGCGGACCGGGCCATTCATCGACCCAGGACCATCTCACTGTAGCCGACAAGGACGACCCGGCGCGCCAGGACGATCTCCTCTGCAGCACAGAGAGTGAGATCTCGTCCCGGCCCAGGAACGACCCCTCGAGCGTCGTGACCCGGCAGGGCCAGGACGCGAGCCATCCGTCGCAGTCGCCCACGGTGCGGGTCCTACCCGCGCAGGCGGAGTCGGCCGAGGCGATCGTCGTCGCGAACTGGACCGGGCACCGCGATTGAGCCGGCGTCGCGCCGGCGATCGCACCAGGCGGGCGATCCTTGCGAGAGGATCGCCGGCACCGCGATCGTCCGCGAGTGACCAGACGGACACCACCCCTCGCGGCGATTCCACCCCACCCGCACCGTCTTCGCCTCTCTGCGGAGCATGACTGTGACCCCTACCCAGGACCTCTTCGCTCAAGCAACGGAGCTGCACAAGGCAGGGAAGCTCGATGCCGCCTTCGCTTTGTTCGCGAAGGTCGCGGCGCGAGAGCCTGCGAACGCCCCCGCGCTGCACTGGATGGGTTTCATCCACAATCAGCGTGGCGAGTTCGACGGGGCGGTCGACGTGCTCAAGCAGGCGATCATGGCACGCCCGGGCGTCCCCTCGTTCCACATCACGCTCGCCGAGACTTACCGGAACCTTGGCGAGCCGAAGCGAGCCGAAGGCTGCTGCCGGACGGCCCTGAAGCTGAATCCCGACTACCCCGAGGCTCTGTGCACGCTCGGCCTGGTGCTCCAGGCCTCGGGCCGTCCGGCGGCGGCGGTCGAACAGTTCCGGCGTGCCCTCGAGATCCGCCCCGGCTTCGCGCAGGCCCATCGTGACCTCGCCATGGCACTGCGAGAGCTCGGCTGTCAAGACGAGGCACTCGAGCACCTGCGCGCCGCCGTGGCAATGGCGCCCCGATACCCCGCGGCTCGCAGCGCACTCTGCTTGCTCCTGCTCGATCGAGGCGAGGCCGAAGAAGCCGTGGTCCACGGGCAGCAGGCGGTGAAACTCCAGCCCGATATCGCGATCTACCATCACAACCTCGGCAACGCCCTCCACCGCCTCGGCCGCTCGGGCGAGGCACGCGGCGCCTATCTCGAAGCCCTCCGGCTGGATCCCGACCTTGCCCACGCCCACCTCCAGATTGGCTTGACCCTGAAGTCCGACGGCCAGCTCGCCGAAGCCGAGCCCTGGTTCAAGCAGGCGATCGAGCTGGAACCCGAGAACCCCTGGTACTGGGAGCAACTGGCCGAGCTTCAGACGGAGCGGCAGGAGCATGCCGCGGCCGTCCTCTGCTGGGAACAGGCCATCGACCTTTCACCGACCGAGCGGCCCGGCCCCCGAATCAGCCTGGGCTGGTCGCTCCAGGAGGAAGGCCGCCTGCCCGAGGCCGTCGAGCAATACCGGACCGCCCTGCAACTCCAGCCAGAAGCCGTGATGGCCCGGATCAACCTGGGGGGAATCCACGAGGAGCTCGGCGAGATGTCCCAGGCCGAAGCCGCGTATCGCGAGGCGATCGCCGTCTCACCCAAGTCCGGCCTCGCCCACGCGAAGCTTGCGACCCTCCTGCGCGCCGGTTTGCCCGATGCCGACCTCGCCGCGCTCGAGGAACGCCTCGCCGACTCCGAGACGAATCCGTCCGCCCGCGCACGGCTACTCTTCGCCCTGGGCCTCGCCCTCGACGCCCGCGGCGAATTCGCTCGCGCCGCCGAGTGTGCCCGACGGGCCAACGCCCTGAATATGGACCTCACGCCCGGCCCGCGCGGCTACATGCCCGACCTGCACGTGCAGTACGTCGACGGCATCATCCGCGGATTCACCCCCCAGCTCTTCGAGCGGGTCGCCGGCGGAGGACTGGACGAGGCCCGCCCGGTCTTCGTCTTCGGCCTCCCCCGCTCGGGCACGACGCTCGTCGAGCAGATCCTCGCCAGTCATTCGAGAATCCACGGCGCGGGCGAGCTTCGGCTGACCCGCAAGTCCTTCGACGCGATTCCGGAGGTCGTCAAACATCCCGGCCCTGCGCTCGAAAGCATTGCTCGCCTGACTCCGGCCGCGGTGCGTCTTCTGGCCGAGCGGCATCTCGAGCGACTCGACCAACTGGCCGAGGGCCGGCCCGTCGAGCGGATCGTCGACAAGATGCCCGATAACTACATCTACCTCGGCCTGCTCGCCGCCATGTTCCCCCGCGCGGTGTTCATCCACTGTCGGCGCGACCTGCGCGACGTCGCCGTCTCCTGCTGGACCACCGATTTCCGCCCCGAGAACATCCCCTGGGCCAGCGAACCGCATTACATGGGCTCGCGCTTCGAGCAATACGGCCGCCTGATGGACCACTGGCGATCGGTCCTGCCGGTTCCCATCCACGAGGTGAACTACGAGGACACGGTCGCCGATCTTGAATCGACCGCACGCTCCCTCATCGGCGCATGCAGCCTCGAATACGAACCGGCCTGCCTGGATTTCCACCGCACTCGGCGCCGGGTCAAGACGGCGAGCATCGGGCAGGTTCGTCAACCCCTGTATTCTCACTCCGTCGCCAGGTGGCGGAATTACGAGTCGACGCTGGATGACCTTTTCAGGGCCATTCCCTGCAACGGCCGGCCGCACGCATCCCCGAATCCCGGACGGCCGTCGCCGCGGAATGCCGACGATCACCCCATGACCTCGAGGTAAGGCTCCATGTCCTCCACACGCCACAACCGCAAGCGACGGGCCGGCCTTTCGCGGTTCCGAATCGAGGAACTGGAGGCCCGCGCGTTGCTGTCGCTCGCGGCCCAGCCCTTCAGTGAGAACGTGCTGGACAAGTCAACGTCGACGTTCAGTCTCGCCCCTTTCGTACAAGAGAGCGACCCGAACGCAATGGTCACGTTCAGCCTGACCTCGACCACCACCACCGACGGCGGTCAGATCCTCGTCGACCCCGGATCGGGCCTCGTCACCTTCACCCCGGCCGCCAGTTCTCCGTCGCAGGATTCGTTCTCCTACTCAGCCTCGGACTCCGACGGTAACACCACGGCCACCAAGGTCGTGACCCTCAACCTCGCCTCGATCGCGGCCAACCCCTCTCTGATCGAGGAGGTCGAAGGCCAGACCACCATCGGCCTGACGATCCTGAACCTGCCCGGAGCGGTCCAGGACGACGCGAGCCAGCCAAACGATACCTTCTCGAACCTGGCGGTCGTCCAGAATGGCGAGGGCACGGTCAGTCTCGATGACGCCAGCACCGGCCGTTTCACTTACACGCCACCCAGCTCAACGTTCACCGGCGATGTCACAATCACTTACCAGGTGACCGACGGGACCAGCACCAACAACTCATCCGTGCAAATTGCCATAGGCCCAATCGCCGCCGACTCGGTCGCCTGGGGTACCCTGTCGAGCACAACATCGACGATTCCCTCGACCACCGTTCCCAACCTTAAGGACCGAATCCACGACGTCACCACGACCGCCTCGTACACCTTCTCGAACCCGGTCGTGCCGTCCGGCGACGGAGCCGTCAGCAACCTCAACGCATCCACCGGTTCCTTCACGTACACCGCCCCGAAGGCGACATTCACCGGTACCGTCCCCGTGCAATACACGGTGAGCGACGGTACCAACTCCACCACGGGAACCGTGACGATCCTCGTGGCACCACTCGTCACGCAGCCCGTCGCCGTAACCGAGCTGGATCATCAGACCAGCGTCACGCTGACCATCACCAACCTTCCGTCCGCCGTGCAGGACATCGCCAGCCATCCGACCTACACGTTCTCCGTCCTGCGGCTCGCGGGCGGTGGGGGCTCGGTCCCCGCCTCTGGGTTCGACAACCCAGCCGATGGGACCTTCACGTATGACCTGCCCAGCTCAGCGACCCCCGGACCGGTCCACATCGATTACACGGTCACGGACGGCACGAACACCGCCAGTGGCGTCGTCACGATCCAGCTCGCAGCGATCGTCGCGAATCCGGCGCAGTACAGCATTCTGGAAAATACTCGTTCCACGCTTCCGGCTCTCGACAGCCGGATCAACGACGTTTCGAGTGGTCCCAAGTTGACCTTCTCCAACCCGACCGTCCCGTCCGGCGACGGAACGGTCCAGTTCACCGACACGAGTCAGGGCATCCTCAGCTACACCCCGCCCAGTCCGACCTTCGCCGATATGGTGCCGATCCAGTACACGGTGAGCGACGGCACGAACACCACGACCGGAGTGCTCGATCTCGACGTGGCGCCGCTCGTCACCTCACCGTTGCTCGTCCCTGTTGCACTCCAGACCCAGCCCACCGCCATCGCGAGCCTGGCGACCAGCGGGAACGTCGAGGACGTCTCTGCCACCCCGTCGTACACGTTTTCTAACCTGGTCGTGCCGACTGGCGATGGGACGGCCGCATTCACCAACACGACCGCGGGCACCCTGACTTACACCCCCCCGTCGTCCACGTTCTTCGGTGTCGTCCAGGTCACCTACACGGTCACCGACGGCGCCGGCCATTCGGCGAGTGGGTCGATTGTCATCAACGTCGAGCAGACCATCCAGCCGCAGGACGACGGCTCGCTGACGGCCGTCCTCGGCAAGTCGCTGACGATCGCCGCGTCACGTCTCCTCTCAAACGACACCCCGGCCCCCGACGGCCTCGAGCCATCGATCGGCAGCGTCGGCAACGCGACGAACGGAACGGTCGTGCTCAATTCAAATGGAACGGTCACGTTCACTCCGGCAGCCCTGGGAGCGGCCAGTTTCCAGTACACCGACACGGACGCCAGCGGCGATGCCAGCACCATCGCGACGGTGAACCTGGTCGTCAAACTCGCGCCCACGATCCTCTGGTCCAGCCCGCAAGGCATCACCTATGGCACGCCCCTGAGCGGCGCGCAGCTCGACGCGATCCCCAGCGTTCCGGGGACCTTGAGCTACTCGCCCGCGCAGGGCACAATCCTCCACGCGGGCTCGCGACAGGTCCTCAAGGTGACCTTCACCCCCGACGATACCGCCGACTACGCCGACGACAGCTTCGAGGTCCTGATCAACGTGGCGCGGGCGCCGACCTACATCACGTGGTCCAACCCGGCGGACATCGTTCATGGCACGGCACTGGGCGGCGCGCAGCTCGACGCGACGGCGACCGTCGGTGGGACATTCACCTACGTCCCCGCCGCGGGCTCGGTCCTCGGCGTTGGGAACGGCCAGATCCTCGCCGTCTACTTCACCCCCACCGACGCGACCGACTACATCGGTGGTGTGTCCATGGTGACCATCAACGTACTGCCGACGCCACCTCCGGGCCTGGCGGTCCAGACCCGCTCGCTCAGCGGCCGCACGCGGCACAAGGTCGGCGGCGTGATCGCCGCACTCGAGACGAGCGTTCCCAAGGCGGGCCTGACGTATTACTCCGCGCTCATCAACTGGGACGACGGTACCGTCCAGCGCGCAAGCCTCACGAAGGCCGGTCCCCACGGCTATAAGGTCAACGCGTCCCACAAGTACCGTGTGCCGGGGTCCTACGTGGCGAGTCTCACTGTCTCCGACCGTCTCGGCAATAGCCTGACGCGGGTCTTCATGGTCAACATCCATTAACCGATCGACCGGTTGGCGGCTCCGCCGAGAGACGGCGGGAAGCATCGCTAGGTTTCCATCGGTCAGAACTGGAAAGGCTCGACACCGGATCACCGTTTGCGATTCGCCGTCAGGCCGAGGCCCGAGTGGAAAGTTCCAACTATGGGAACTCCCTGAAAATAAGCTCGTCTTGACTCGTGATTTTGGCTTTGGGCCACTTAAGGTCTGTCAGACGGGTTGAGGTTGGATCAGAACATCGTACTTGGGGAGGCTGTGGTGGCGTTGGAGTCG
>JBKQHM010000766.1:0-10593 GCA_052148775.1 Isosphaeraceae bacterium | reverse complement strand
TGAAAGCGGGACTTACTCGTCGCATCGATTGCGCACGCGCGTGTGGCTCTTGCGGGTCGCGACTTAACCGCAATCAGACGTTCTTGATCACGGTCAGCATCGGCTCGTTAACTATGGTCGCCACGATGATTCCTTCGATTGATCCAGGCGATAGGGACTCGCCAGTCCGAATCCGGATGGCATGACCCCCCGATCAACGATTATAATCCACGTTAACATTCAGAGCGCCGTCCTAGACCCGGAAAATGAAGCCGCTCGCTTCGAACAAATAGAATATCTATGCCGGAGATCCACAGCCATGGTTTCGGTGATTACGATCATGTCGGTGATCTTGGCCCTCTCGGTCCTGACGAGGCCGAGATGGATCGTCTCGCCAAGCCCGGTCAACCCTGCTGCATCGAAGGAAACACACGAAGAACAGCTAGTGCGGCAGATCAATCGGATCAGCGATGAGTTCCCCGCCGAGTTTTGGCGAAGATACCGCGAACTGAGGGCAAAGCTCGAGGCGGAAACATTAGTTCCCGACGGTCCTGAACATCTGGAGCTGATCCGGATGACCGATCAGTTGGAGATTCGCCACGCGGATCGACTCACCCTGCTCAGCGAGTTGGCCAAGCTTCGAAAGACGTCGCTCGCTCAGGTTATGAAGCACTCCGACGTGCTTGCTCAATTCCATGGCTGAGAAACCGCGAATTTCCAGACCGCTCAAGACCAAGGTCGCGGAACGGGCTCGGCACCTCTGCGAGTATTGTCAAATGCCGGAAGCCTACTCGCTCGTACCCCGACACTCGGTCGATCATATCGTGCCACCCAGCGACGGAGGAGAAACAGAGCTGGGCAACCTGGCACTGGCCTGCCAAGGATGCAACGGAGCCAAATCCACCAAGAGGCTGTGTCTTGATCGACTGACGGGCGTGCTGGTCGATTTGTTCCATCCCCGGAACGATCGTTGGAGCGATCACTTCGCCTGGAGCAAGGATCTTCTCACAATCGAGGGATTGACAGGCAAGGGTCGAACAACGGTCGAGACACTGCGTCTGAACCGTGCGGGCGTCATCAACATACGCCGCGTCCTCATCCTCGAGGGCCTCCACCCGCCTGCCGAAGACGTGTGAGAGAAGCGAGGCGCCGGAAGCCTGCTTGACAAACCGCCCCGCCCCTGCGACCGTTAACAGTTGTTGGATCCCACCGCGAGCGAAGAGAATAGCCCACCGACCGGGACATGCCTGCCCCCGCTGGGCGAGCGTCGCGCCGGCCCGCGATCGAATCGCAGGAGACTCCTCATGCTATCCAGGACGATCGGCCTGGCACCCGTGCTTTCCCTACTCCTGATCGGCGTAGCAGCCGCTGCACCTCCCCAGATCAGCAATATCGGCCCGCTGGGCGTTCGGCGCGGGGTGATGACCGAGGTCTCTATCAGCGGATCGGGCCTGGCCGGCAATCCGCAGATGATCGTCCCGTTTCCGTTTCGCACGGAAGTTCCGGCCGCGAAGGGCGATGCCTCGACATGGAAGCTCAAGCTGATGGTCGCGCCGGAGACCGCCGTCGGAGTCTACCCGATCCGGGTCCAGACCGATGATGGGATCTCCAACCCGTTTCTGCTCGCCGTCGGCCAGCTCTCCCAGGTCGCCGAGAAAGAGGAGAACAGCACCTTCGACACGGCCCAGTTGCTCCCCGAGCCGCCGCTGGTCGTCGAGGGTGGAGTGTCGGGCAATGACGTCGACTTCTACAGGTTCCGCGGCCGGAAGGGACAGCGGATCGTGGTCGACGCCCAGTGTGCGCGGATCGGCTCGGGACTCGACCCAACGATCCGGCTGACCACCGCCGCGGCCAACCGCGCCTTCGTGGCCTCGGCCGACGACACGCCGGGGCTGTTGACCGACGCCCGGCTGACCGCCGTCCTGCCCGAGGACACGGATTATGTGGTCGAGATCTCGGACTCGCGCTATCAAGGGGCGAGCCGGCCCGTGTATCGCCTGATTATCGGCGAGGTCCCCATGGCCGAGGAAGTCTATCCGCTCGGCGGACGGCAGGGCGAGACGATCGGGTTGGAGTTGCGCGGGGGCACGCTCCCCGGTACCGAGGTCGCGGCGGCCGTCCTGAATGCCCCGATCGGGACAGACCTCTTCCAGCCCCGCGTCAACGAGTGCATGATCGGCTTGCCCGCGCCCGTCGGGCGTAACCTCGACCTCGAGTCATTACCGCCGCTGGTGGTCTCCACGTATCCCGAAATGCGTGAGCCGGCCGATCCGTCGTCGACGCCGGTCCGGGCCGTCGCGCCGGTCGTGTTCAACGGACGGATCGATCCGGCGGGAGACGAGGATCGCTTCAAGCTCGTCGTGACGCCCGGCTCGCGTGTACGAATCAAGGTGCACGCTTACGAGCTGGGTTCGGCCCTGGACGCCGTCCTGCGCGTGGAGGGCAACAACGGGGCCGCGATCGCGAATGCCGACGATACAACGGTCCCGTTGCCGCCGAAGAACAACCAACCCCAGTCGCTCATCCTCCCCGACCCGACGCTCGAGATGACCATCCCCGGTGGGACGAACGAGATCACCGTGGTGATCCGCGACCTCGAACGTCGCGGAGGTGTCGGTTTCCCTTACCGGATCGAGGCGGAGCCGCTCACATCGGATTTCGAGCTCGCGGTCAATGATGCGCAAGTGAGCATACCGCGCGGGGGGAGCGCTGCCGTCGGAGTGACCGTCAAGCGGAAGGGGTATACCGGCCCGATCAACGTCACGATGGCCGACCCGCCCGCCGGGCTGAGCTCACGCCCAGGGACGATCGCCGCGGGTCAGACCGCCGGCGTCCTGTCGCTCACCGCGGCGGCCGACGCCCGGTTCCCCGCGGCCCCGCTGAAGCTCGTCGGCCATGGGGAGGGAACCGGCGGACCGATCGAACGGCTCGCCTCCAAGACGGTGGTCTTCGCCCAGCAGACGAATCTCCCCACCAGCGAGATGACGCAATACGGCATCGTCGTCGCGCCGGCGCTGGCGACCCCCGTGACCCTGGACACGCCCGTCGCGCCCATCGAGGTCGCCCAGGGATTCGGCGCGACGATTCCGGTCGAGGTGGTCCGTTCGAACGGCTCCGACGGGGAGCTGGCCATCGCCGCGTTCCTGGCCCCGACCGGCGTGACGGTCCCCGGAGACAAGGTCGGCGCCAAGGCGACCGAGGGAACCGTCCGGATCCAGGCGGCCCTCGAAGCGGCCCTCGGAACGATGACGCTGGCGCTCCAGGCCAAGGGGAAAATCCAAAACAGCGATCGGACGATCGCCCTGCCCGCCGTGACGCTGGCCGTCGTCCGTCCGGCCTCGGTGGTGCTGGCCACGCCGGCCCTCGAGGTGAAGCCGGGTACCACTGCGGAACTGAAGGGGAAAGTCGTCCGCAAGGGAACGTTCAACGAGCCGGTGACCGTCCGGATCAACGGGCTTCCCGCCGGCCTGAAGGCGGACCCCGTCGCCGTCCCGGCCGGCACCGCCGATTTCGTGGTCAAAGTCGTCGCCGACCCCAAGGCCGCGGCCGCCTCGGCCGGGGCGGAGGTCCGACTGGCGTTCCAGGTCCAGAAGAAGGATTACCCCACACCCCCCACACCGCTCGCGGTCAAGGTCCTTCCGCCCAAGTAGTCTCCGGAGCCGGAATCCCGAGACCGGTCGGATCAGGGAGAATGCCATCGATGTGCCGAATTGACTCTCGCAAAGCCTCGACACAGTCGGGCTACTGGATCCTGTCCCTGGGACTCGTGCTCTTCGCCCTGACGTCCGCCCGAGGCGACGACGGCAAGGACCAGACCAAGTCGAAGGTCTCGCCGCCGACCACCGCCGTTTCGAAGGGCGAGTCGCCGAAGGTTCCCGCCGAACATGGCAAGGGGAAAGCCCCGACGTCGACACCAGCCACGGCGCCAGCGGCGCCGCCCGCCAAGCCCGCCTCTCCGGCGGTGACGAAGCCCGCCTCTCCGGCGGCGACGAAGCCCGCTTCTCCGGCGGCGACGAAGCCCTCCGCGCCCGCATCCGCGGTGAAGCCTGTCAGCTTCATTCGCGACATCGCGCCCATCCTGGTCGAGAGGTGCATCGCGTGTCACAACCCTCGTAAAGCCGAGAGCAAGTACGTGATGACGACTTTTGCCCAGCTCGCCAAGGGGGGCCAGCAGGGCGAAGGCATCACGCTCGAGCCCGGAAAGCCGGATGACAGCCGCTTCGTCGAGCTCATTCGCGCCGACGGCCAGCCACGCATGCCCTACAAGCAGGATGCGCTCGCCACCGAGAAGATCGCGACCGTCGAGCGATGGGTAGCCGAGGGAGCCAAGTACGACGGCAACGCACCCGGCGAGGACTGGACGATTTTGCTCCGGAAGACCCAGCAGGTCTCGGTCCCGGCGGCTTACCCGGTGACGATCCCGATCACGGCCCTGGAGTTCAGTCGGGACGGGGTGAGCCTCGCCGCCTCGGGATACCATGAAATCACCTTCTGGAAGACGAAGGACGGGGCCATGGAGCGTCGGCAGAGCGGCCTGGCCGAGCGGGTCTACGACATCGCCTACAGCCCGGACGGCAAGTGGATGGCCACCGCCAGCGGCGACCCGGGGATCTTCGGAGTGGTCAAGCTCTGGGCGGCCGAGCCCGATGGGGCCGTCAAGCCGGTGCGCGAGCTCGTGGAGACTCAGGACGTCGTCTTCTCCGTCGCCTTCAGCCCCGACAGCAAGAAGATCGCGACCGCCGGTGCCGACCGCACGATCCGGATCTTCGAGGTCGAGACCGGCAAGCTCCTCGTCCAGATCGAGGACCACGCCGACTGGATCTTCGGAGTGGCCTTCAGCCCCGACGGCAAGCGGCTGGCCAGCGCCAGCCGGGACAAGACCTGCAAGGTCTTCGACGTCGAGAAGAAAGAATCCCTGGTGACCTTCCCCGGCCATGCCCAGCCGGTCTATACCGTCTCGTTCACACCTGACGGCAAGGGGGTCGCGACCGGCGGCGAGGACAACCGCATCCGCATCTGGAATCCCGACAACGACGGCCGGCAAATCCGGGAGATCGGCGGCTTCGGCGGGACCGTGTTCCGTCTCCGATACACGCCCGACGGACAGGCGATCGTCGCTTGCAGCGGAGACAAACTGGTCCACGTCATGAAGCCATCAGGGACTCCCATCCGGAAGCTGCAAGGCCATCAGGATTGGGTCTACGCGATGGCGATCTCACGAGACGGGAAAACCATAGCCTCGGGGAGCTGGGATGGCGATGTGCGGATCTGGAACTTCGGCGACGGCAAGCTCATCCGCAACTTCTTCGCCGCCCCGGGCTACAAGCAGGGCTCGACCGCATCGCGGTGAACGGGCCCGGCCAGAATACGGAGAGTTCAGGGCATCAGAGTGAGTCCACGAGAAACACGAAATAAGAGAACAAAGGGTGTTTTTCGTGGACTGAATGCCACATTCTTCTGGTCCTCGCGGACTCTCGTTCAGGCGAAGAGTTCAAGGATCGGTCTGCCATCTTCGAGGATCGCCCGGGATTCGCCGTCGGACCCGATGAGATACTGAGGGTGGTCGATCCCTAGGCTGTGGTAGATCGTGGCCAGGAGATCTTGTGGTGTGACTGGCCTATCCGCGGGACAGCCCGCCTCGGAGTCGCTCGAGCCGACGACCTGTCCGCCCCGGACTCCTCCGCCCGCCAGGACCACGCTCCAGACGCCCGGCCAGTGATCGCGGCCGCCCGTCGCATTGAGGCGGGGCGTGCGGCCGAATTCGCCCGCGGCCAGAACGAGAGTGGATTCGAGCCGTCCCGATCGCTCCAGGTCGTCCAGCAAGGCCCCGAAGGCACGGTCGAAGGTCGGCAGCAGCTCATCGGCGTAATCGCTCAACGTGCTGAATGGCGACGTGCCGTGACAGTCCCAGGTCACCCGATTGAACACGGTATCGAACATGTTGACCGTGACCGCTCGGACCCCGGCCTCGACCAATCTCCGGGCGAGCAGGCAGCCCTGTCCGAAGGTCGATCGACCGTAGGCCTTCCGGACGTTCTCCCCCTCAACGGCCAGATCGAACGGGTTCCTCCCCGCGGGACTCCATCGCAGATCAGCCTCCACATAGGCCCGGGCGCGATCGAGCGCTTGCCGAGGATCGTAGGCGGCGGCGGACGGGTCGGCGGAAAGTTGGAACGGGTCGCACTCCGAGCCCAGCCAGCCGGCCGACTGGCCGTGGGGAATGTCCACACCCGTCCGCGCGATCGGGCATGGCAGGATGATGGATGGAGGCAGTGGTCTTCGGGATCGGTTGGATTGTGTCAGCACCGAGCCGATGTGAGGGGATTCCTCACCGGTACGGCAGAGGCGGCCCGTCTGGAGCAACTGGAGGCCAGTCTCATGGATCGGTGCCTCGTCGTGATACACGGACCGCACCAGCGCGACGCGATTCATGCGGGTGCCCAAGCTCGGGAGGTGCTCCGAGATCCGGACGCCGGGAATGGACGTTGCGATCGAGCCGAAAGGACCCCGGATCTCGACCGGAGCGTCTGGCTTGGGGTCGAATGTTTCGAGCTGGCTGGGGCCGCCGACGAGCAGGAGCAGGATCACCGAACGCTCGGACCTGGTTACCGACGAACCCGGCGCACCCAGCCCGCCGAGCGATAGACCGCACGCGCCAAGCCCGATGCCTCCCGCTCGCAGGAAATCCCGTCGGGTGACCTGGATGCAAGCTCGCGAGTTGTCCCGGCCGACCGTACGCATGGAGTTACTCCCTATTCGTTCTTTGGCATCGCGGTCATCCTAACAGCCCGTATCGTAATCCAACAATCGCTCCGGACCAACCGTGCTCTCCCTCACATCGAGCAAGTCGGGACATCCAGAACGGTCGTCTGACAAGCGTTTCGGTCGATTGCGCCGACTTTGCGGATTGTCGCGATTCTGGCGAAGCTGAGCGAGATCGGCAAGAACCGATTTCATTCCCCTTACCGGTCGAGCCGATAAAACCGTCGGGCAGCGTTCCTGACCTCATGGAAGGCCCGGGACGAAAGTCCGTCGACGGCTCGGAAAGGACCAGGGAACGACGCGGCTCCGGGATTCGTCAAGGCGGACACGAACACGGACGTGTAGTGTTCCACGGAGGGTCTGGTAGCTATGATCAGGGTCCGTGGAGACCTGTTGCTCATCTTGGCCGGGTTGGCGGTCGCGATGGGACCGGGCGAGCCTGCGTGGGCCCAGGCGCCGGTGATCGAGCAATCGGGCCAGATCTCGAGCGGAATCAGCGCCGCGGCTCCCGGCTCGAATCAGTCACTGCTAGGAGCGATGCCGGGCGCCTCCGGGACACTCCCCGGGATCCAGCCCGGCCGCGACGAGCTCTTGCTGGGCCGGCCGGGGCCTTCGGTCCCTCGCGTGCCGACAGCGGTCACGACGCCGGGGGGCGTCTACCAGGGGCCTCGAGTGGGTCGGGGGATCGTGGCGCCCCAGCCGTTGCCCGCAGCGAGGCCCGCGCTCTACGGCCGGCTGGAACTGCCCTCCGGCCCCGAGGATGACGGCCCGCCCGACGGCTTGACGCTCGACCAGTCCATGGACAGATATGTTCACCACAACATTAACCTACGATCTCAGTATCTCGAAATCCCCCAGGCGAAGGCCGACGTCTTGACCGCGAGCCTGCGCGCCAACCCTATCTTCTACGCCGACAGTCAATTGATACCCTATGGCAGCTTCAGCACGCGCCGTCCGTCCGGCCCGACCCAATATGACGTGAACATTTCGCACCCCATCGATTTTTCGCACAAGCGGCACGCCCGGACGATCTACGCCGAGGTCGTCCTGCGGGTGACGGAGAACCAGTATCAGGACGTGGTCCGGCAGGGACTGAACAACGTTTATCTGGCATATGTCGACGTGCTGGCGGCGCGGCAGACGGTCCGCTACTCACGCGTCAGCGTCGAGGGATGGGACAAGGTCGTGGGCGCCTTGCAGGCCCTGTACCAGAAGGGCACGAACACGAGTGCCGATCTCGACCAGGCACGATCCGAGCGCGAGTTCGCCGCGATCGGACAGATGGATGCCGAAGAAGTGCTCCGCCGACAGAAGCGGATCCTCGCCGAGTTGCTGAACATTCCGCCGGATCAAGCCGAGGGGCTGGAAGTGCGGGGGACGATCGAGGATACCGGACCGCCGCCGCCGCCGGACCCGGAATTGATCCAGATCGCGCTGAGCGGCCGTGCCGACGTCGCGGCCTTCCGGCTCGGCGTCGAGGCGGCCAAGGCCAGCCTCAATCTCGCCAAGGCGAATCAGTTCGCGGACGCGTATCTGCTCTTTCAACCGTTCACTTATCAGAATAATGCACCCTACGGCAAGGACGGTTTGCCGTCCTGGGCGATCGGGATCACCGTCCCGCTGCCGATCTACAATCGGAACCAGGGGAACATCGAGCGGGCCCGGATCAATGTCGAGCAATCGGAGACCCAGCTCCACGCGCTCGAGCGCAGCGTGGTCACGCAGGTGCAGCAGACCGTGAACGAGTATCGCAACAGCGGCCGGATCGCCCGGGCCATCCGCGCCCAGGTCGATCGCCCGCTCAAGCGGGTCGTCGAAGCACGGACCAAGCTCTTTCAAGAGGGTGAAATCGACGTGTTGACCTACCTGGATACCCAGCGTCGTTACAACGACAACGTCAAGCTCTACCTCGATGCGGCCGTGCGGCATCGCAAGGCGATGTTGGAGCTTAACACGGCGATCGGCCAGCGAATCCTGCCATGAGTGTGGGGTCGGCCGGGGAGGAATTGGGACCGAGGCTCGCGAACGAACCCCGGTCGCAACCGGTCGAACTCAGGAATCGGCGAGACGGCATTGGACCCCCGTCGGCTATTCCGATCGGATCGACCAGATCGTGGTCGATCGCGAGGGAGCCGGTCGGAAGCGACGGTCCAGGCATGATCAATTGATCAGATTCGTGACGACGCGGGCCAGATCGGTGCCGGTCTCGGTGAGGCTATAGAAGTTATTCTTGCCTTGCCGGCGCGGGGCGATGATGCCTCCGTGGCGGAGCAGGGCGAGGTGGTGGCTGACGGCGGGTTGGCTCTGGCTGAGCTGGGCGCAGAGGGCGCCGACGTGACGCTCGCCCTCGGCGAGGATCAGGATGACCTGAAGGCGAGTCGGGTCGCTAACGTGCTTGAGCAAGATCGATGCACGGCGGGCCTGATGATATCTTTGCTCGGCTCCGCGTAGGGCCTTGGGCTTGGCGGCGACCGTCTTGGTCGTCGGGGCACTCTTGACGCTGGTCTTGGCTGCTGGCGGCATTAGAAAGATCTCCTCTCCATGAACAATTCTCGATTGTAGCTTGCCCGATCGGGTCCGCACCCGGCCTCTTTCTCGGTCGATCCTCGGAATGGCGGATGGCGTCGGCGATTGCTGCAACGCCAGGTTCCCCGGCCAGGACGTCGGCCGGACGACCTGAATCACACAGGATAGCACAGAAACGGCCTTGTCGCTCGCCTGATACGCATGCCCGCGGCACCCGAAAACGGCTCCATCACCATCTTGCGCGAACGTATCTCAACGTGGGTGCTTATCGACATCTTAAACTTATTCCATCGACTGTCAACGGTAGCCTACAAGTTTTATCCTGCTTTGATTCGTCACACTTGTTCGACCAAGCCCCTCCTGGGGCCAGTACCCCTCTTGCAGACCAAGGTTTCTACGCCATAAGCATCTGGCAGACTGTAATTTAGGGCGGAATGCCGGGGGCCACGCGGGGCCGGGCTCACCGTTTGCCGGAGGCGAGGAGCGAATCGATCGTCTTGAGGAAATCGGGCGTTTCCCAACGGTTCGCACGGGTCCCGACCTCCAGCCGGGACAGTCTTCCCCGGGGATCGATCACGGCGGTGCAGAGATTATGGGCGATCTCCCCGCCATCTGGCCCGAAGAAAAGGCCCAGGGGCGCGGCGATCTTCGCTAGCTCCGGATGTGAAGCGACCGCATATGTCCACAAGGGCGGGATGGCCCCGCGTACTTGCGCATGCTTGCGCAGGATCTCCGGCGTGTCGTGCTCGGGGTCGAACGAGAGCGAGATCAGTCGGATATCCGTGGTCTTGTCGGGAGTTACGGCCAGATGCTGCGCCAGGTCCGAGAACTTTCGGTCCATCAACGGACAAAAGTCCGGCATGGGACAACGTGTATAAATGAATGTCAGAACAACCACTTTGCCGCGCAGATCGGATAGTTTGAGGGTCTTGCCGTCCTGTCCCGTCATCGAAAAGTCGGGAACCGGATCCCCCAATTCCAGCCGCTTTGGATGTTCCCGAATCCGAACTTTCCCTTTCGAAACGTCGAGAACATGCGTCGGGGGCTCGGCCGGCTTCGTGACCTTCAGGTCCAGGAGCTGGTAATCCTTGACGGCCCCGTCTTCACTCACGACCTGCAGCCTCCCTTCGACCTGGTCTCCGGGCTGGAAGTCTTCGACGCTCGCCGGCTCGGACAGCTTGAAGGGCATGGTCATGGCGCCCATGAAACCGGGTATGTCTTGATGTCTGATCATGATGCGACCGGTCTCGGGAGCGACCGACTTGACGACACCCCGGAGTGTATAGTCCATGACCGTGGGCCCGGCGGCTTTCGGCGCCGGCTTTC
>JBKQHM010000765.1:0-6099 GCA_052148775.1 Isosphaeraceae bacterium | reverse complement strand
CGCTTCTCGGGTTCCGGATCGGCGAGGAAGTCCTCGACCTCGTCGGGGGTCGGGGTCGTCCCGATCGTGTCGAGCATGGCGCGGCGGAGGAATTCGGTGTCGGAACAGGGCGGGGACGGGACGAGGCCGAGTTCCCGCCACTTGTCAGCCGCCCTGGCATCCAGGATGTTTCGGGACGCGAAGTCGAAGGTCTTCTCGTGGGCGAACGGGACCGTGAGCCGGGCCATCGCCGCCCGACCCTGGTACCGGACCATGAGGTTGGCCTCCCCCCTGCCGATCGACCTGGCCAGCCCGGAGGGGCGGACGGTCGCCACGGCCTCGTTCAGGGTGTCGAAGCGGGCGTCCGCGGTGACGTCGCGCTCGCTGCCGTCGCTGAGGGCCGCGACGACGGCCAGATGCTGCTCCTCGCCCGGCGGCATCACGCGATGTTCGGGATAGACCTTGAGGCCGATGACCTGGGGGTCCGCCTCGCGAGGCCCCGGCGCGCCGTTCTCGAGCCAGAGGGTCAGGAGCCGATAGGCGTCAGAGCCGGCCTCCATCCGCTTGCCGCCGCCATGGGCCACTGTGAGCGTGGGCTTGAGCAGGAGCAGGCTCTCTTCGGGGGCAAACGGCGTGACGCGCCTGGCTTCGGCACTCTTGACGATCGACGTGTAGTCCGAATCGGGCTCGAAGCCGAGCAAGGAGAGCCGGAATCCGCCCTTGCCGTGCTGCGAGCCGTGACAGGCCCCCTGGTTGCAGCCCAGCTTGGTCAGCATCGGCTCGACCTCGTTGCGGAAGCTGACCGTTCGCGGTCGAGTGGCTCCGCTCACCTCGACTGGGACGCGCGTCCGCGCCCGTCCGGCTTGCACGATGACCTCATCCTTCCCATCGGCGAGGGGCCGGATCGCACCATCCGCATCGATCTTGATGCGACCTGGCGAGCCGGCGGCCAGTTGCACCTTGGCCGAGAGATCGCGCCGCGTACCGTCGGTCGCTACACCCAGGACCACCAGCCGTTGGGAAGCTTCCGGCCCGAAGAGCCGGACCCTGGCCGGATAGACCTCGAGCCGCTCGAGGGTCGACGGCTTCTCCGGATTGCCGGCACCGGAGGCGGCCGGGAGACCGGAAACCCACGAAGCCATCAGCGAAATCGTGAAGCCCAGCACGAGCCGGATCGAACGCCGGCCCGCTCGTGCTTCCGGGGGTGAATCGGTTGGATCGATCATCATGGAAGGCGCCTTCGGGAAAGACTGCCTGGGTCCGGGAGTTCGGCAGGAAAACTCTTCGGATCGAAGTTCCGTCGGGGGAAAGGGCTGGCCAATGTTTAACAATGATTGTTTTTTCGTCCCGCCGCAAGCCTGTCCCGGCGCATTTTTTCGATGATCCGTAGGGCAAGCCGCTACAAAAGTGCCCGAAGCCCACCACCCTGGTCGATCTGTTGTCAGAGCCGTCATCCGTCCGGGTAATCGGCCGGAGATGCGACCCGAGAAGGTTGGAAAACCGAGGCATTCCCCGGCGCCGAGCGTTGCGCTGGTTTGCACTCTTGTGCAACATTTCGCGAGGTCGCCATCCCCGATCACCCGAGCCGGAAATGCGTTAGGGACGCGGTCGCGAACCGGACGGACGGATCGGGTCGTGTGCGGCCGGGACGATGACGTCGCGGCCGTTGGCCGGCGAGGTTTATGCCCCGACCGGCCTTCTGTGTTCCTGCTGCCTTGTCCATCGATCGTCCACTCCTCGCGAGACGACGTCATGATTGGACTCGCCAGATCGACTTCCGGTGGGACTCGGAGTCAAATGGCAGTTGCTCGCACAATCCCGCTAATATAAAGAATGCCGCCACTTTGAAAAAACATGAACGCTCCTCGCGCAAAATGAAGCTTTTTTTCTCCCTAAGTCTCAACGAAGTAGCCAGATAAAAAAATCTTCGAAAATAGAAATTCTGCGCGCAGGACTGTGTTCCGGCGACCTGGATGAAGGGCATTCACGCCATCATCCGGCTCGTTGAACGTCCAGATCCCTCACGAAGACTGCCGAGAAATCGAGGGAGGAACGAAGTCATTCATTAAACTGGCACGTGGAAATGGTTGATCAGAACGGCCCTACCCGGCTTGACTCATCGTGTCGGGAAATGGAGATTGTGAGACTCATCCTGGATCGACCCGGAAAAGGGCCGGTCGACGAGATCCCGACTCGCCGACCAGATCGCGAAGTCCTACGGATATCGGACTCCTGTCGTGTTGCGGACGGCCGAACAACTCGGAGAGGTCATTCGCGGTAACCCGTTCCTCGGGTCGGGAGAGGCCGAGGAGTCATGACACGTGCTTTTCCTCGCGGACATGCCGAGTCCAGATCTCGTCGGCAAACTCGATCCCCATCGTTCGATACCGGACGCATTCCTCGTGCGCGGGCGGGAGGTCTATCTGCATCTGCCCTATGGCGTGGCACGCAGCAAATTGACCAACGACTACTTCGACTCCAGGCTCTCAACGATGAGCACCGGCCGGAACTGGAGAACCGTGACCAAGCTTTATGAGCTCATGACACCTCAAGACTGAGTCTCTCGCCAAGGGAGCGGGTTGATCGTCGGTGTCCGGTCCGGGATGGGGGCCCTCCTGGGGGCTTCGCCGACAGGCGCCGGCTCGACCCCAGCCATCATCTCCGGACAAGAGGGCCGGCCTTGGGTGGCTGGGGTCGGCGACCCCAGGGCAACGCCCCCACGCGCGTCGGCCAGGGCGAGCCGAGCCTCCCGGCTCTTGCCCGGTTCTTTGCGAGAGTGTCCATTCGCCTCGATTCTCGATCGGCACCGGAGTTTCTCCGGCAGGGCCTTGCTCTCAGAGGCGGAAACTGTTAAGCACAAGATTGCTCATCCCACATTTGCTCCTAATTGATTGATCTGTTGCAGACCGGTGCGGGTCTCCCTTCGGGTCAACTGGAACAAACCTCCGGATGGGTTCGGCTCGTGTCCGAGTCGGCGGGGCTGGTTTCCAATGATGGTGCCGGCGGAACGGGTGGCTGGGATTCTTCGGGCGACCTCGGTGCGTGAGCGAGTGGCGAGAACGTAAGGTCAGCTCGCCTACGACCCGGCCAAGCGCCTTCTCGGACCGGGGCCCGCGGCAAGTCGCACGCTCGAGGCGCCGGCTGCTTGCTGGGTCCTGGTGTTTCCCTCGCGTATCGCCGGCCGACGACGTTCCTGAGAAAAACGCGCGTAGACTCCCTTCATTCCAACATCGGCCGAGGACCTGGCGAGTCGACTCCGCGGTTCCGGCGTAGCCGTGTCACCGATCAGATCAACAATCGGCTGATCGAGAAAGCATACATACGATGAGAGACGAATCGCTTCAGGACCAGATCGGGATCGACGCCCAGGGTGTGAAAAAGGGCTCTCGGTTCGTGCCCCTGGTGATACTCGCGGTAATTGTCGTGGTCTTCGTCGCTTATGCAATCCGATTTCCGGAGCCCGAAGTCGTGGTTAAGACCGTCGGGTCCGACAAGGAGCTCTCGACTCCCGGCACTCACAAGTTCGTCGTCGCCAGGGTGAAGAACGAGGGGAAGGAGGACAGTCTTTATTTCCAGGCCTTCGACGGCAACGGAGTCCAGCGGGTGCAAGTGCAGCGCGAGGGAGACATCGTCAAGAAGGCCGGACTCGATGCGGTCGCAAGGTCTCAGAAGCTGAAGGAACTGACTACTCTGAAGAATAGACTGAAGGGTTTTCCCGAAGATAAGCCCCTCTCGCAGAAGGTCCAGGCCGACATCCTGGACGATTTCCTGAAGATAACCGATTACAAGCCTAACGCATTAGACTTCATTTTACTCTTAAGCAACAGTCTCTCACGAGGGCTGGCGGCCGACCTCCCTCGGCTCCTGTTGGCTCAACTGAAGATGATCGGTGTCTTGCTCCTGTTTTCGCTCGTCCCCGGCCTCTTCGGCCTGATCTATCGCCGGGCTTTCTGGACGTGGTTCCTGGCCGCATTCGCCGTCCTATTTGCGATCGACTGGGTTGCCGACATGAGCGGCGTCTCGATGACCTCGAAGGTCAGCGGGGAACTGCAGCTCAAATGGAGTAAGGGGTTCTTCCTGTTCCTGGAAGAACTCGTGATACTCTTTCTGCTGGCAAGGCGTCTACGACGACATTCCGTCGCGGGCATGAATGCGGTAGCGAAATGGAAGGCGGTCCTCCGCGCCGCTATCCTGTTCCTTTCGGCCATCGCCGTGGTCTATGCGATGTTGAGCTACTCCTGGTATAGCTTGTTGCCGATCGGCGCCGTATTGATGCTGTCGCTGGGCGCCTGGAAGATCTTCTCACAGTCGCTGGGGTCGTCCGGCGGCGCGGGTGGGAAGGGCAAGAACATCGTTGTGTGCCTGGACGGGACCTGGAACCAGCCCGGCCAGAGAGACTACGGATACCTCGCCGAGACGAACGTCTTCAAGCTCTTCAAGATGCTCAAGGGAACGACGTCGCGCCGGCACTTCAACGCCAGCCGATGCAAGGAATATCCGGAAGACAGGCGTAGTACCAGGCAGATCGCCTTCTACTACCACGGTGTGGGGAACAAGGTCGAGAACAGCCAACTCGGCCAGCTCTTCGGCGGTGCCTTCGGCATGGGCGCCGACTCGATCGTGGAGCGGGCCTACCTGGACGTGATGAGCGTCTACCGGAAGAACGATCGGATCTTCATCTTCGGCTTCAGCCGAGGCGCGGCCATCGCCCGGCTGCTGGCCGGTGCCATCGGCCGCCGAGGCGCCCCGGAGAGCCTGTGGACCCTGAGTCTTTTCGGCCGGCACTGGCCGGTCTGGGCATCATCCGGGAGGATCGAGGTTCCCGTCGAGGTGCTCGGCTGCTGGGATACCGTTGGCGCCTTCGGGATCTCCAAGAACCTCCTCGGCATCCCCTTCCAAAAGATCAACCTGCTGAAGGACCTGAACGTCCCGACCTGCGTGAAGCGGGCCTATCATATGGTCGCTCTGGATGAGACGCGGGATTCCTTCGAGCCGACATTGATGGATCCCGACCCCACGTCCCCGAATCGGATCATCGAGGTCTGGTTCAGCGGCAATCATTCCAACGTCGGCGGCGGTTATGCAACGGACAAACTATCGAACGTGACGCTCGACTTCTTGCTCCGCCACGTCAGCAGCGGTTATGCCTGCGAAGACGGGCAGGAGCCGGGAGACGAGTCCTGGGGACTCTACCTTACCGCGCGGAAGGGACGGTGCGTCTCGCGCGATGGAAGCGATACCACCGTGATCGATCCGGACCTCCGGGAGCCGATCCGGCATTCGACTGGGGCCCTGTACTCGTATGCGCCTCGCCGATTGCCGACGCACGCCGTCATCCACGACAGCGTCTTCGAACGCATGGGAATGACGAGCCCCGTCTATGCACCGCCGAGCCTTTTCAAGCTGAACGAGGAGCTCATCGCGAAGCGGCTGGTCGTGAAGGCGGAATTTGAGAAGATCGCGGAAGCCCTCTCTCTCGACGACGAGCAGCGCAACAAGATGAGGGAGCGAAATGAAAAGATGTCATTGACGAGGTGGACCCTATACAAAACGATGAGACTGGATGAGGAAGATCAGCAGGAAGAGAGGCTGAGGCCGGATCGAGAGCTGTGCAACTTTCCGACATCTGGAACTGAAGATGGCGCCCGGAATTCGAAGTGAAATCGACGCTCGTCCGCCTTCATCCGGTGGTGGCAGGAGGTCCGTCGGGGCCTTGGTTTAGAGCGTGTTATGAAGCTCACTTTCTTCTGTAGCCGGCCTCTTTGAGGCCGGGCCTTCGATCCGGGGTCAAAGACCCCGCCTATAGCAGGAAGCAACGGGATCTAGAGCGCTTCGCGCTTGGATTGAGTACATTCAACACGATAGGCGCCAGCGAGGGCCCTCATACAAGCCCGTAGCGGCAGCGAGTGCATTCCCAGAGACCATGCACTCGCTGGCGCTACGGGCTCGGATGAGACTCCGGTGTCTAGCTGTGCGCAAACCATTCGCGACGCGCTCTATTTGCTGACATTTCCTAACACGCTCTAGCGCGAACGGGTTCGTCGCGCGGGCCGCTCGGGGGCGTCGTCGGTCGAGACCGCGACGCGATCGACGTCCTGCTGCGTCGGGTGCCCTCGGCCA
>JBKQHM010000764.1:0-5835 GCA_052148775.1 Isosphaeraceae bacterium | reverse complement strand
AGGCGAGTCGCGGGTGGCAAGACCCCGGTCGTCGTCGCTTTCGGCCGTTGATGACCCGACTCGCCTATTTGATATCCAAACGGACAGCTTGTCATCGTCCCTACCTCGTCGGGAATCGATCGTGCATGAACCGCATACTATTAGAATGGCGCGATTTTGCAATTTCATGAATGCACCTATCACGGATTCGGGCCGTTTTTCTCCCGAACCCTCGACCACGAAAGCAGATAGAAAATCTCAAAAAAATTGGAATTTGCGCGCAGCAGACCCTGACACACGCGCCGGAGTCGGGGGAAAGGAGTCACGATCGTCGGATCCGTTCATCATCCAGGCTCCTCTCGCGAGCCGCATCGAAACCGGTGATGTTCGGCGAGAAGTGTCCGAATTCTCGTCATTTCGGCGGCAGAAGCTTGACGACTGCGGCAGTCATGGCGCGGATTCCGGTGGCGATGCTCGGCGCTGGATCGGGATAATACTTCGACGAATGGAGGGCGGGCAAGTCCTCGTGCTTTGCCCTCGCCGCTTCGAGACGCCCGGAGTCCATCGTGCCGATCCAGAACATGCAGATTGGTACGCCCCCTTCGCCATAGAGGGAGAAATCCTCCGCGCCCATCACGGGCTTGGCCTTCTGGACGTTCGACGAGCCGATTGCTTCGACGAAGGCCGGAACGACGCGCTCGACCAGGGACGCCGTGTTGATCGTCGGGATGATCGAGACCTCGACCTCAACGGACGGTTCGGGAGCCTGATGGGCCTGGGCCAGTCCCGCAACGCGTCGTTTGATGCCAGCGATCAGTTGCTGACGCACGGATTCGGAGAAGGACCGGAGGGTGAGCTGGAGCTTCACCTCGTCCGGAATGATGTTGTGCTTGCTGCCGCCGTGGATCGAGCCCACGGTGACGACGGCCGGCTCGGAGGGGTCGACCTCCCGGCTGACGATCGTCTGGAGATCGACGACGATCATCGAGGCGAGGACGATCGGGTCGATCGTCCGGTGTGGCCAGGCCCCGTGGCCGCCTTTTCCGCGAACGGTGATGTTGACGGACGTCGAACTGGCGAGCATGGGGCCCGGGCAATACCAGACCGTTCCCGCCGGTTCCTGGGCGCTGCAATGGAGCGCCAGGGCGAAATCGGGCTTGGGGAAGCGCGAGTAGAGCCCATCATCGAGCATCGCTCGTGCGCCCCCCACGACCTCCTCCGCGGGTTGGGCCACGAAAACAACGGTCCCGGACCAGCGATCCTTGTGCCCCGCCAGCCAATCCGCGGTGCCGATAAACGACGACATATGGACATCGTGTCCGCAAGCGTGCATGACACCCACGTTACGTCCGGCCTTATCGGTTGCCATCGCCTTGCTGATGTAAGGGACGCCTGTCTCTTCGGTCACCGGCAGGGCGTCCATGTCGGTGCGTACCAGAACGACCGGCCCCGGGCCGTTTTTCAGGACGCCGACGACTCCGAACTTACCGACACCGGTCGTGACCTCGGCGCCGGCCTCCTTCAACTCGGTCGCCATCCGTTTTGCGGTCTCGTGCTCCTGAAACGAGAGCTCGGGATGCGTATGAAGGTGCTTGTAGAGGCCCAGCCAATCCTGGAGATGCTCGTCGAACCAGGGGTCGGCAGCGGGTTGCTGGGCCCGCACCTGAACTGGCCCGACCGGGCCAGCCGCCCCAATCGCGGCGAGGGCGACCAAGAAGAACCGACAGAATCGCGTCGGGAACCATTTCCGATTGAGGCGCTTGCGCATGGTCGGACCTCGCACACCGGGAGTCTTGATTTCGCGCCCACTCGTCGGGATCAATCGAAACCCATCTGCTTCTGCCAGGCTTGTGCCTTGGCCTGCTCGGCTTCGGGAATTCGACCGCAGCGCTGGTAGATGACCGAAAGCGCCGTATAACTGAAGCCGTCGTCGGGTTCGAGCTCGACGACTTTCTTGGCGTGTTCGATGGCTTTGTCCGCTTCGGCCAGATCGGCGTAAAGCTTGGCGAGCATGCCGTGGCCGATGGCGAACCCGGGATCCAGGGCGACCGCCTCTTCCAGTTTCGCGATCGCGCCGGGCTTGTCTCCCTGATCGCGCCGATCGGTCGCCTCGTCATAGAGTTGGTTGGGGCTAGGCATCGCTACGAATCCTATCCACGGAGTATCGCTTGATCGTCAGGAGATCATTCTAGTGAGCGGTTACGTCGTCCGCCAGTGTTCGTGGTCACGGCTTCCGGACATGGCTCGGACGGGACCGGCGCTGCATCAACGATTTCTCGTCGATCGGTTTACATCATGGCTCCTCCCGGCTGGCACGACGATTGCCTCAATCAGTTCGATGGCAAATCATCGTTTGCCGTACTGTGAGCCGTTATCACCAAGGCCAAAGGAATCCCGTTGTCGAAGCCCGATTCAGGGTGAGCCTGCCGGAGTTCCGGCGGCGAGGGGGACCTTGGCTCGATCTGGGAGCCGGCCTGGCCTATAATCTCTCCGGACCGATTGAGTGAATTCCAGATTCCAAAGTCACAGTCACCTTCGGGGAGAAGCGAGCGCGTCCGGATTCCGGTGGGAATTCGGGAACGGCGATACTGGATGTGGCGGGCGATATCGGCTTGTGCAGGGGCTCACAGGGTCGATCCAACAGGTGATTCGAGCCGTACTGGCTTACTGGGAGGACTCCGATGCGTCTGGCTTTTGCGGATGAAGGTCCCGGTCCGGCCGTCGTCTTGCTCCATGGCTTTCCCCTGAGTGGAGCGATGTGGAAGGAGCAGGTTGCCGGCGTCGGCTCGATTTACCGGCTGATCGTCCCGGATTTGCGCGGGCATGGTGCCTCGCCCGCGCCGGAGGGCGTCTATACGATGGACGAGATGGCCGACGACGTCATCGAACTCCTCGATACCCTGAGCCTGGACACGCCCGTCGTGGTCGGCGGATTGTCGATGGGGGGCTATGTGGCCCTCTCGTTGGTGTTGCGATATCCCGGACGCGTTCGTGGACTGATCCTGATGGACACCCGGGCCGGAGCCGACTCCCCCGAGGCCGCCCAGAAACGCGAAGAGCTGGCCGAATCGGTCATCGCCGCAGGGAATGCGGGCCCAGTGGTTGAATCCATGATGCCGAGACTGTTCGCGAAGATGACCCTCGAGCAGCGTCCCGAACGCGTTGCTTTGCTCAGGGAGGTCATGGAGAATACCACGCCGCGCGGGATCGCGGGCGCGTTGCGGGGAATGGCCTGCCGCCCCGATCGTCGCGGCGACCTGGCAAGCATCGCCGTGCCGACGCTCGTCCTGGTCGGGGAAGAGGACGTGATCACGCCGCCGATCGAAGCCCAGGCTCTCGCCGATGCGATCCCAGGAGCGCGTCTCGAAGTCGTCTCGAACAGCGGACACATGGCCCCATACGAGAACCCCGCAATCGCCAACCCGGTGATCCTTCGGTTCCTCGAGGGCCTGGACCGTTGAGATTCACCCGGTTGAGGAATTGTTGTATGAATCACTGAAGTGGTCGTCGCCCAGCCGACGACTCGGTCGAGACGTTCCCGAGAGGATTTCTACCGTGGACCGGGTTTGTCAGACGAGAAGAGACGTCCTATCCCGACGGCGGTAGGTTTTATCCAGTTTCGGACTCGATCAGGAGGATCCGGAAACGATGGCGCCTGGTACAGGCAAATCACTGATCACGACGACGGCGCAACTCGAGGGCCTGATCGAGCATCTCCGCGCCATCGGCCGGTTCGGCTTCGATACCGAATTCGTCTCGGAGGATACCTTCGAGCCGGTCCTCTGCCTGATCCAGGTTGCGACCTCGGAACGGCTCGCGCTGGTGGATCCCCTGTCGATCCGCGACCTCGAGCCTTTCTGGGATGTGGTCTGCGACCCGTCGGTCGAGGTGGTGATGCACGCGGCCAGTGAGGACCTGAGGATTTGCCAGATCCACACCGGGAATCTGCCCAGGCGGGTGTTCGACGTCCAGATGGCGGCGGGCCTGGTCGGGATGAGTTATCCACTCTCACTGGTGAACCTGGTGTGGCAGGTCACGGGCGTCAGCTTGGGGGGTGGAGAGACGCGCACCGACTGGCGACGTCGGCCGCTGACCGCGGGACAGGTCGATTACGCCCTCGACGACGTGCGTTACTTGCTCAAGCTCGCCGATCACTTTTCCGCGCGACTGGTGGAACTCGGGCGGACCTCCTGGGCAGAGCAGGAATTCGAGGCTTTCGTGGCAACGATCGCCCGGCGCGCCGATGAAGAGCGATGGCGACGCCTGCCAGGACTGAATCAACTCGGTCGGCGATCCCTGGAGATGGCCCGACGCCTCTCGGAGTGGCGTGAAGGTGAAGCACGCCGGCAAAATCGGCCGTTGCGCCAGGTCATGAGGGACGACCTGCTGGTGGCGATCGCCAAACGTCAGCCGATGAATCAACGCGGACTCGAGGCCCTCCGCGATTTCAATCGCCCCGGGCTCTTGAATCGCAGCGACGAGATCCTGAGTGCTCTAGACGAGGCACGTTCGGTCCCCGAAGAGGAGCTTCCCGAATTATCCTCGCGGTACGACGAGCCGCCCGGCCTGTCGACGGTGTCGAACCTGCTCTCCGCGGCCCTGACCCAATGCTGCGCGCAAAACGAGATTGCCGGCTCCCTCGTGGCCAATGTCGCCGATGTCAAGCAAATGGTCCGCTGGTACCTCGAAGGCGCATCTGACACAGATCGTCCCGCGATCCTCCAGGGCTGGCGAGCCGACCTCTGCGGTGGGATCTTGCTCGATGTGCTCGAAGGCCGGGTGGCGCTCCGGGTCTCCGATCCCACGAGCGAATTCCCCGTGGCGCTGGAGGCCGCCAAGACATCGGACTGAGCGGGTATCCCTTTTTTCTCCCCTGCACCTCGGGTGAATCGAACATGAATCGGATCATCAGTTGCTTCACGAATAGCTATGGGGCGGCCGGCGTTCGGGCGGCCGTCGAGCGGATTCGAGGAGCGGGCATCGACCATCTCGAACTGGCCCTGCGAGGTCACAACTTCGGAGGATTGGTCATCCCCGAGTCGGCCGTGATCACCGAGAAGGCCGATGACGCCGAGGCGCAGGCGTTCTGCGACCATCTGTCGCGACATGGGGTCAAGATCAGCGGCTGCAACGTCGGTGGGGCCGACATCCGTACCAGGGACGGGCTCGAGCTCACCGAGCGCCGCATTCGCTTCGCGGCCCGATGGTTCCAGGTGCCGGTTTGCGTCTCCGGTGCCGGTCAGCCGACGGATGACGACGAAAGACGCACGATCGTCGATCATCTGCGCCGGCTCGGTGACATCGCCGGAGAGGTGGGCGTGACCCTGGCCCTCGAAACGCACAAGGGCCCGACTCAAAACGCCTCGGCCATGCTTGCGTTGATGAGCGAAGTGGATCACCCGAGCGTCCGACTCAATTTCGACACGGGCAACATCGCCTATTACAACGCCAGTATCGACCCCTGCGATGAGCTGGAACGGGTCAAGCACCTGGTCTGGAACGTCCATGTGAAGGACAATCGCGGCGGCTTCGAGGACTGGTATTTCCCGGCACTTGGAGACGGCGGCAGCGTCGACTTCAGGCGGGTCCGCGAGATTCTCGACGGGGTCGGTTACACGGGGGCTTACACGATGGAGATCGAGGGCATCGGTGGCGAGCCGGAACCCGGCCTGGAAGGACGGCAGGAACGGGTCCAGAGGAGTGTCGAGCACCTGCGCTCTTGCGGTTACTTCGATTGACGGATCGGCTCGCGCGTCCGGGACGCTCGACGGATGAGGATGGCGGGAGCGCATGGGAATCGAACCCACCAGGAGCCTGTCTCCAGACCCCTCACCGGTTTTGAAGACCGGGCCGAGC
>JBKQHM010000763.1:0-6929 GCA_052148775.1 Isosphaeraceae bacterium | reverse complement strand
AGACGGGAATTCTAATTGTCGTCAGCAGGGAATTCTAGTTGTCGCTAATCAGCTTCGCGAGGTGAAGGGATACTTCCTATACGTTCACTGCTCATCGATTGTGCGGGTGGACCCGTTTCTGTCGCTCATTTCCATGGGCGGCATTCGCTGGGGCCCGGCATGTTGCAGCTCCCGAACGAACGGCCCTTCCAGGAACTGCGACCGACGATGGCAAAATGTTCACTGGTCCCACCCGGTTACTTTGCTTTTGCTATAGACTCGCACGAAACAGATCAGCGGCCCGACAGGGTGCTACAAACGGAATTGTCCCAAGATGCCCGAATCTCCCCTGTTTGACGTGGACAGCCTGTCCATATCCATCGGCAGTCAGACGACCACGGAAGTCCTTTGGAGCGGGGGGTTTGACGGCGCCAAAATCTCGGCGCTTTGTCCCACAAAGTGTCAATTTCGTGGATGGGCCTTTGGGACGAAGACTGTCAAGTCAATCTGCGTCATTGTGGGTCGCTTCAAGTGCTGGTTTCACCATACTGGTGGCACCACTATCGCCAATTTGGCGCAGAGGGGCTCTACGACCTGCACCGGACCAATCCATCACACCCGGCGTATCTCTCGTGAGTTGGAACGGAGCATCCTCTCCATCCGCCGCCGGCTTCAGACCCACGCCTCGTCGGCCACTCGTTACTGTCTGATCCGGGACGCCGCGCCCGCCGAGTTGAAGGCCCTCACTGTTCACAAGCTGCCCTGCGTGTGAACCATCGAGCGCGAGTTGCAGCGTAACGACTTTACGCCGCCGCGGGTCCGACAGGCCCCGCCGCCGCGACGCCAAGAGTATCCCGGCCATCAGGATCGGGCCTCCAACCAAGTTCTTCAAGTCGACCCGCTGGGGCCGGTCTATCTCAGAGGCCGGTCTCACCGCTCTTACGTCTGGGTGGGCAAGGATCTCCTCGATCGCGCCATCTGCTTCCGCCTGGCCAGCTCGCGACTCATGGACGAGGTCCTCGGGTTCCTCGGGGAGTGCTGGAAGGAACCGGGTCGGCCGATTAAGAAATAAGTCCGGTTTCGACAACGCCCCCAAGCTGTGCGGCTGGGTCGTCGGCGAGGGACCGGGGGCGGGTGATCCGGTTATGCCTGCGATCCGGCGTCGAACCGATGTTCATCCCGCCGACGATGCCCGAACACAAGCGGAGTGTCGCGAACTTCAACGGTTGGTCCCAGCTATGGATGCTCCGATCTTTTTGTTGGTTCCGATTTCCTTTTGCCATTTAGCCGATCAAATGTCCGGTTAATCTCGGTGAAGGACTGACATAATCTGGCCGGCATTTCCGGCCAAATCAACCACATGGTCATGCCTCGCCAGCCACTTTTTACGACCAGCCGAACGACGGAGATCCTCGTTCGATAGGGATAAGAACTCTGTTGATCGCCCCCTCTTGTTGTGGCCTCCCTTATCAGCGGCATGGATGAGTCAATCAAAACCGTAAAGTTTCGTAAAGGTCGCGATTGGGCTGGCTGTGCCCACTCGCGAGTTAGAAAATGATGTCATTAGAGGACGGTTCACGACAGAAGCGACTGATTTCTTTTTTGGCGGCCTCAAGTCGCCAGGAGCCGAATTATCTCTGCGATTCGGTTTACTTAAAAACACACTATTTACTGATGATTTTTTGCCACATACTTGACAGGACCCCTGCGTTCATTGTTCTATTAGCGATCGCATCAATGCAGAGGCGACGACAATGACTTGACCGCAATGATGCAAAACCCTTCCGCATCGAGGCGGATATTGACTCGCGTTGGTGACGTGTATTTAAGATATTGAGTCATAATTCCACTGTGTGCCCAGTGGCTTCATTTCGGTTGGGGAGAGCCCAATGCAACCGACGGGCACGGAGTGTGCGCGGAATTGGCAGTCTCTCTCATTCAAAACGATCGCATAGTTCTACTACGGCTGGGGTGACATAGGATTGTGGAGCATCGGTCCAACTCGACGACCTCCGACCGAATTCGGGCATGGCCTCGGAATCATCTCCGAGTCAACCTGCAGGATGGTTCAATGATATGAGTGTACGTACCAACAAACAATTTGCGTCGATCCTTACTTTGCTGCTTCTTGGGAGCTGCCTGCTATGGGCTACATGGCCTGTGATTGACGCCATGGTGGATCGATGGTCGACAGACCCTCGGTATGCACATGGATACTTTGTCCCGATGTTTGCCCTGGCTTTGCTCTGGATGCGGCGCGGCCGTCTTGATGGGGCGGAGCGGATCCCGAGCGGCTGGGGACTGGCCTTAGTGGGGCTAGGAGCGGCCATTCAACTCGTCGGCGGATATTATCGGATCGGCTGGATTGAGGGCCTCGCCATTCTGCCTTACATCGGCGGGCTTTCTCTGCTCCTCGGGGGATGGCGGCACCTGGAGTGGGCATGGCCTTCGATCGCGTTCCTCGCGTTCATGGTCCCGCTCCCCTGGAGGGTGGAGACCGCCCTCGGACCGCCGTTACAGTCGCTCGCGACCGCGGCCAGTACCTACGTCTTGCAGACGCTCGGCTTCATGGCTTTCGCGGAAGGGAACGTCATCCAGTTGAATGAGGCGCGCATCGGAGTCGTGGACGCGTGCAGTGGCCTGAGCATGCTGATCACGTTCATCGCCTTGTCGACGGCCGCGGCCATGGTCGTGAAGCGTCCGCTATTGGATAAGGCTGTCCTGGTCGCGAGCGCGATCCCCGTCGCCTTGCTGGCCAACATCGCCCGCATCGTCATGACAGGGGCCCTTCATGAGATGGTCGGAGGCCATACGGCGACCACGTTCTATCACGACCTGGCCGGCTGGATCATGATGCCCCTGGCCCTGGTCATGTACTGGCTCGAGATCGCGTTCCTCTCCCGGATCCTGATCGAGACCAAGCACGAGGCACCGCGGATGCTCGATCTGATGGGAGCGAGGGGTTCGGAAAGCACGCCGTCGGCCGCGACAAGGGGCTATAAACCATCGGTTCTCTGAACGGTCTTCGTTCAGGGCGACCCGGGACGCCGCCTCGCAGCATGCGATTTGACCCGGCTCCGAACCATTTGGATAGACCATAAGTTCGACTTTTGCCGTTTCTGGGGTCCTCTTGCGAAAAACGCCCTGTTTTCAAGGGTTTCGTGAATTCCCGCCCCGCAAGAGGGCAAAAGAATTCCTCGTTGCAACCCTTGCGATGTAAAGCAGTTACGATCGGGCTCCAAGAAACGGCAAAAGTCGAAATAAGGCCCTGTCATGAATCCAGAATCGAAGCGACATAACGAGTTGGTCCGATCCATGCCTGAACCGGTGATGATCGGCCCCGCGGCGGCGCCGCAGGCCCCCCGGATCATTCCGGGGCTCCGCGCGGGGATGTCGAGTCCGACCGCGACGGCCACGATGAGCCCGATGAGCATCCTCAGGGCCCTCCGCCGCCGTCAGCTGCTGGCGCTGGGCGTGGCGATCCTCCTGACCTCGATCAGCGGACCGGCCGCCTGGTTCCTGATCCCCGTGAAGTTCAAGGCCCAGGCCCGGTTGCAGGTCGCCGCCGAACTGCCGAAGGTCCTGTTCCGGACGGTCGAGACCGAGGCTCATGACGATTATAAGCGATACCAGAATACCCAGCAGGCCCTGGTCATGAGTCAGTTGGTGCTCAACGCAGCGCTCCAGGATGCGAAAGTCAGCGCCTATCGCATGGTCCGGGAACAGATCGATCCGATCACGTGGCTTCAGGGCTCGTTGAAAGTCGAGTTCGTCGCTGGATCCGAGGTGATGGAGATCTCCCTGAGCGGTGCCGACCCTGAAGAGCTCGCGGGTATCGTCAACGCGGTCAAGAAGGCCTACATGGATGAGGTCGTTCATGTGGACACCAATCGTCGAAAGGTCCGTCACGACAAGCTCAAAAAGCTCAGGCAGAACTATTCGGAGAGCCTCAAGGAGCGGCGGGAAAACCTGAGGAAACTGGCCGAGACCGTCGGGTCGGATGACCGCCAGACGATGGCATTCCGGGCACAATTGGCGATAGAACACAAGGCGGCCGTCCAGAAGGAACTCCTGGACGTCGAGTCGCAGAAACGTAGGACAGAAGCGCGGCTCAAGTCGAGGTCGCGGCTCGAGCAGACGCCAGGAGAGACGTCGGCCCGATCCATTTCGGAGACCGACGTGGAACAGGCGATCGATCGGGATCCGACAGTGGCCAGGCTTATGGCGCGGCTCGCCGACCAGAACGATCATTTCGACTCGGAGATGGCCAAACTCGGAAGGATCTCACGGAACCCGGCGAGCGATCCGCTGCGCATGCAGTTGCGCCGCGAGATAGAAGCAACCAAGAGATCGCTCGCGAGCCGGCGAAAGGCACTGCGACCGGAAGTCATCCGACAGCTCGAGCAGCAGGAGACGGTCGTGAAGATCGCGAGAGGCGACGAGACCGAGCAGGATCTGGCAATGTTCAATGAACTGGAGCAAAGCCTTAAGGCCCAGCTCGAGACCATCTCCCAGGGCAATCAGTCGCTGACCGTCAAGACCCTGGATCTGCAAGCGCTCCAGGACGATGTCGCCCAGATGGAGGAGTCCGCAGTCAAGGTGGGAGCGGAGGTGGAAGCCCTCAACGTCGAGCTGGAGGCGCCTGACCGGATCCGGATCGTCGAAGATGCCGTCCCTCCTCGCACCAAGGATGACAAGCGCCGATTGTCGATGATCGGGATGATCATCCTCGGCTCTTTCTTCGGGGGCCTGTTTGGGATCGCTTTCCTCGAATTGCAGACCCAGAAGGTGGATTCCGCCGACGAAGTACCCGTGGAGCTGGGATTGGCGGTCGTGGGTGCGTTGCCGGTCCTGCCGTCCCGGGCTCATCGCGGCGGCGCGATCGCCCGGCGGGAGACGGAGAAGGACAGGCACTGGCAGAACCTGCTGCTTGAATCGGTCGACGCCACCCGTACCATGCTGGTCCACGCCGCTCGCACCGGCTCGCACCGCGTGGTGATGATCGCCAGCGCCGTGGGCGGCGAGGGGACGACCTCGCTGGCCAGCTATCTCGCGACCAGCCTGGCGCGGAGCGGTCTGAAGACTTTGCTAGTAGACGCCGATCTCCGTAGCCCCTCGATCCACCGCCTCTACGATCTGCCGCCGGCGCCGGGGCTCAGCGAGGTTCTCCGCCGCGAGGTCGATCTTGCCGATGCGATCGGGGCGACCCCGATCGAGGACCTGCACGTTCTCAGTGCGGGGCAATTCGACCGCCAGACCATCCGTGTCCTCGCCCAGGGTGGCTTGGGCCCAGTCCTCGGCCAGCTCAAGGAGCGATTCGATTTCGTGATCGTCGATTCCTCGCCCATCCTCCCTGTGACTGATGCCTCGATCATCGCCCAGCACGTCGATGCGGTGCTCTTCTCGATCTTCCGCGAGGTCAGCCGCAAGACCAAGGTTCTCGCCGCACTCCAACGGCTCCAGTGCCTGGGCGTGCAAGTCCTTGGGGCCGTCGTGACGGGAGCCCCCGGCGGCTTGTATGGGAAGAGCTATTACGATTCGTCTACCTATTATTCCAGGCTGCCCGAATCGGCGGCCGTCACCTCGGATTCGAGCGCGCGATGATCACCCTGATCCGCATCTCCGCCGCCGCAGCGCTGATCCTCTGCGCCGGGCTGGTCCACGGGGCCTGGACCAATCGCTGGGGCCCGTCGCCCGCGCTGACTGCACTGGCCGCTCGATTCGAGACCGTCCCGATGGTCATCGGCGGCTGGAATGCCACGGCATTCGAGTTGCCCGCCCCGGATCGAGCCATGGCGGGCGCCGTGGCTTGCCTGACCAGGCGGTATACGAACGCGAGCCGCGGGGTGTCCGTCACGGTCATGCTGCTGGGCGGCCTCCCCGGCAAGATCTCCACGCATACGCCGGACGTCTGCTACACAGGCGCCGGCTTTGTCCTCGAATCCGCTGTTCCCTTCCGACGCGCTTACGGCCCCGACGGACACCAGGCGGGGTTCCGGACGGCCCTCGCGGTCCGCGAGGGGACGGACCCCTCCGCTCTGCGGATCTACTGGGGCTGGAACGACGCGAAGGGGTGGAAGGCCCCCGATGAACCCCGTTGGGAATTTGGGACCGCTTCGGCGCTGTGCAAACTCTATGTCGTCCGGGAGACCGCGGGGACGGTCGTCGATCCCAACGCCGATCCGTGCAACGATTTCATGAGTGTCTTCCTGCCCGAGTTGGACCGTATCGTGTTCTCCGAACCCCAGTAGCTCCTTAGAATGATCAGCAGATCCGTGCCTCCGGCGAATCGTGCCGGAGGGCACTGATGGACGTCCCGTGTGTGCCGAACCTCATCCGATGAGGCGAGTCCACCGCAAGAGCTTGCTCTCCCTAGCTGAGTTGTCGAGGTTGGAATGGATTCAAACAGGATGCCGAGATCACCCCATCCGCGGGCACGCATCCGGGTCGCCAATGGATACCGACCTCTGGATCTGGCAATCTGACGCACCAAAACCGAGCTATCTTAAAATCAGAAAAGCGATGAGGATTCCACGTATGAGACCTGCGAATCCCGAATTTGGCGAGGTTGCCGCAATGTCCTCGGCCTGCGCCAGGACGATCCATGGCGGCTATGAAGCGATCAAGCCGTGGCTCGACTTCGCGTTGGCCAGACCGACGTGCGAGTAGGTCTGCGGAAAATTGCCCCACATGCGCGGTTCGGCTGGATCGTAGTCTTCCGCGATGAGCCCAAGGTGCGAAAGCGATGCATGAATTCGGTCGAAGGCTTTGCGAGCTTCGTCTTGTCGGCCTGCGGCGGAGAGAGCTTCAATCAGCCAGAAGCTGCAGATGACAAAAGCGACTGTGGGTTTGCCGAAGCCATCGTTCAAGCTGTAACGGCGCACCTAACCTTCCATGGAGAGGTCCTGATGAATGGCCTCAATGGTGCTGATCATGCGCGGATCGGCGGC
>JBKQHM010000762.1:0-5740 GCA_052148775.1 Isosphaeraceae bacterium | reverse complement strand
ACCACCTCGAGCTCCAGTGCGACGATGCCGAGCCTCCCCGGAATGGCCGGTGGAACCACCTCGGGCACCAGCGCGACGACGCCGAGCTTCCCCGGAATGGCCGGTGGAACCACCTCGAGCTCCAGCGCGACGATGCCCAGCTTCCCCGGCGGGTTCCCGGGATCGCCGGCTGGAACCACGTCGGGCTCCAGCGCGACGACGCCGAGCTTCCCGGGTGGTTCGTCTTCCTCTTCATTCGGAGGCACGACGGCGACGGGTTCCGGCGCGATGGCGCCGAGCTTCCCCGGAATGTCCGGTGGAACCACGTCGGGCACTAGCGCGACGACGCCGAGATTCCCGGGATTGGCCCGTGGAACCACCTCGAGCTCCAGCGCGACGATGCCCAGCTTCCCCGGAATGTCCGGTGGAACCACCTCGAGCTCCAGCGCGACGATGCCGGGCTTCCCCGGCGGGTTCCCGGGATCGCCGGCTGGAACCACGTCGGGCTCCAGCGCGACGACTCCGAGCTTCCCGGGTGGTACGTCTTCCTCTTCATCCGGAGGCACGACGGCGACGGGTTCCGGCGCGACGACGCCGAGCTTCCCCGGTGGCTTCCCGGGAGCGCCCGGCGGTGCTCATTCGCTCCCCTTCTGGATGACTTCGAGCGAAACGACCGCTCGCAGCGGCTCCACGGAAACGAGCGCCACCACGACCGCGACGACGCTGAGCAATACGGCGAGTTGATACGACGCGGTGGGTAGCCCGTTCGACGATCCATTGATGCGATGAAGATCATGAGGATTGGTCGATCAAAGCATGACTGGCTTTCCTTATCGTCGGGCGGGACGTGTCGGACTCGTGATCGATAGGCCCGCATCGGGCTCAGAGGATCAGCATGGCGTCGCCATAGCTGAAGAACCGGTATTGGTTCTGGACCGCGTCGGCGTAGGCGGCCCGGATGAGGTCGACCCCGGCCAGGGCGCTGATCAGCACGAGCAGGCTGCTACGCGGCAGGTGGAAGTTGGTGATCAGGGCATCGAGCCCGCGGAAGACATGCCCGGGCCGGATGAAGAGTGCGGTCTCGCCGGCGAACGGGCGCAGGATGCCCGAGGCGGCCGCGGTCTCCAGGGTGCGTGCCGACGTCGTGCCGACGGCCACCATCCTCCCACCCTGGCGGCGACGCTCCACCAGCCGGTCGACGGTTGCCGGCGACAATTCGGCCCATTCGGCATGCATGACGTGGTCGTCCAGCCGATCGACTTCGATGGGGCGGAAGGTCCCCAGCCCGACGTGGAGCGTCAGGTCGACGCAGGCGATCCCGCGCCCGGCCAGCCGGTCGAGGACCTCGGGCGTGAAGTGGAGTCCGGCCGTCGGCGCCGCGGCCGAGCCGGGTTGTCGGGCGTAGACGGTCTGATAGGCGAGCCGGTCGCCGGGTCCCTCGACTCCGCGGCGGATATAAGGGGGTAGGGGGGTCTGTCCGTGCCGCTCCAGGAGCGTCAGGGCCGTCGCCTGCGGATCGCTCGAACCCGGATCGACCTCCGGCCGGACGAACCATCGCCCGGCCTCGCCGCGGGCCTCCAGCATCAGGCGAAGCCCCTGGCCGACGACGACGTGCTCGCCGGGCCTGGGCCGGCCCCGCGTCTTCGCCAGGATCTCCCAGATCCCGTCGGAGCATTCCCGGAGGAACAGGCCCTCCCAGCGACCGCCGGTTGCCTCGCGGCGGCCGACCAGCCGCGCGGGGATGACCCGCGTATCGTTCCGCACCAGGATGTCCCGCGGGTCCAGCAGGTCGGGAAGGTCGGCGAAGACCCGGTGCTCCCAGGTCCCCCGCCGTCGGTCGACCACCATCAGCCGCGACCGATCGCGCGGCTCGGCCGGGTGCTGCGCGATGAGTTCGGGCGGCAGGTCGAAGTCGAATTCCGAGGCGAGCACGCCGGCCTCCCGGTCGCCGTGGCGAGTGGCTAAATGACTTTGCACGATCCTGGGAGGGCGTGGCTCCTGCCGAGCCCCTTGCTGATCGCGGCTCGTCGGGAGGCTCGCCCTCCCGGATTCATGCAAGGTGATTGAGGACCGCGTCGAGGTGGTTGACGCCGGTTATCTCGGCCACGACTACTCCGCCACTTCCACCTCGCGAACATCCGCTCGCACTTCCTCGCTCCGCATCTGATCGTCCAGGGCGGCCAGATACTCGCGAATTGCGTCGCGGATGTTCTCGAGTGCCTCGTCTTCGGTGTCACCCTCGGACCAGCAGCCGGGCAACCCCGGAACCGAAACGCTGATCCCCTCCTCGGTCCGATGCAGGAAGACTTGATAGCGCATAGACCTCTTCCCCTTTGGCGCTATTGCCTCCTTGACAGCCCACTGACGACGACTCAGGATCCCAGCCAGGCCGGTACCGCGTCCTGGCCCGGGAGCTTGATGACGCTGACGCTCAGGATGTCGGGATGTCCCTGGACGGCCTCGAGGGCCCTGGGCGTGGGGGAGCTGTCGAGGTTGACGACGCCGATGGCCTCGCCTCCCTGTTCCTCGCGGCCGACATTCATCTGACCGATGTTGACCCCCTCGTCCCCGAGGGTCCGGCCGATGAAGCCGATCAGGCCGGGGCGATCGCGATGCGTGAAGATCATCAGGGTCCCGTCGATGTGGGCGTCGAGCAGGTAGGAGCCCAGCCGGACGAGGCGGAGGAACTGCTTGCCGAAGAGGGTCCCGGAGGCGACGTACGTCTTGCGCTCGGTCGAGACCTCGGTCTGGATCAGGGTGCCGAAGTCGCCGGGCGCCTCGGCCGCCCGCTCCTCGATGACGATCCCGCGCTCGCGGGCCATGGCCATCGCGTTGACCAGGTTCACCTGCTCCTCCAGGGCCGATTCCATCAGCCCGGCGGCGAAGGCGGCGGTGATCAGCTTGGTGTTCTTGTGCGCCACCTCGCCCCGGTAGATGACCCGGGCGCTCTTGAGCGTGCCCCGGTCCATCTGGGCGTGGAGCATGCCCAGCCGCCAGGCGAGGTTGAGGTACAGCCGCAGGTCCTCGAGCTCGGCGCGGTCGAGGGTCGGCATGTTGACGGAGAACCGCACCTGGCCCCGCCCGAAGAACTCGCAGAGCAACCGCGCCGCCTCGACGGCGACGGAGACCTGGGCCTCCTCGGTCGAGGCGCCGAGGTGGGGCGTTACCAGCACCGACGGGTGGCCGACCAGGGGATGGCCGGCCGGCGGCGGCTCGGGGTCGAAGACGTCGATCGCCGCGCCGGCGACCTTGCCCGCGTTGAGCGCCTCGGCCAGCGCCGCCTCGTCGATCAGGCCGCCCCGCGCGCAGTTGATGATCCGCACCGAAGGCTTCATCTCGGCGATCTCCGCCGCGCCGATCAGGTTGCGCGTCTCGGCCGTCATCGGCGTGTGCAGCGTCAGGAAATCGCAACGGGGCCAGATATCGTCGAGCTGCGCGACGCTCTCGATGCCCAGCTCCTGGGCCCGATCGGCGGACAGGAACGGGTCGAAGCCCACGACCGTCATCCCGAACCCCTGCGCCCGACGCGCCACTGCCAGGCCGACCCGACCCAGGCCGATCACGCCCAGCGTCTTCCCCTCGAGCTGTGTGCCCGTGAACTTGTTCCGATCCCACTTGCCGGCCTTCAGGCTGGCGTCGGCCTTGGCCACGTTCCGCGCCAGGGCGAGCATCAGTGCCATGGTGTGCTCGGCCGTGGACACCGTGTTACCCCCCGGCGTGTTCATCACCACGATGCCCCGGCGCGTCGCCGCGGGCACGTCGATGTTGTCCACGCCCACCCCGGCGCGCACGATCGCCTTGAGCCGCGTCTGCCCTTCCAGCACTTCCGCGGTCAACTGCGTACCCGACCGGATCACGATCCCGTCGGCCTCGGCCAGCGCCCGACGCAGCGCGGGCACGTCCTGCGCCAGCTTCGTGTCGACCACCACCTCGATCCCGGGCTCGGCCCGGAGCAACGCCAACCCTTCCTCCGCCAGCTTGTCCGTCACCAACACGCGATGCGCCACGATCTCAGACTCCCTCTTACAATGGATCATCAAAGTTGCGAGTCGCGAGCCAATCCCAGGAGCATGGCGAGTTGCGAGTCGCGAGCCAATTCACGTCACGCCGACTTCCCTGACTCGCCACCCGCCGCTCCCCGACGCGATCACGCGCGGCTGATCGCGCTGCCCTGTCCGATCAGCACCTGCTGGGCGGCGGTGACGGCGCGGCCGGGTTCGACGTCGAAGCCGAGGTCGGCAAGGGTCATTTCCAGGGCGGCGAGCGTGGCGATGACGTCGAGCTCGTCGGTATAGCCCATGTGGCCGATCCGGACGATGTGGCCCTTGAGCTTGTCCTGGCCGCCGACGGTGGTGATGCCGAACCGCTCGGTCAGCGCGTTGCGGATCTGGCTATCCTTGAGCCCCTCGGGGACGCGGAAGGCGGTCAAGCCCTCGGCGGGCCGGGTGCTGAAGAGTTCCAGGCCGAGCGCCTGGACGCCCGCCTGGCAGGCTTCGCTCATCCGCCTGTGACGCTGCCAGACGTTCTCGATCCCTTCTTCCTTGATCCGTCGCAGGGCCGTGCGCAGGGCCAGGATCAGCGTGTGTGCCGGGGTGTACGGCGTGTCGAACTCCTTCATCTTCTTGCGGGCGGCCTTGAGATTGAAGTAGTAGCTGGGCGAATCGAAGGCATCGATCTTGGCCCAGGCCTTGGGGCTGACCGCGACGAACGCCAGGCCCGGGGGGATCATCAGGGCCTTCTGCGAGCCGACGCAGAGCAGGTCGATGCCCCACTCGTCGGTCCGGCATTCCATGGCGCCGACGCCCGAGATGCCGTCGACGGCGAAGAGGGCGGGCGTCTCGGCGACGAGCCGGCCGATCGCCTCGACCGGGTGCCCGGTCCCGGTGGAGGTCTCGCTCAGGGTGCCCATGACGCAGGCGGTATCGGGGTTCTGCCGCAGGGCTTCGGCCACGCGATCGGGGTCGACCGGCTGGCCCCACTCGGTGTCGAGCGAGACCACCTTCACGCCGAACGCCTTGCAGATGCTGGCCCATCGCGCCGCGAAGACGCCCGCGTTGAGCACCAGGGCCTTGCCGCCGGCCGGCACCGCGTTGACCACCGCGGCTTCCATCGCCCCGGTACCCGAGGCCGTCAGGATCATGACGTCGTTCTTGGTCAGGAAGACGTCTTTCAACCCGCCGACCACTTCCGTGATCACCTCCTTGGCCTCATTCGAGCGATGGTGGATCACCGGCCGGGCCAGTTCGAGCAGCACATCCTCGGGGACCATCGCGGGGCCGGGTGTCATCAATCGGGGCTTGCGCATTTGCGGTTTCCTTCAAACGGAATCTTAGACGAGAATCCCAATGAGTCGGACAACGAGTCGTCCGCCATTTGCGAGCGTTGATAAGAAAAGTTTACTCACCCGGCCAGGATCTCGCGAGGCCGATTCGCGGGTATGATGGTTCCTGGACTCATCCCGCGGACGATTCGGGCAAGGGCGGCGCGGTCGGCTGCGGACGAAGGTGGCCTGAACAGAGAGGATCAATGAGTGGCCATGAAACGGCATCGATCGACCTCGAACTCGGGAGGCTCACGGAAGCTGCTGGATTAGCCATAAACCTAAGAGAAAAAAGGCATTAAATCTCGTTCCCGTAACTTCTCAATAAGTCCGGGCAAGCGTTTGTCCACTTGTGGACAGCACCCATCCCTTATGAGCCGCAGATGCCTCCGGAGGCCACGAAATCGCGATCCGGACGCTGTAATCGTGGGTGTAGATCAG
>JBKQHM010000761.1:0-15483 GCA_052148775.1 Isosphaeraceae bacterium | reverse complement strand
GGGGTGGTCGACTTGCGCATAGTAGCCTCCGAGATGAAGGAACTTGTCACAAGTCATTATCGGAGAAGTGCTTGAGTTGGCCATCCCCTGCCACCTCTCTCACCCGCGGATTTGGGAAGTACTGAGGCTGTCACCCTTCGAATCCTTCCGTCATGATCTTGTCCTACCCGACAAGAGTCTGGATGCCGCTCGAGGTCGTCTCTTCTTTGAACGCTCCGAATAAGATACAGGCATTCGGGGCGAATACTCATCAAAACGGCTTCCCGGTCCGCCCGAGGTGCTCACGGATGATGGAATTCATTGCCGCCATTGCCGCCTCGATCGCATCGGTCGCCGCTGTCGCGAAAAACCTCGGCGAGATCGCCAAGGGCGGCCGGTACATGTTGGATTTCGCCGACAACATCGTCAGGCGCTTCGCCAGGAAGGAATCGGACGGCCATCCGCAGGCCGAGTTGCGGCAGGCGTTGGTCCGGATCGCCGCAATGCCGCAGGTGGAATTCGACAAGGAGGCAGAAGAGGTCATCGACGTTGAGCTCGCGGACAAGCCGCCGGAATATCGCAAGGCCGTGACCGAATACGTCAAACTGATCCCGCCCCGAATCCGCGACAACTTCTCACGCCCCGAGGACCCGACCGGCACCACCGCGCCCGCCAAGTGGTCGGCCTCGCGCGCCGAGGACATCATCCCGTTCCTGCCGCCGCATCTACCGATGCTCCAGGAAGGCGATTCGCCTCCGGAAGCCAACCGATGGATCCTCACGGAGCGCCTTGGCATCGGCGGATTCGGCGAGGTCTGGAAGGCCCGCAGCAAGACGATGCAGAGCAGCTACTCCGCGTTCAAGTTCTGCCTCGACCCGGCCTCTCAGCAGCGAATCTTCGAGAATGAGCTCGAGAACGTCGAGCTGGTGAAGAACGAGCTGATCGACCACCCGAACGTTGTCAAGTTGATCGACGCCTATCTCGAAGGCGATCGCCCCTGGTTGCAGTACGAATACGTTTCCGGCGGCGACCTCGGGCCGCTCGTGAGGACCTGGCCGTGAGGGCGTCCCTGGCCGTCGAGAACATCGGCATCCAGGCCGACACTTTGGGTCACTGCCATAACGAATTGTCGCGGAAGGTCATCCATCGCGACATGAAGCCGGCCAACGTGCTCGTGGGCAGGAACGGCACGCTCAAGATCACCGACTTCGGCATCAGCGACACCCAGGCTCGCCAGGCGCTCGAGGAAGCGCGGATGGCCAGCGCCACGGGCGTGAGTTGCACCACCCCCTCGCTCGTACGCTAGGCCAATACGACGTGGAAGGCAGCGGTGGCGAAGCTCGAGACCATCCTCCATCCCGCCATGCACGACCAATACATGAATATGAATAAATTAGATCACCGGGATGGCAAGCGTTTCATAAACGCTCTCGGTATGGAGTTCGTGATCGTGCCCGCCGGAACATTCTGGATGGGCGGCGAGGATGGGAAATGCGGCGACAATCAAGTCACTATCGATCACGATTTCTATATAGGCGTCTACCCGGTCACCCAGGAAGAATGGCAGAGGGTGATGGGTGACAACCCGAGTCACTTCCGTATGGGCGGCGTAGGGGCGGACAACGTCTCTCATGTTTCCGAAATCGACCTGAAACGCTTCCCTGTTGAATCGGTCTCGTGGGATGTTTGCCAGGTGTTCATCAGGGAACTCAACGAAACCCAGAAGGAAACGGGGTGGAGGTATCGCCTGCCCCGAGAAGCCGAGTGGGAATATGCTTGCCGAGGCGCGGCTACCACCCAGGCCCTGTGCGGGTGGTGTTTCTATCTCCGATCGCCGACGAACACCCTCTCGGCGCAACAGGCGAACTTCAAGGACTCGGGACTCGGCCGTACCTGCAAGGTCGGGTTGTACGAAGCTAATGCGCTCGGTATTTTCGACATGCACGGGAATGTCTGGGAGTGGTGCGAAGACGATTTTGACGGCTCGGGCCGAGTGTTCCGGGGCGGTGGCTGGAGCAGCTCAGCGTTGCCTTGTCGTGCTGCGTTTCGCTGCGGGGACGCGCCGACCAACTCGTGCAGCCGCCTGGGCTTGCGGCTGGCCCGAGTTCCGTCTGGCAAGTAACAAGCGGAGACTCGTAGCGTAGGCGGAGCCGGAGCGGAGTATGCGGAGCGATCAGGGTCGGGGTCCCGGGTTGCTCCTTCGAGGCTCCACGACCAGGCTCTCAGTGCGTGGCACTCCTATTCTCGATCGACGCGCCGAGGCCGGACCGACACAGCTCATCGCCGCACGTCCGCATTTCGGGCGGATGAGAGCGCCTGACGATTCGGTCCGCTACCCAACGACGGCATCCAATCGAAACGAGCCCGACGTGTCCGCGAGTCAATGGCTGATACCCGCCGGAATGCGCTCGCGGACGCTTCGGGCTCGTGTGAGCTGTCTGCCATTCATACGTTAATCGCCTGCGCTTCCGGGTCCCTGACCCGTCGATGCGTTAGGCTCTACTCCCCGTTCAGGGCCCTGTGGATGAACTGGACGACGATCGAGCCCTCGCCGACGGCCGAGGCCACGCGCTTCACCGAACCGCTGCGCACGTCGCCGACGGCGTAGACGCGGGGCAGGCTGGTCTCGAAGAGCGAAGGGGGCCGGTCGGGTTGCGCGAGCTCCTCGGGCTTGAGGTCCGGGCCGGTCTTGATGAAGCCTTTGTCGTCGAGCGCGACCGTCCCCCGGAGCCAGGTCGTGCAGGGGCTCGCGCCCAGGAAGAGGAAGACCGAGGATGTGTCGACGTGCACGGTCTCGCCGGATCGGCCGTCCCGGTACTCGACGGCCTGGAGCCGCTCGCCGTCGCCGATCAGCCGGGTGATCTGGGATCGGGCGCGGAGGTGGATGTTCGGGGTCTCCTCGATCCGACGGATCAGGTATCGCGACATCGTCTCGGCCAGTCCGTCGCGTCGGACCAGGATGTGGACCGACTGGGCACATTTGGCCAGGTAGACCGCCCCCTGGCCGGCCGAGTTGCCCCCGCCGACGACGATGACGTCGGCGCCCGTGCACATCTCGGCTTCCATCGCGGTCGCCCCGTAGTACAGGCCGCACCCCTCATAGCGGTCGGAGTCCTCCACCGGGAGCCGCTGGTACTTCGCCCCGGTGGCGATCACGACCGATCGGCCGCGGACCCGCCGGCCGTCGGCGAACCGGACCTCGTAATCCGCACCCCTCGGGATCAGGGCGATTGCGTCGACCGGGTTCGCCATGCGCGCGCCGAACTTCGCCGCCTGGGTCACGGCGCGCTGGGCCAGCTCCTGGCCGGAGATCCCGGTCGGGAAGCCGAGGTAGTTCTCGATCTTCGAGCTGGTGCCCGCCTGGCCGCCCGGCGCGACGTGGTCGATCGTGGTGACGCTCAGGCCCTCCGAGGATGCGTAGACCGACGCCGCCAGCCCGGCCGGCCCGGCGCCGACGACCACGACGTCGCAGATCTCGGTCTCGTCCACCACATCGAAGCCGAGCACGCGCGCGAGCCTGGCGTCGCTCGGGTTCCTCGCCACGTGGCCCTCGCGGCAGATCACGATCGGCGTCTCTTCGATCCCGACGTGGAGGGTATCGAGGAGCGCCGCGGCCCCCTCGTCCCGCTCCAGGTCGACGAACGCGAACGGCAGGCTGTTGCGGGTGAGGAACTCGCGGATCCGGTGCGTTTCGCGGGCGTATCGCGAGCCGACGACCCGGATCGAGCTGTAGTCCCCCGCGATCAGGGCCGACCGGCGCGCCAGGAACGTGCGGAGGAACAAGTCGGAGAGCTCGGAGTCCTCGACGACGATCCGATGGAATCGGTCGGTACCGATCCTGAGGATCTCGGAATCCTCGTCGGCACGCGCCTGGACGACCGCGGCGCGTCCGCTCAGCGTTGATGGGTCTCCGACGAAACCGCCGGGCCCATGGCGGACGACGCGTTTCATCCCGCCGTCGGAGTAATGGCAGATCTCGACCGCTCCGGCCAGGACGACGAAGAAATCGATCTCGCGATCCCCTTCATCGAAGAGGACCGTCCCCGTTGCGACGCGCTCCCGGCTGCCGAACGGCTCGAGGCGGCGGATCTGCTGGTCGGTCAGTCCCGGTGAGATCCCTTTGACGGTCTCGGATTCAACGCTCAACGGAACGCCCCCTCTCGATAGGAATCGGGCCGCACGATCGCGACGCCGGGGAATCGATGTCCGATCCCGACAAGTCTACCGGGCCCATGGCCCCGGCCGCCACCTCGGTGGACAGACACGCCCGGGCTATTGCGATCCGGGCGCGGGTTGGAAAACCCGCGCCCGGGACCGAGTCTTCGGTCATTTCGACCTCCCAAGGGTCTCACCGAGGCACGGGAACGACCGATCGCATTCCGCCACCCATGCCGCCCATGCCGCCCATCGCTCCCCCACCGATGGGGGCTTCCCGCAGTCCGCCGGAGGCGAAGCGCGGCTGAGGAAGGTCGCGGGCGTACTCGAGGCGGAACTGGTAGGTGAGATACATGGTCTTGTCGCCGATCGTGCCCCGCGGGACCTCGACATCCCAGCGCAGCATGTTGTCCATCCGGGCGGTGCGCTGGTAGAGCGCATCAGAGCTCAGCTCGTTCGACGTCTTGACCAGGTTCACCGCCACCGCCTCGCCTTGCGGCTTCGGCAGGCGGTCCCAGAGCTGAACCTTGACCGGGTGGGATCGATAATTGCGCAGGCCGATCCGGAACTCGTATTCGAAGATCTGGTTGCCCCCCTGCACCGATCGGGTCTTGTGGATCAGCCTCCGGGCCACCTGGAGCTGAGGGTCCACGCCGAAGCCGCCGACGAACGGCTCACCGGCGGCGACCAGGGGCAGGCGCATCCGGCCCACGAAATCGGTGCCGACGTAGACCGTGGCCTCGCCGGGCAGGAGGACCAGGTCGCTCTTGTTGGTCAACTTGGCCAGGCGATAGACGCGAGGCGTCAGCACGGGGACGGCCTTGGCGTAGTACTCGGCCGGCAACTCGACCCGGGCGACCTCGAGCAACTGCGGGTCGCGGCGCGACGGGATGTCGAGGCGGCCGGCGACGGGGAACGTGACACTGGGGCCGTCCTTCTCGGACTCGGATGTGCCCGCGACTGGCTCGTCGGCGACCCGCAGCTCCTTCGCCTGGTCGCTGGCGGCGGCCTGGTTGAGTCGCGCGCCCACGACGCCGGTCGCCTGGGCCTGCTCCCTCGCCAGTCTAGTCCCGCCGGGCTCCGCGGTCTCGTCCACCCCGTTCGCTCGATCCACGGTATCCATCGAGGTGATCGTCAAGAGGCCGTCCTTGAGCTGGTAGCTCAGGCCGAGCTGTTTCAGGACCAGTTTCAACGACGTCCTGAGCGGGACCTGAACCACGTCGATGGTGACGGTCGAGTTGAGGGAGCGTTCCGCCTCCTGCATCCCGAGCGGGTCGATGTAGATCGGGATGCCGTCGGGGAACGCCTGGCCCCTGGTGCTGCTCCGGATGTACTTGATCACGTCGTCCAGCGAGGTCTCCTGCGGGAACGACATGGGGATCGGCTTCCCCAGCGCCTCGACGACCCGCTGGGAACGGTCGTCGGGGGCCTCGATCGGCCCGGCGTCCTCCCCGCCCGCGACGTCCATCCTGAGGGGAAGCAACTCCGGCGGCGCGGCGTCGAGCGAGGGGCGGGCCGTGGAGAGCGTGATCCGGACGCCCGGCCAGGTCTCGCCGGTCTGCTGGTACACGGCGGCGAGGTATTCGAGCCGGACCGGGGCATCGCCGGCGGCGGTGCCGCGGAGTCGGTACTGGGGAGACCAGTTTGCCGAACCGACCAGGTAGCCCAGACGAACCGTGCCCGGCTGCGGCCGGGACTTGTGCACGACGATCACGGCGTCGCGCTCGACGCGACTCGAGCCGGCGGAGAGCTCGTTGAGCTGTCGGGTGGCGAACTCGACGGCCCCGGCGTCGGCCTGCAACCGCTCCCGGATGTCGACCTCGGTCTTCGTCTTCTCGCCGCGGGTCTGCATGATGAAACGGCTCAGTTTGAGGATCGCGTCGCTATCGAGTCGGCCCTTCGCGGTCAGGCCGTTGAGCGCGGTGCCCGTGAATCCCTCGAGTTTCTGGAGGTACTTGAGGTCCTCCTCCTGGACGGAGATCTCCTCCTGGAGGCGCAGGGTCTCGGCCTGGAGTCGATCGAGCTCCGCGCGCTTGGCGCGGACTTCCTGCCGTGTGTCCTCCTTGACGGCGCGGGTGCGGAACCGGGTGCTGAGCACGCGCAGGCCGTCGGCGCCCTCGGTGTAGAGGGAGCCTTCGACCGTCTGCGCGGGCATCGGCGTGACGACCAACTCGACCGTGCCGTCCCCCTCGGGGACGGTCACCTCGCGGGTCACCAGCGCCTGCCCCCGGTAGACGGTGACGTCCGTGATCCGGCTCGCGACCGGCTTTGGCGTCGGCGCGCTCTCGACCTTCGCCGGGTCGGCCTGGGTCCGTTTCGCATTCGCAGGATCGGACAGCGGGGTAGGCTGGGCGCAGGCCAGTGCGGCCACCAGCCAGAATGTGGCGTGCATGCTTCGTCCCCTGTTGATGCCAATCGGGATCGGACGAAGCCCGCGGGACTGGGTCCGTAATTAATGCCTATCCGTTCGACGTATCGCCCCGCGCGTTTATTCGGGGGGCTCGAATCCGCCGCGACGGCCGGAGAATCGCGTGAATCCGTCGGCCTGGAGGGCATCCGGGCGATTCAAGCCCTTTCCCTTTGGGCCCGGACCGGCTATACTTGGTTCTATTAGGGATGGATGAATTTCGGGCTAACCAGAGATCGCCCCGCCTGTCGGCTGTGTTATCACTCCCCGGTTTTGAATCCTACCCGACATACTCGATCAAGCCGTTCATGGGTTTTTCGCGGCGTCCGAGGGAAGCGACGCCTACCGATGGGCAACGTTTTGCCCGCGGTCCGATCACGGCACGTTCGATCGAGTTTCACGGCGGGCAAACCGGTTCGCCTTCCTCAGTCCCAGGTACAAGCTGAATGTCCTTGAATTCATCCGAACAGAATCCCGAAATCACCTTCGCAGAACTGAACCTGAGCGGCCCGATGCTCGAGGCGATCACGGGCGCCGGCTACGAGACGGCGACGCCGATCCAGGCGCGAGCCATCCCGCTGCTGCTCGCGGGCCGAGACGTGCTGGGCCAGGCGCAGACGGGCACCGGGAAGACGGCGGCCTTCGCCATCCCCATGCTCCAGGGGATCGACCTGGAGAAGAAACAACCGCAGGTGCTGGTCCTGACGCCGACGCGCGAGCTGGCGATCCAGGTCGCCCAGGCTTTCAAGCGATATGCCACCGGCCTGCCGGGCCTGCGCGTCGCGCCGATCTACGGCGGGCAGGACTATCAGGTCCAGTTCCGGGCCCTGGATCGCGGCGTCCACATCGTGGTGGGCACGCCGGGCCGGGTCATGGACCATATGAACCGAGGCTCGCTCAAGCTGGACGCGCTACGCGGGCTGGTCCTGGACGAAGCCGACGAGATGCTCCAGATGGGCTTCGCCGATGACGTGGACTGGATCCTCACGAAGGCCCCGGCCCAGCGGCAGATCGCGCTCTTCTCGGCCACCATGCCCGACTCGATCCGACGGATCGCCCAGCGGCACCTGAAGAACCCCGCCGAGATCACCATCAAGCAGAAGGCCGCGACGGCGGACACGGTCCGTCAACGCGTCGTGGTCGTCGATCCGCATCAGAAAGAGGCGGTGCTCGCCCGGGTCCTGGAAGCCGAATCGATCGACGGCGTCCTGATCTTCGTCAATACCAAGAGCACGACCGAGCCGCTCGCGGAATACCTCTCCCGCCACGGGCACCGGACCGCCGCCCTGAGCAGCGACGTCGCCCAGAGCCAGCGCGAGCGGATCGTCGACGGCCTGCGCTCGGGCAAGATCGACGTGATCATCGCCACGGACGTCGCCGCCCGCGGCCTGGACGTGCAGCGCATCAGCCACGTCATCAACTACGACTTCCCCACCGACAGCGAGAGCTACGTTCACCGGATCGGCCGGACGGGACGGGCCGGTCGCAGCGGCAACGCGATCCTGTTCCTCCATCCGCGCGGGCGACACCTGCTGCGTCGCGTCGAGCACGCCACCCGGCAGACGATCGAGCCGATGGAGATCCCCTCGGCCGACGTCATCAACCGACGTCGGGTGGCCCGCTTTCACGAGCGGATCACCGCGTGCCTGTCCCACCCCGACCTGTCGAGCTTCACGGCCCTGGTGGAACAGTACCGCAAAGAGAACGACGTGCCGATGGAACAGGTCGCCGCGGCCCTGGCGGCGCTGGCCGCCGGTGACACGCCGTTGCGGATGGCGGAGGACCTCCCGGAACCCCGCTTCGCCGACGGGCGCGAATCTCACGACGGCTCTCGATCGCGTCCGGTCCATCGCTCGTCCGAGGGCGGTCGACGGTTCGGCTCGAACGGTCGCGGCGAGCGCAGTCATGGCGAGGGGCGGGATGGCGAGCGCATGGAGACGTACCGGATCGAAGTCGGCCATGCCCATCAGGTCAGGCCGTCGAACATCGTCGGGGCGATCGCCAACGAGACCGGGATGGAAAGCCGTTCCATCGGGCGGATCGAGATCTTCGAGGACTACAGCACGGTCGACCTGCTTGCCGGCATGCCTCCCAAGGTGTTCCACACGCTGAAGATGGTCAAGATCGCCGGCCGGCGACTGGACATCTCGCGGCTCGACGAGGCCCCGGCCGCTTCCGAAGAAAGCCCGGAGGAGCCGGCCGTCAAGGCGGCGGCCCCCGTCCACAAGAAAGAGCGGCCGGCCGGTCATTCGATCAAGGCCCCCGCCCACCGGAAAGAGCGGACCCTGGGCAAGAAGTTCAAGGCCAAGTTCAAGCCGAAGCGCGCGACGGCGCGGTCGTAACGACGTCGGCTTGCAGAACGCCTCCCCTGTAGCCGGCCTCTGCGAGGCCGGGGACTGGAACCACTGCGAGGCCGGGGACTGGAACAACCCGGGGTCAGAGACCCCGGCTACAATGGGAACCCGTCGGGAAATTCGGCGTCTCGGTTCATAGCACTCGCTAACGCCGAGGAAAGCGAAAACGCGCGTGGCTTGAAATCAGCTCCTCGATCCCGTATTTTACCTCAATCGGGATCTCGCGACGGGTATTCCGAGATACCGGCTATGAAGGCCCCTCCGTGCCAGTTCCTGCGCGTAGGGGTTTTTTGTGCGCCGGATCGACCGACGTCGGGAATAGGCGGGATGAGTCCGTTGCCCGCGGCAAAAGCTGCCGCGCTCCAGGGTTGCATGAGGGCCGCATCCCTTCACGGCTCCCGGAGATGATGGCTCGAACTTCCCGCGTGATCCTCGATGCCACATGCTGCCGCTCATCGGCGCGAATCCCTCGGCCGAGCTACCCGTGAGTGCCCGTCTGCCCGAGGAAACGGCTCATGTTCTTCTCTGTTCTCTCTTTCTATTTCTTCATCAAGATCGTCTTCTTTTATAGCCTGGTCCGCGCCCAGATCAAGTCGGATCTGATCAAGGACAACTGGCTCTTCCTGGGGATCTTCTACACGGGCGCCGTGGCGTTCCTGAGCTTCGCCTTGATCAAGAGCTGGCAAGATCTCGACTGGGCCCGCTGGGCCTGGCAGATCCGCCTGGCCCGGAACCTGGGGATCACCAACTATCAATGCTGGCTGGGCCAGACGCTGGCGCTCTCCACGGTTTACTTCCGGCTGATGGCCAAGTTCGATGAGGGCGTGATCTTCTGGACCCTGCTGTTGCTGGGGCTGCCGGTCGCCATGTTCTGAGAGGCTGTGCAAGAATCGATTCCAGATCCCACATTCCAGATTCCAAATAGATATTAAGCCAACCATGCCATCGTTTTATGATTTCTGGAATTTGGAATCCATAATCTGCGAACCGATTCTTTGACCAGCTCTGAGTGCGGGGGATTCGAGGGGCGACGGGGCCGCTTTGTGAGTGTGACCGAGACCCGGTCATGAGGAAGGAAAGGGCCCGATGGGCATCGTGTTTTTCTGCCAGAGTTGCGGGGCGCGGTTCGAGGTCGACGCGCGGATGGCCGGGAAGAAGGGCCGCTGCAAGAAATGCGGCCAGCACATGGAGATCCCGCAGGCCGAACAGCTCGCGTCGATGGTCGCGATGCCCGCGCTGGCCACGGCGAGCGTCGGCGCCGTCCCGGGTCCGGGAGCCGTGGGCCCGTCGATCGGGTCCTGGCTCAAGGAGGGGGCGCTCAGCCAGGTGGCGCTGGCGCCGCTGACGCAGACGATCAATCGGCTGCCGCGGTTCAAGAAGTTGCCGGACGCCCTCGACGACGCCGAGGACTCGAAGCCCTATGTGCTGGCGAAGCCCCTGGTCGAGAATCGCGGCCGGGTCAAGGTCCAGGACAACGTGGTCGTGAGGGCCTGGAGGCAGCAGCTCGGCGGAATCATGAAGATCTTCCGCAAGATCAACCAGGCCGCCTACCTGGTCTCGGTCCCGTTCCTCATGATCCTGCTGCTCGGGGCCGCGGTGAAGAACCGGCACATGGCGATGTTCGGGGCGACCGTGGTCGTCCTGCTCAACATCGGCCGACTCGTCAGCGGGGCCGCGAACCTGGCCGTGATCCCGTTCCGCGACGGGATCGACCTGAAGAAGATGAAGAAGCCTTTCCGTCGGGTGGTCGAGCCGGCCATCACGATCGGCCTGGTGATCCTGGCGTTCACCTTCATTCCCTGGCTCTCCAGCGGTGGTTCCGCCAAGGGGAGCATCACCGATCGGGTCCGCTCGGAGGCCGAGACGCTCAAGGGTGAGATGAAGGGCGAGGTGGGCAAGGTCCTCGAGAAGGCCAAGGCCGTCGACGTCGAGAAGCTCGGCGAGCAGGCCCAGGACAAGTTCAAGGGACTCGGCTTGCCGTCGGGCGGCGGCACGGCCAAGTAAGAATTCGTAGAACGGAATTCATTCCGTTGGATTGGGAAACGGAATGAATTCCGTGCTACGCCGTTTGCAACGTCAGCAGCGACCCAAGCACGACCCGATCTCATCGACGAGACGAACCCTCGAGACCGCCTCATGTCTACGTTCACGACCGAAGAATACCCGCCCGCCTCCGACGTGATCGACTTGGAGCCGACGATGGCCGCGGCCCCGGCCTTGCCGCTGGGCGACGGGTCCTCCCAGACCTACCGCCCGGGACCCGCGGTCGGGATGGTGGAGGGGAGCCTCGCGAGCCTCGCGGGTGAGACGGACACGCTGCGCAGGAGCCGGCTGCTGGCGGCGTCGATGTTCCTGGCCGGGACGTACGGCTTGCTGTGCGTCTGGGTCTTTGCCAGCGACAACCCCGGGACGCTCACCGAGGAAGGGAGTCGCTATTCGCTCCGGGTGGGCCTGATCGCGCTGCGGAGCATCCTCGCGGCGGCGGTCGCGGGCCTGCTGGCCGGCGAGGCGGCGCTGACGCGCAAGCAACTCCGGGTGGTCGAGTACGTGCTGTTCCTGGGCATCACGCTGATCTTGATGACCTCGCAGTATTTCGTCGGCCTCGACCTGATGCACCGCGGTCCCGAGTACGCGCCGATCATGCTGGCCTTCATCAAGGACGGCCTGATCCAGATGCTGGTGCTGATGATGATCTACGGGACGCTCATCCCGAACCCGCCTGCGGTCTCGGCGCGGGCACTGGTAGCGATGTTCCTCGGCCCGGTCGCCACGGTCTTCCTGCTTCGACTGCATCCCGACATCGCCCCGATCCTCGCACAGCTCAGTTCCGCCGAGGAGGCCGGCTCGAATATCCTGTTCCTGGCGATCGGCACGGCGCTGGCGATTTACAGCTCGTTCCTCGTGAACGGCCTGCGCACCGAGCTGCACGAGGCCCGCAAGTTCGGCCAGTATCAGCTCCGCGAGAAGCTCGGCGCCGGCGGGATGGGCGAGGTCTACCTCGCCGAGCATCAGTTGCTGAAACGTCCCTGCGCCTTGAAGCTGATCAAACCCGAGGCGGGGACCGACCCGATCGTCCTGGCGCGTTTCGAGCGCGAGGTCCGGTCGGCCGCGCGGCTGTCGCACCCGAACACGATCGAGATCTACGACTACGGCCACACGCCCGACGGGACGTTCTATTACGTGATGGAATACCTCCAGGGCCTGAGCCTGTCCGACCTGGTGCGGACCTACGGCCCGCTGCCGGCCGGGCGCGTGATCTACCTGTTCCGGCAGGTCTGCGCCGGCCTGGCCGAGGCCCACGCGCTGGGCCTGGTCCATCGCGACCTGAAGCCGGCCAATATCTTCGTGGCGGTGCGCGGCGGCGAGACGGACGTCGCCAAGGTACTCGACTTCGGGCTCGTCAAGCTGACCCAGGACGCGGGCGCCGTCGAGCTGTCGAGCGAGATGACGGTCAGCGGTACCCCGCTGTACATGGCACCCGAGCAGGCGGTGGGAGACCGCGCGCTCGATGCCCGGGCCGACATCTATGCCCTGGGTGCGATGATGTACGCCGTGCTGACGGGCCGGCCGCCGTTCACGGGCGAGAGCGCATTCGCCGTGATGATGGCCCACGCCCGAGACCCCGTCGTGCCCCCCTCGGAGGTCCATCCCGGCGTGCCCGAAGACCTCGAGCGTGTGGTCCTCTGCTGCCTCGCCAAGAAGCCCGGCGAGCGTTATCCCGACGTCAAGGCGCTATCGCATGCCCTCGCGGCCTGCGCAGCCGCCGCCGAATGGGACGCCGACAAGGCCGATCGCTGGTGGGCCGAGACCATGCAAACGGCCGAGCTCGGTTCGCCGGGCTAAGGAACGGGTCGGGAATAACTTCCCGGAGTTTTCGTGATCAAGACCCCGTTGTGGCATGTTCTCCCGACCGTGCCACCGAGCCGACCGAAGGTCCCCCGTTGTGGCAAGGTCTCCCGACCTTGCCACCGAGTCGACCGAAGGTCTCCAATCCCAAGAACGAAAGGAGACCTGCGGTCCCGCCCACGGCGGGGTCTTGAGACCCGCGCCGAACCGCCGCTCGGTTCGCCGGACTGAGAACCGATCTGAGTCGGGTGGGCACGGCCCACCAATCGCAAGCTAAGATCCTCTGTAAGTCGGGTGGGCACGGCCCACCAATCGCAAGCCCGGTGGGCCGTGCCCACCCTACCAAGAGGGATTCGGCTCATTCGGCCGGCTCACTGGCCATTGTTTGCGGTTTCGTGGATTAGAGTTATCCTGTAGTCGGATAATGCGAGACATCTCCAGGCTCGAAGGCCGAGGCGGTCCTGGGGATTCGGCCCCGCGAGCAGATGGAGCCATCGCATCCCGCTCCTGGTCCCTGGAGAACGAACATCCCATGCGACTTCGACGCACGTTCCGAGCTGTCAGCCCCCTGGCCCTGTTGATCCCGGCGCTGGCCATCCCCGGCCTCGCCGGCGATGATCCCGCGACCCGATCGGAGAAGGCACAAACGCCCGCCGCGACCCGGCCCGATGCGGCCGGCGCGACCGGTCAGGGCCAATCCGACGATGAGAAGGGGATCCTCGCGATCGATGATGCGTTCGTCGCCGCGTATAACCGGGGTGAGACCAAGGCCCTGGCGGCGCGATTCACCGAGGATGCCGAAGTCGCGGAGGCCGACGGGGATCGGTACCAGGGGCGAGACGCGATCGAGCGACGGTTCGCCGAGACGTTCGCCGCCAACCCCGGCGTGAAGATCGCGATCGAGATCGGGTCGATCCGGTTCCTGAACCCGGATCTGGCCAAGGAAGAGGGCCGGACGCTCATCACGCCGGCCAAGGGTGCCCCGCTGTCCCGTCCCTACACGGCCATCTTCGTCAAGCGCGAAGGCCGATGGCTGTTCGCCTCGATCCGCGAGGAATCGGACCCGTTCATCCGACCGCACGACCGACTCAAGGACCTGGAATGGATGATCGGCGAGTGGGTCGACGAGGGGTCGGACTCGGTGGTTCGGATCAATTGCCGGTGGTCCGAGGACCAGAACTTCCTGATCCGTTCCTGCACGGTCAAAATGCAAGGCAAGCCGGTGATGTCCCTGACCCAGCGCATCGGATGGGACCCACTGGCCCGGCAGATCCGTTCCTGGGATTTCGACTCCGAGGGCGGGTTCGGCGAGGGACGATGGAGCCGCGACGGCGATCGCTGGACCATCAAGCACACGGGCGTCCGTCCCGAAGGGACGCCGACGTCGTCCACGAACGTCATGGTGAGAGAGCGGCCCGACGTGCTGCGCTGGGTCTCGACCGACCGTGTCCTCGGAGAGCAATCGATTCCCGAAAACGAAGCCTACGTGATGGTCCGCGTCCCGCCCGCGCCCCGGCTGCGGTCGAAAGGGCCGTCGGCACCGGCCTCGTCCCCGAACACCACGAGGAGCCCCCGATGAATCGCAAGACGATGATCACGCTGGCGATCGCCTCCCTGGCGGCCCCTGTTTTCTCAGGGATGGCCATGGCTCACGGCTTTGGCGGCGGAGGCGGAGGCGGAGGCGGCCGAGCCGGCGGTTTCAGCGGCGGCGGTTACCGAGGCGGCTACAGCGGTGGCGGCGGCTACCGAGGCGGCTACAGCGCCAGTGGTTTCCACGAGGGCTACAGCGGCGGGGGTTACCGAGGTGGCTACGGCGGGGGCATGAGCTATGGAAGCCGGGGTGGTTACGAAGGCATGAGAGGAGGTCAGATCGATTACGGCTCCCGCTCGGGTTCCTACACCACGGCGAGGGGCGGTAGCATCGACTACGGCGCCGCGGGCTACGGGGCCCGGGGCGCAGGCGGTGGAGTGGCCGGGCGTGGCGTCTACGGGGTCGAAGGCACGACGGCCGGCGGCCGGTCCTACGCCGACGTCGGCCGCGCCGGCGGTGCGATGGGCCCCGGCGGATATGCCGTCGGCGGACGGTCCAACGTCGGTGCGGTTTCCGGCCCGCGCGGGACGGCCATCGAGGGCTCGCGGTCCGGCTTCGCAGCCGGTCCGAACGGCGTCGTGGCCGGCGGCTCGCGCGGGGTCGCCGCGGCCGGGGCCGGGGGGGGCCTGTATGCATCCGGATCGCGCGGAGCGATGGCCGTCGGTTCGGGGGGAGCGGTCGGCGGACGGTCCTACGGGGCCTCCGCGTATCGCCCCAATGGGTTCAACGCCTATGGCGGGTATCACCAGGGATGGGTACACGGATACTGGAACGGTCACGATAACGCCGCCGGGGGATGGCACAACAATGCCTGGGGGGGAGCCGGCTGGGGCTGGGGGGGCTGGGGTATGGGCATGGGCATGGGCATGGGGCTCGGCATGGGACTGGGTTGGGGCCTGTCGTCCTGGGGATTCGGCTCGGCCCTCTACGGCATGGGCTACATGCCCTACGCCAATCCCTATTACGGCTATGGCATGAACACAAACATGGTCGTTCCCTACGACTATTCCCAGCCGATCAACACCGTGAGCGCGCCGGCGGACGAGGCCGTGGCGAACCCGGCGATCGCGATGTTCGACGCCGCCCGCGAGTCGTTCAAGTCGGGGAACTACAGCCAGGCCCTGCAACAGACCGACGACGCCCTGACGAAG
>JBKQHM010000760.1:0-12244 GCA_052148775.1 Isosphaeraceae bacterium | reverse complement strand
GCGGCGGAGATCGAGTCTGTCCGTCGTGACGTTGCCGTGTACTGCCCGCGCTGGGACGACCCGGCATGGGCGACCCGCTCGCTCCCCCGCCTGTTGCCGCCGGTCATCCGCTTCGGAGAGATTCCTCTGGACCTGGCCAGCTTGCCGGGTGGGATCTCGCCCGACCCCCGATTGATGGCAGGTCTGCCCACCCGGTTCGACCTCCCCGCGCTTCGCTTGTTCCCCGCCTCCACGAACCTTCTGATCGAGGCCCCGCCAGAGGGCCGCACAATGGCTCTGGAGGTCCTCCAGGCGTCGATGTTCCGGCTGCTGACCAGCCTCCCGCCCGGACAGGTTCGATTCACGATCGTCGATCCGATCGGGATCGGCCGCAATTTCGGCGCATTCATGCATCTGGCCGATTTCGACGGGGCGCTCGTCAATCAGCAGGTCTGGACCGACGCCCGGCAGATCGAGGAGCGACTGGCCGACCTGGCGGCCCACATGGAGATGGTGACGCAGAAGTATCTCCGAAACGAGTACGCCACCCTCGAGGAATACAATGCCGTCGCCGAGGAGGTCGCCGAGCCGTACCGGGTGCTGGTGATCGCCGACTTCCCCACGCGTTTCGATGAGAAATCCGCGGCCCGGCTGGCCGCGATCGCCGCCGGCGGCGTGCCGTGCGGCGTCCTCGTGATGATGGCCGTGGAACCCTCCAAACCCATGCCGCCCGATTTCTCGCTGGATGACGTCCGGCCTTATTGCGCCCGACTCAACTGGGACGGCTCCCGGCTCGCCTGGTTGGACCCGGAATTCGGGCGATACCCGCTGGTGCTCGACCCGGCCCCGGCCGCCGAGTTCGCCACTCGACAGATCCAGCGCGTCGGTGCGGCGGCGAAGAACGCCAAGCGCGTGGAGGTGCCCTTCGAGTTCATCGCCCCGCCCGACAACGCCCTTTGGACGCGAGACAGCCGCGCCGGCATCGACGTGGCGCTCGGCAAATCGGGCGCGACCAAGCGGCAACACCTCCAGCTCGGGCAGGGTACGTCTCAGCACGTCCTGCTCGCCGGTCGTACCGGTTCGGGCAAATCGACGTTAATGCACGCGCTGATCACCAACCTCGCCCTGAATTACAGCCCGGACGAGATCGATCTCTACCTCATCGACTTCAAGAAGGGCGTCGAGTTCAAGATCTACGCGACGCATCAGCTCCCGCATGCCAGCGTCGTGGCGATCGAGAGCGAGCGCGAGTTCGGGCTGAGCGTGCTCCAGCGGCTGGACGCCGAGCTGGGCGTGCGCGCCAACCGATTCCGCGAGGCCGGAGTCCAGGACATCAACGGCTTTCGGAATGCACCCGGGACTCCACCACTCCCCCGGATCCTGCTCGTCGTGGACGAGTTCCAGGAGTTCTTCGTCGAGGAGGACAAGCTGGCGCAAGAGGCCGCCTCCTGCCTCGACCGACTGGTCCGACAGGGTCGTGCGTTCGGTATCCATGTCCTCCTCGGCTCTCAGAGCCTGAGCGGGGCGATGAGCCTGGGGCGCAGCACACTGGGGCAGATGGCCGTCCGGATCGCGCTCCAGTGCAGCGAGACCGACGCCCACCTGATCCTCAGCGAGACCAACGTCGCGCCGAAGATGCTGACGAGGCCCGGCGAGGCGATCTATAACGACGCCAATGGCGCGCCGGAAGGCAACCACTTCTTCCAGGTCGTCTGGCTCTCCGACGAACGACGCGAGTTTTATCTGGAAGAGCTCCGCGCCCTGGCCCAGGAGCGGAAGCCCGTGCTGGCCCGGACCCCCATCGTCTTCGAGGGTGATGCCCCGGCCAACCTGGAGCTCAATCCGTTGCTGAAGGAACGAATCGACGCCCCGGAATGGCCGGCCTCACCGCGATCGGCCCAGGCGTGGCTCGGCGACGCGATCGCGATCAAGGACCCGACTTCGGCCCTGTTCCGTCGGCTCGGCGGCAACCACCTGCTGATCGTCGGGCAGAACGACGAGGCCGCACTCGGGGTCGCGGCCTCACTACTGCTGAGCCTGGCGGCGCAGTATCCGCCGGCCGGGTCGGCGACCGTGCGGTCGGGGGCGCGTTTCATCGTTCTCGACGGGACGCCCGAGGATCATCCGAGCGCGGAGGTGCTGGCACGGGTGACCGGAGTCCTGCCCCACGGGGTCGATGTCGGAGGCTGGCGAGACACCGGACGAATCCTCGCCGAGCTGGCCGGCGAGGTCCATCGGCGTCAGGAGGCGAGCGCCGACGGCCCCGAGATCTTCCTTTTCATCCACGACCTGCCACGATTCCGCGACCTGCGTCGCCGCGAGGACGAATTCAGCTTCTCGCGACGCGAGGACGATGCCAGCCCCGCCGACCACCTGGACGTGATCTTGCGCGAAGGCGCCGGCCTGGGTGTACACCTGATCGTCTGGTGCGACACCGTGAACAGCCTCAACCGCTATTTCACGCACCAGATCCTCCGCGAATTCGAGATGCGCGTCCTGTTCCAGATGAGCCCGGCCGATTCCGGCCACATGCTCGACACGCCGGTCGCCAGCAAGCTCGGCGGCCATCGGGCGCTCTTCCACAGCGAAGAGCAGAACCGGCTCGAGAAATTCCGGCCATATGGCATCCCATCCGAGGGATGGCTTCGGCGGCTCGGGGAGAAACTCGCGAATCGGATATCCCGTCCCGAAGCCTCGACTTGAAATCGGATCGGGCCAAGCGGGCGAAGTTTCCCGCGGCGTGAGAGTTCGTCGCTGCGGGATGATCGTCGATGCAGCGAGCCATCAACGACGAGCCAGTCCTCAATGGACCGACGACGAAAAAGCGCCGGATGCCATCGACGGCGGAGCCCATGGTGGGCGCCTGATGTCCTCTGAAGGTTGGTCGACTCGATGGGAAATCGATGAGATCTCGGCGACTCGATCGAGGCATCACGCGCGTTTTCCCTTGGTTGGGCTCGCCTTCCGAGTCGCACGACTGGCGGTCTTCTTCTCGGACCTGGTTTCCTCGACTCCCCATTGCCTCGCGAGCATTTCGTAAGCGTCTGGGTCGTGTTTCCGCAGTTCCGAGCGGACGAAGGGATAGAAGTCGTTCGTGCCGAAGTACGCCTCGGTCGCCTCGGCGAAATACTCCATCGGGTTCGAAGCCGCATAGGCCTTTTCTTCTCGACCGCTGATCCGGAGGACCTTCGCATAAAGCCTCGCCTTCATCGCCCGGCCGTAGGCAGCCTTCACCGGTGGGTTATCGAACCCGTCAGGAAGGAACTGGTGATGGTAGGCGTGGGAGAGCTCGTGGAGGACCATCCACGGTTGTTCCAGCGTCCAATCGAGGAAGTTCCGGGCGTTCGCCAGCTCGACGCATTTCTCCTTTTCCGGATTCACGCCGTGATTCTTGAGCCAATCGGCGTTGGGATGGTAGGCCATGCAATGCGTGTTCGGCTCGTCCTCCTCGACCCAGATCCGCACCTTCCTGAGTTTCGCGACGGCCGTCTTCGGGAGCCTGCGGACGATCTGGTAGAGCTGGAATTCCAAGAGCCTCAATGTCTGTTCGGCGAGGGCGGATCGCCGACGAAGGAATCCCTGATTCACCAGGACCGTCCATCCCTCGATCTTGCGAGTCTCATAGGACTCGGATGATGTCTTGGCACGGAGCTTACTCATCGAACCGGAATCCTGGGATTGGAACTGTCCCGGCAGCAATGCAACGAGGGCGATCGCAAGAGGGCACACGAGCAAATTCCAGCACGGCATGTCGGCTCCAGTGCCGGAACGTTGGGACAGATGCCCGCAAGTCCCCGGCGACGATTCTATCAGGGATGGATCTCGGTCCGCAGCACAAACTCCGATGATCCGGCCGAGAGGTCGAGAAGCCCAAGAGGCCCATCGACGACGACGAAGGCCAGGACCCTCGACGGGGTCCTGGCCAATCACGAAGAATCCATACGCGTTCAATCTTCTTCGCCGATCTACACCGGGCAATAGCAGGAGTAGAAGCTGGAGAAGTCGTTGTCGAAGACGAAGTTCGTGAATGAGATGGTCACGGTGATATCGAGGCCCTGCACATAATGGAGGCAACCGATGGGGAGGAACAGGATCTCGCCGGGATGGATGACGCACTCGAGGATCTGGGGCGAGCCGAATGCGGGGCTCGGCGCCGTCGGAGTGACGCGTCCATCGACCTGTGAGAACACGTGGTGATGATTCCGCATCAATGGCAGGTCCCACGAAGGGGCGATCTTCAGCAGCTTTCGACCCATCACCTGGGCCATGAAGTTGTTGGTCAGGTCGTGGTGGAACGGCGTGACCGTACCGGCCGGTCCCATCCAGAAGAAGCCGCTCGGCTGGTCGCTCCGGAGGTACTCGGGCAGCCGACCGATGTCGTCCCAGAGCTCCGGGAGGATGCTCCGGTTCGAGGAGTTGTTATTCGCCGTGAGGTAGAAGTCGTTGGTCTCACCGGCCGTGCGAGCCCGCTCGAGGAATTCGCCGAACTTGATCTTGCCGATGAATCGCTCGCGATTGATCTCGTACTGGGCACCTTGATCGCCAGCGTTTCGGTTCATCTGGACCTCGACCACGCGGTCACCGAACTTCTCGGCGAAGTAGTCGAGACTCCATTTCTTCATCGCCGGCCAGTCGTCCATCATCCCCGTGATGATGACAGGCCGATTGGTCGTGTAATACTCCTTGAGGAATTCGTCGCGCGATAGCCTGTGCCTGCGCTCGATCGCACCCGATTCGGGACTCAGTCGGTTCAGCTTCCGGTAGACCGAGAGGACCCATTCGCGTTTTCTCAAGCGACTCATCAGTAACTCGGAGCCGCGGAGATACGGGCTCTCCTGCGCCTTTCGGATTTCGTCCTCCGACTCTTTCGGCGAGAAACCGCTGGCCTTGAGCACGTCGAGGACGCTTTCGGGGCTATTCGCGACCAGGAGGTTCTCCGCGATCCAGCGGCGCCACTCGTCATCAAAGGGGCGAGAATCCGGCTGACTCCTCGCCTCGGCCGGGGGATTCGGCCGCTCTCCGTCCCGATCGTCCGGGGTGGAGGGGCCTTGCGCGGCCTCGAATCGTTGATCGTGAAGGGCCTGGTCCTGAAACCCCGGCGGTTTCTGCTCACGGACTGAAGTCGAGGAAATCCCCATGATGCTCGGGCTCCCGAATGAATCACAACCGTGGAGGGGTACGCCACCTCGACGTGCCGGCCGTTGAAAGGGTTCATGGCGAAGGAGGCTTGGATGATCCCATCAGGATCTGCGGCGGCTTCACCTTGATCATGTGGCTGGTGGCCACCTCGCGTCCGATGGCATCGCGGCCCTGGAAGTAATCGCGCTGCCAGTCGTCCGGCTTGACCTCGCCCTTGTTCTTCTGCTCGTGGAACTGGCGTCGTGCCACATCCCATTCGTGGTAGGCGCGGCACAGATCGGGATCATCGGAGAGCTTCTGGAAGGTGACTGTCGCCTTCTCCAGGTCCGCGCACACGTTGCTCACCAGGGGGATCGCCTGGAAGAGCGGCTCGCCGAGGTCGAACCGGACGGGCTGATGGGGAATCGCAAGTTTATAATTCATCGTAAAGGACATGCTGATCCAGTCGCTCTCGATGAGGGCCGTCAGCGGATGGGCATTGGCCTTGAAGTAATTCACCGGCCCGCAGACCAGGAGCCGGGATCCTTCCGGCTTCGTCCGGAAGAGGAACGGAGTGTTCCAGGTGATGATCCCCTCGCCGAACTGGCTGTTGATCCACTGCGACCAGAGTTCGGGCGACGTGTCGAACTGGAATTCGATGGAGCCGGGATAGGTCCCTCCGCGCCAGGTTGCCGTGAATCCGACCGGGTTCTTGATCCACCATCCCGTCTGGTTGACGATCGTCAGCGGCAAGCAACGGTAGGCATAGCGCTGTGGGGTGTTGTTCATCCAGGTCCGCTGCCAGTCCGCCCAGCACCAATCCCACCCGGTGCCATCGGTGCGGTTCTTCTTCATCATGCTGTCGTCCGTGATCTGATAGATATGGACTTCGAGCTGCGGGTGATCCATAAAGCAACCCTCGCGTTGGATTCCTGGAAGCGGTCTTCAACTCGACCGAATTCGATCCTGTCGACGATCGGACGCCGAACTCGTCCAGAGTAGCCCACGGGCTGGCGGTGATCAACCGCTCTTGAAGAACCCGAGATCTCGAGAGCGGGCACCCCTTCACTCCGCAAGCCTGGGATCTTGAGCGCAAGTACTCGAACGCCGAAGACCCCACGTCGATAAGCTCTCGTATGTTGCCTCTACCATGGATCTTAAGAAACCACGGTTGCCTCATGCCAAACCGACCGAATTCCATGAAGCGGAGACTTCCGGCGGGAGAATCGAGGCAAAGCATCGGCTAACGCATCGAGATATCAGATAATTCTTGTGCCAATATACTTTGATTTGAACGGTTCCTGGCCGAAGTTGTGGGATGGAGGATTCGCGTCGTTTGATCGGCCGTGTATGGATGATTCGGTCGTCGTCGAAGGTGATCGACACGACGGGCCTGGCATCGGAGGACTATCATCGAGGGTTGATATCGGGTTGCACGCCGCGTGCCGCAAACCTTACTCTTGATCTGGCGAGGGACGTGGTGGTTCCGCTGCCAGGAATGATCGCGAGGAAACCGGGAGAGACATGGAACACGTCACGATTGGCCTGATCGGCCTGGGTACGGTAGGGACCGGCGTGGCGAAGCTCCTGACCGAGCATGCCGATCGTCTGGAGCATCGCGCCGGCCGGCCGATCCGCTGGAAATGGGTCGCCGTCCGCGATCCGAAGAAGGCCCGCGGCGTTCGCCTCGACGACGTCCGTGTGACGACCGAGGTCCGCCGCCTCATCGAAGATCCCGAAGTCGATGTCATCATCGAGACCATGGGAGGTACGGATCCCGCGTTCCAGTACGTCACGTCGGCGCTGGCCGCCGGTAAGGACGTCGTCACGGCGAACAAGGCCCTGCTCGCCGAACACGGCACGCGGGTCTTCGCTCAGGCCCGCGCCTCGGGCCGGGCCGTCGCGTTCGAAGGGAGTGTCGGCGGCGGAATCCCCATCGTCCAGGCCTTGAGCGTCGCGCTGGTGGCTAACCAGGTCCAGAGCCTCGCCGCGATCGTCAACGGCACGTGCAACTTCATCCTGACCCGGATGACCACCGAGGGTCTACCTTATGACGATGCGCTGCGTCAGGCCCAGCAGCTCGGCTATGCCGAGGCCGATCCCACGCTCGACGTCGATGGCACCGACACGGCGCACAAGCTGGCGATCCTGGCACAGCTCGCGTTCGAGGCGAATGTGCGGCTCGAATCCATCCCTCGTCAGGGGATCGACCGATTGCAGCCGGCCGACCTCAAGTATTCGGGCGAACTCGGCTACCGCATCAAGCTCCTGGCGCTGGCGAAGCTCTCGACGGCCGGGCTCGAGCTCCGCGTGGCACCGACCCTGGTCCGGCAGGGGACGCCGCTCGCGGACGTCGGCGGCCCCTACAATGCAATCCGCGTCGTCGGCGACGCGGTCGGCGACACGCTGTTCTACGGGCAAGGCGCCGGCGCGTTGCCGACTGCGTCCGCCGTCGTCGGAGACCTGATCGACGTGGTGAGCGGCCGCGCCGGCCTGCCCGCTCGCCTTCGCAATCTCTGGTCCGAGTCCGTGCCGCCCGTCCCGTTGACCCCGCCCAGCCAGGTCAAGAGCCGATATTACCTCCGTTTCACGATCGCCGACCGGCCGGGTGTCCTGGCTCGGTTGGCCCAGGTCCTGGGAGAGCAGGGGATCAGCATCGCCAGCGTCATCCAGCACGATTCCGGCGACAACGCATCCACGCACAGTCCCGTCCCACTGGTCATCATGACCCATCTCGCGATCCAGGCCGACCTCCATACCGCCCTCGAGCAGATCGACCGGCTGGATGTGGTGCATGCACCCAGCATCTGCCTGGGCGTCGAAGATTGAGGTTGTGCGCTTTCGCCCAGCGACATATCATCCCGATACTCAGTATAAGGTTGCCGGATGGATCCGGCACCATCCTCACCGCGGCCCGTCCGCGGAAAGACTGGCCGTCGACATGGAGGTCGCGGTGATGCCAGGTATCATGGATCGGACTCGATGGCGGCTGCGATCGCGTATCTTGGGGCTATTCATCCTGGGGCCTTGTCTCGCCGGGTGCGCGGCGATGACCCAGGACGTTGATGCCTATTACCGCCAGATGGCCTTCAATTTCCAGGAGGCCGCGGACAAGGCGAAGCTCGACGAAGTCGCCCTGGAGCACGAATCGCGCGTACTCGGGGTAACCGGAGACCAGTCGAGATACCGAAAAGCCCAGAAGCAACTCGCGCGGATCAAGAAATGGGAAGAGCATTGCGCCAACGAGAAGGTGAGATTCGAGAAGGCCGCCGAGTGGATGGAATCGCACCTCAAGGTGAAGAAGACCGAGATTAAGGGCGAGAAAGATGCCGAGACCGAACTGAAGTCGTCCGGCTCGAGCGAGTCCGAAGATACGCGCGGTCATAACATCAAGGAAACGCTCACGGATTGATCGACTTCGATCGATCGGGACGAGTCAGCCGAAAGTCCATCGATCCCGGCCCGCTTCTCGCTCAACGTCCAGGAGTCTCGCCCGCTGACCCGTCCGGCAGGCGAGGCTTTTTCGTTCCCTCGAAACGGAAAGGAGCCGGGTCACAGGGACGGTCTCGGTTTCGTCCAACCTCCTGCGATTCATCATTCCCCCCCTCGCGGGTTTCGGTTGTCCTGAAGACCACCACTCGCGCGATGTATCCACTCCCGATCAATTCAGTCGAAATCGTCGTTACGCAGGTTTCAGTGACCAGGGCCAACCGACTGGCATGGATCGCAGCGATTTCAGAGGTCACAGAAATGTCAAATCTGCGTAATTCTCCGCAAATCAGGATCCGTACTTTGGTTTTGATGCGACCTCCTCGGTTGTGACGGCGATGCTGATGCGGCCAAGCCGATTGCCGAGAGGACATGATGTGATGTCCAGGACGGGGAGCGGAAAGTCGGCCAGACATCATGACGCCAGTCTATTTCCTTAATAGAACTTGACATTTGGGCGATCTCGGGATACATTTAATGCCGTTGAATGAGTGCGAGCCTGGATCGGTATCCCTGAGCTGTGACGAAGTTCTCTGACGCTGGCTTGACACGCTCAGGACGTTTGATCCATCTCAGGATATTCACGTACGTCCTGTTCTGAAGCGGCGTGTGCATTTCATTCATCGCCTCGCCTCTGTCCTTCACTATTTCTGACTCCGCGGTCATGGTATTGACAGACCGGGTTCGTTGAGCACTCATTTTCAATTTATCGGTCCTGAGCCGGACTTCCGAGAGCGGTGCATGCATACCTCTCCTTCCATGCATAGGTCTCATTGATCTCTTAGTGTTGAAGCTCCAGGTTTTCATCACTCCTAATTCCTTGATCCTCGTGAGGGAGAAACTGAAATGACGACTCCGAGTCGACGACGATCTACGGTTGGCGGCTTCACCCTGATCGAGCTGCTGGTGGTCATCGCCATCATCGCGGTCCTGATCGCGCTCCTGTTGCCTGCGGTCCAGGCGGCACGGGAAGCGGCCCGTCGTTCCCAGTGCGTGAACAACATGAAGCAGATCGGGCTGGCCATCAGCAACTACGAGAGTTCCCAGGGTAGCTATCCACCCGGCGCGATTCACTACCAGGAGTCGCCGATGGATTGCAGCCAGGCGTCGCGGGGATTCAGCATGTTCCTGCTGCTGATGCCGATGATGGAACAGCAAACCATCTACAACTCCATCAATTTCACGATGCCGACGGGCGGGGCGGCCCCGATCATGTTCATCCAATCGACCGGCTTGCTCGCCAAGGTCAACTCGTTCGTTTGCCCGTCGGACCAGCCTCAGCAATCGCAGGTCAGCGGCTCGGGCAACTATTATACCCAGTGCTCCTACGCCGCCTGTGCCGGCACCCGCGACATCTGGCATTGGTGGTGCGGTTGCCCCGGCGGTCCGGGCGGCCCGTGCACGACCAGCCCCGATATTCAGCCCGACGGCGTGTTCGGTGGCGGGTTCATCTGCAAAGTTGCGAGCGTTACCGACGGCACCAGCAACACCATTTTCGCTGGCGAGTTCTCCCGATACATCAATGACCCGGATGCGGTCTTCAACAGTTGGACCCGCGCCCTGTGGTTCTCCTCGAACATCGGCAACAACACGGCCCGCCCGCAATGCCTCGCGGGGACTGGCCCGGCAATCAACGCCCCACTCATGGTGAGCGACGTCACCAATTTCGACGGCGGCTGGCAATGGTTGACGGGTAACTGCGATGACTGGCTGTACTTCTCTTCACCCGACGTTCGTCAGGCCGGTCAGTACGGCTTCCGCAGCCTTCACCCGGGGGGCGCGAATTTCTTGTTCGGCGATGGGTCGGTCCACTTCCTCAAGCAGACGATTAACATGGGGACCCCGACTTGGAGCACGACGGGAACTAACATGACCGGGGTCTACCGGCAGCTCAGCACGCGGGCCGGCGGAGAGACCGTCAGCTCCGATAGTTACTGATTTGTCCTTGTCGCCTATCAACTATCGGAGACTCCCGATGTACAAGCTGAAAAGGGTCTGTTATGCGCTCGTACTGGCGTTCTTGCCGATCGGGTGCAACAACTCGGCCCCACCCACCGCACCCGCCGCTGCTTCAGTGAAGGATTCCGGTCCCGCTCCCGAACCGCCGAAAGCCGTCAAGCGCGGCATGCGGACCGTGCATCCGGGAGGTGCGGGGACGGCTACTCCTTGATATCGAGGACTGGCAGAATGATCGAGGCGACCTCAGGATCGTCTCGATGACCCTTGGGCCGCTCGAAGTATCGTCGTAAGCGGTTACAGCTCTTGACTTTGCTTCTCCGATACCTCCTGAAGAGCCGGTGTATTACCCTGGCAAGCTAGAACGGCACACCCGAGCCCGACGCGCCCGCGAGTGGATTCCGGCGTGGATGAGCCATTCACTCGCGGGCGCGTCGGGCTCGTAGGATTTTTTTTCTTGCCGAGGTAATCGACGGGCAAGGTTCCACGGCGGACGGTCTCTTGAAAGAGATGACCGTCCGCCTTTACGCGCAGACAAGCATCCCGATGCGATCGTTTCAGGCTGGATTCATACCACGCCCACGATCCACGCGACAAATGCTGCTATACCAGACCTGTATTGCTTGAGCATATTTCAACGTCATGACGTTTGAGCTTTGGAGACTGATACGAACGCCCGAATGACCAAGAGGAATCCCATGATGTTGCTAACCCGGCGTGCCCTGCTTCTCTCGACGGCCCTTGTGGTTCTCCCCGCCTGCGATGCCGAACCCGGTCCCGGCGCTCCGAGGGCGCCACTCCCGAGTGAAATCAAGGGTCCTCCCCAACCCGCCGGACCGATGCCGACGCCGAGATCGCTCCCCGAGATCCGCAAGGAGCTCGCCGCGAAGAAGGCGAAAGAAGAGGCCGACAAAGCCGCTGCCGAGTCCAAGGCGTCGAAACCGCCGGGCGCCGCCGAAACGCCGAAGCCGGCCGATGCCGCTGCCACTCCGCCCAAGGAGAAAGCCGCGGAAACGCCGAAGCCGGCGGATCCCGCCGCGACGCCCTCCAAGGACACGGCTCCGGGAGCGGGGACGCAGAACCAGTAGACTTTTGGCTGATCGCCGAGTGGAATCCGGGGCGACCGCTCGAACGATCGATTTCACTCATGGAGTTTCGAGAATGAGATCGATCTTGCCCTGGAAGGGCTCCCAGTAAAGCACCGTGAGGTGCCAATTCGAGCTGTCCGCCCGAACGGCATACTTGGAGCCCGCTTCGAAGTCGCTGACCGAGCCCCCCAAGTACGAGGCGTGATCGTATTGCTCGGGAGGCCGAGCGAGCGATACGATCACGGCCCGATGGCGCTATGGATCTCATCTCCCTTTCTGGACAGATTGATCCGGTCCCGCTGATGCCAACTCGGCATAGCGCGCAATGATGCATGTCGAATTCGCTGCCGGCGAGCATCTCTGCGAGTGGTCGATGCTTTCGAGTCATATCCTTGCCTCAGCAGCTCCATCTATGCCCACGCCGTATCCATTAGAGCGTCGGCCCGGGCCTTGTAGACGTTGGACGAGTCATAGCTCAGGCAGTATCGGGAACTCCCTGAAAATAAGCTCGTCTTGACTCGTGATTTTGGCTTTGGGCCACTTAAGGTCTGTCAGACGGGTTGAGGTTGGATCAGAACATCGTACTTGGGGAGGCTGTGGTGGCGTTGGAGTCG
>JBKQHM010000759.1:0-28577 GCA_052148775.1 Isosphaeraceae bacterium | reverse complement strand
TGCACGCATGGGAGGATTCTCCGAAGTGGGGCTGAGGATACCTCAACACCCAGCATGGGAACCCCACTGGTCCAAGCTGAAGAGTTTCTTTCTCTTTCTTTCTCTTACTTTGCCAGATACCAGCCATACGGCTCACCGGATGCAATCACGCGCCGAACGAATCCATCCGTGCCAGCGAGCCGTCAAGAAAACGGGGATCGTCCCAAAACACCCGGATTCGAGGCAGGTGCAGGTTGACACTGACATGCCCTCGCGCCAAGCGGTTTGGCCCTTTTCCCACGTGTTCGGCGCCGAAATCTCGGCGCTTTGTCGCGTAAAGTGTCGAGTTGCCCGTAGTCGTTTTGGGACGATCGGGGAAAACGTGACGAACGAACCCAAGACTGCGAGGGATGCACAAGATCTGCCGATTATCTCGTCAGGAGCGGACAGGGCGTCGCAGAAATCACGCAAAACGAAGCCACGATTACACGGAATAGGAAAACTTTGACGATTACACAAAGTCGATTGCCCAGAGGATCCGGCATCGAGACCTGATATGTGTCATTGAAGGCGAGAAGCCCGCGCCCTCAACTATAGAGTGAATAGTGTGCAGCCCCCCGCGGACCTCACCCTGGGAAACGGAGCCAGGACATCCATGCAACGCAGGAAGACACCTCAAACGGCCAATCGTTCCCCGGCCCATCGGTCTACTGACAAGCAATCGCAACCTTTCTCTCGGCGATTGACTTGATCTCGATGACACTGGAAGATGGACAACTTACAGAATTTGGGTCATGTACCGGCTCAAAGGTGGGTCATGAACAGGCATTTCCGCGATCGCGTGTTGGGGACGGGCCTGGTGATGTTGCTGTTCGTGGCCGGCGTGGTGGCCCAGCAACCGCCTCCGGGTGCGCCGGAGACCAGGGCGAAGGCTCCGGTGAAGCGGGCAATCCGGCCGGAGGATTACGGGGCGTGGGAATCGCTCGGCGCCCCGGCGCTCTCGCCAGACGGGCGATGGCTGGCCTATGGCATCGCCCGGGCCGACGGCGAAGGGGAGATGCGGTTGCGGATGCTCGCCACCGAGGCCACCGAGACACTCCCCCACGGGGCCAGGCCGCAGTTCTCCAAGGATGGGAAGTGGCTGGCCTACACCATCGGCGTCTCCGAGGCCGATCGGGAGAAGGCGGCCAAGACCAAGGAGGCGGTCAAATCCAAGCTCGGCGTGCGGAACCTCGTCGGCGGCCAGTCGACGACCATCGATGACGTCGCGACCGCCGCGTTCAGCTATAACGGCAAGTTCCTGGTCATGCGACGCTACCCGATCAAGGGCCGAGAGAGCGCCGGCACCGATATCGTCGTCCGCGACCTCGACTCGGGCATCGATACCAGCTTCGGCAACGTCGCCAACTACGAGTTCAATGATAAGGGGACGCTCCTGGCCCTGGTGATCGACGCCGAGGGAAAGGCCGGCAACGGCATCCAGGTCTACGACACCGCGACGGGCCTGATCCGCACTCTCGAATCCGCCGGCGCCAAGTACACCGCGCTCACCTGGCGCAAGGACGCCGCCGACCTCGCCGTGCTCCGCGAGAACGACCACGGCAAGGAGGAGGACGCCTCGTTCGTCGTCCTCGCCTGGCGGGACCTCGCCCAGCCCAAGCCGAGGAAGGCGACTTACGACTTCGCCAGGGACGACTCATTTCCCAAGGAACACCGCGTCGTCGACTTCGCCAACCTGCGGTGGTCCGACGACGGCCAGACCCTCTTCTTCGGCATCAAGTCCTGGGAACACAAGCCGGCACCCAAGGCCAAGAAGGATGAGTCCAAGAAAGACGAACCCAAGAAAGATGAGCCCAAGAAGCCCGCGGCGAAGAAGTCGTTGCGCGACACGCTGAAGGAGCCAGCGGGGGTCGAGGTCTGGCACGCGAAGGACATCGACATCATCCCCTTGCAGAAGAAGCGGGTCGCGCAGAAGCAGCGGGAGAACTACCTGGCGGCGTGGTGGATCGACGACGGCAAGCTCGTGCCGCTCGGCAACGACCTCACCGAGGACGTCGTCCTCCTCGAAGGCCAGAAGCACGCCCTCGGCCTCGACAACACGCCGCACGCGCACGAGAAGAAGTTCGGCCCGACCTTGCACGACGTCTACCTGATCGACGTCAAGACCGGCGACCGCAAGAAGGTGCTCGACCGCCTCAAGTACACCCTCGGCTCCAGTCCCGACGGCCGGCATGTCCTCTATGTCAAAGACAAGAACGTGTGGTCTTATGACCTGAAGACCGGGGCCCACGCGAATCTCACCGGCGGACTCGGCGTCTCGTTCGTGAACGAGGAGCTGACCACCCTCACCGACGAGAAGCCCCCCTACGGACCCACCACCTGGACCAAGGACGGCGCCCACCTCTTGCTCAACGACCGATATGATGCCTGGCTGCTCAAGCCCGAAGGCAAGGACCCGAAGCGGCTCACCGACGGCCGCAAGGACAAGGTGATCCACCGCCGCATCCGCCTCGATTTCGAGGGCGACGGCGACCGATACCTGCGGCTCGATCAGCCCATGTACCTGTCGATCAGCGGCGAGACCAGCAAGTACTCGGGCTATGCCCGGCTCAAGCCCGGCGAGAAGCGGGAGACGCTCGTCTGGAAGCCCAGGGAGTTCCTGCAATTGCTCAAGGCCAAGGACGCCGACGTCTTCGCGTTCATCGAGGAAGACTACGACGACTCGCCCGACATCTTCGTCGCCGGGCCCGACCTCGGCGCGCCTCGCCAGGCGTCGCGGACCAACCCGTTCCAGAAGGATTACCTCTGGGGACGCTCCGAGCTGGTCGACTACATCAACGCCGACGGCAAGCCGCTCCAGGGCGCCCTCATCTACCCGGCCGACTACGAGCCGGGCAAGAAGTACCCGATGATCGTGTACATCTACGAGCGCCTCTCGGATCGGTTGCACGCCTACACGACCCCCTCGGAACGCAGCCCGTACAACGCGTCGGTCTTCTCGGCGGAGGGGTATTTCGTCTTCATGCCCGACATCGTCTACCGGGCGCAGAACCCGGGGCTGTCGGCGGTCGATTGCGTGGTGCCGGCGGTGAAGAAGGTGCTCGAGGGGGGGAAGGTGGACCCGAAGAAGGTCGGACTCGTCGGCCACTCGTGGGGGGCCTACCAGACGGCCTTCCTCGTGACCCAGACCGACCTCTTCGCCGCCGGGGCCGCCGGTGCGCCCCTGACGAACATGATGAGCATGTCGGTGAGCATCTACTGGAACTCCGGCCAGACCAACGCCTGGATCTTCCACGAGAGCCAGGGCCGGATGGATCGGCCGTTCTGGCAGGATGTCGACACCTACATCAAGAACTCACCGATCTTCCAGATCGACAAGCTCAAGACACCGCTCCTCGTGACGTTCGGCGACGAGGACGGCGCCGTCGATTGGAACCAGGGCGTCGAGCTCTATAACGCCGCACGCCTGGCGAGCAAGCCGGTGGTCATGCTGGTCTATCCGGGCGAGAACCACGGCCTGGCCAAGAAGCCGAACCAGGTCGACTATCACTACCGCATCCTCGAATGGTTCGGCCATTACCTGAAAGGCGACAAGGCACCGCGATGGATCACCGAGGGCCAGTCGCACCTCGACCGGCAGAAGGAGCTGGACGCCCTCAAGAAGAAGCAAGGCACCGAGGCGAAGTAGTTCGACTTCAAAACCGGTGCACCCTGCTGGAAACATTCCAGATCCCAGATTCCAGATCAAAGGCTTCCGATATCTGGAATCTGAAATTCGTAATCTGGAATCGGCAATCCCTTCTCACTCACAGCCGAAGGCCCGTCAGGGAGTCGAGACGTCCATGAGATCCGGGCTGGCGAATCACACGTCAGATGGTCCCCTGCCCTGCCGGTCAACGACCGACGGGGGGCGTCCCCTCATTCGGGGTGACGTTCGGACCGCCCGGGCTTGCGGTCGTCGGCCCGGCGCCACGCTCGGTCGCGGCGTTGGCCTTGCCGCCCGGCTCGCCCACGTCCCGCTTACTGTCGCCGCAGCCCGCCGCCAGCATCGGGAGGCCGAGCATGAACAGGATCGTCGCCAGGTGGAAGCACTTTCTCACGAACATGAGCCTTCTCCTGATGGATTCCGCCGGTCACCCCGACGCCCGGACCGCCGGCGACTTCCCCGTCGATTGGCCGCGGGGCAGCGCCCTGCGTTATGCTTCGATTTCGATGCCGAAGGACCTATCGTATCAGTCGCGAATCGGCCCGTCACCAGTCAACACCGACCCCCGGACCGCTCCGGATTCCACCGAGATGGGTTTCGACGGGTCGGGGAAGTTCGCGTCGCCGGTCGGCTCGGTGATGTCTTCGAAGTCCGGGACGATGGTGCCGCCGCGCGGGTCGGGCTTGTCGCCGGTCGGCAAGGGGACGCCCGTCTCGCCAACGCCAGGGTTGGCTCCCGAATCATCCCCCTTCCCGGCCGGATCCGGATCGGGTCCCATCCCCGCACCGCCCCTTCCTGTCTGCCTCCCCTGGTTGGCCATGTCGGCCTCCTTTTCGGTCTCGATCGATCCTCGGGACTCGCCCGCGAAGAACTCCGGGCAAGTCTCGCGCCGCCGGGACATTTCTCGAAGCCGATCGAATCCTTTTCGCCCCCCGATCGTTTAGATACAGAGAGGAGCAGTCTATCCCGCCTTCGCCTTCTCATCGTGCCGCCCTCGTGCCTGCCGGACGGAACCGGCAGATCGGGAGACTCGCGGCCGATCAATCTCCAGGCACCGGATCGAGGTTCGCGAACCGAAACCATTCCCGCGAAACCGGTTATGCCAAAAGATCTGGGAAATCGCCGGAATGAGGACCGATGGGTATGACGTTCCTGCTCAGAAACGATTAGACTCAGTATGAGTGGCGTGTGGATTCATAGGCGCATGCCACCACAGTTGCCGTCACAATTGGGGTGCCGGGCCGTAGAGAGAGGAATAGGATGGAGTCGGCGGGGCCGGGGAGCGGATGCCGACCCGAGTGCGAAAAGGGTTACTGCACGACTGGTCGATCATTGAGGAGCCTGAAAACCGTGGTGGGTCAATTACTGCGGGGGCTTGAATCGCGATTTCCCTGGTTGACGACCTGGACGGGAGGCCGGCTTGACATCGAGCTGCCCGCCCTGTTCATGAGCCTGACGTTCCACGGGCTCTTGCTGGCCGGCTTGGCGTTCGCCGGCTTCCAGGCGCATCAGGAATCGCAGCGACGGGAGTTCCGGTCGGAGATGGTGGACAACCTGGTCTCGTCGGATTCGACGTTTCAGGACCTCGACCAATCGCTCGAGCCGCCGGCCCCGATGGCGTCGGCCGGCTCCTTCGCCCCGATGCTGGCGCCCACGATCACCTCGGCGCCGAGCACCGCGGGCGGCGTGCCCGTTTCGGCCGTACAGGACTCCAACCACGCCTTGGCCCCCGAGCTCGCCAGGCTGGACGTGAAGCAGGCGACCGAGCTCATCCTGCCCACCGCGACCATGCTGGGCCAGACCGTCTCGATCAAGGGCAACGGCGCCGAGATGGTCGGCGGCGTGGAAGGGGCGGTCGACCGGATCGCCGTCGAGATCGTCCGGCACCTGGAGAAGGAACCGACCCTCGTCGTCTGGGCGTTCGATGCCTCCGGCAGCCTCCAGGCCGAGCGACAGCGGCTGAGCAAGCACATCGAGACCGTCTACGCCCACATCAAGCAGCTCGATGAGAGCAACCTCGCCGCCGACGGCCTCCTGACGATGGTCGTCAGCTTCGGCCAGGACCGCAAGGCCCTGCTCCCCAAGCCGACGGCCGAGCGGTCCGAGATCCTCGAGGCCATCAACACCGTCGCCCAGGACGACAGCGGCGTCGAGACGACCTTCACCACCGTCGCCGAGATCGTCAACAAATGGGGCAAGTATCGCGACGGCAAGAGCCACAACTACCGCACGATGGTCATCGTGGTCACCGATGAGGTCGGCGACGACGAGGGGCGGCTCGAGGACGCCATCGCCGCCGCCCGGCGCGCCAAGGTGCCCGTGTATGTGCTCGGCTCGCAGGCCATCTTCGGCCGCACCCTGAACTATGTGAACTACACCGACCCCAAGACCAAGCATGTGTTCCACGGCGTCCCGGTGCGCCAGGGCCCCGAGAGCGTGATGCTCGAGCAGATCCGGATGCCGTTCTGGTACGACGGCCCCCAGTACGAGGTCCTCGAATCCGGCTTCGGCCCCTACGCGCTCAGCCGGCTGGCCAGCGCCACCGGCGGGATCTACTTCATCACCCGCTTCGACACCCGCCGCATGGGTTTCGATCCCGCCCGGATGCGCGAATACAAGCCCGATTGGGACCGCCGCGAAGTCTACGAGAAGCAGGTTACGCACTCCCCCCTGCGCCAGGCAGTCATCAACGCCGCCCTGATCACCCAGCAGCAGTTGCCCGGCATGCCCGGCCTGTTCTTCCCGCCGGCGGACGTCCCCGAGTTCAAGGACGTGATGGCCAACAATCAGGGCGTCGCCGAACGGACCGCCTACACGGTCGACGAAGCCCTCGTACCCATCAACGCCGCGGCCAAGCTCCGCGACCGCGAGACTTCACGCCGATGGCAGGCCCACTACGACCTGATCCGCGGGCGCCTCCTGGCCATGAAGGTCCGGTGCTACGAATACAACTGGGCCTGCGCCCGGATGAAGAAGGATCCCCCCAAGTTCACCAACCCCAGGTCCAACGCCTGGAGGCTCGTGCCCGACAAGGCGATCCAGTACAGCGACAAGGCGGCGACCGCCGCGCGTGAGGCCGAGACGCTGCTACATCGCGTCGTCGAGGATCATGCGGCGACCCCCTGGGCACTGCTCGCCCAGCGCGATCTGAAGGACCCCATGGGCTTCAAGTGGGTCGAGACCTACGTCCAGCCGCCCCGCCGGAACGATAACGCCGCGGAAGCCAAGGCCAAGAAGAACAACCCCAAGCCGGCCAAGCCGCCGGAGATGCCCAAACTCTAGCTGGCAAGCAGTGGTCAGTGGTCAGTCGTGGCTCTCCCCGAACGAATCGCGGGATGAAGAGGCAATAACGGATACCGAGCCGAATGCATCAGGCAAGGGCCCGGCTCGACACCCAACGGACGACGGACGACGGACAAGGGGTAAGCGATTATGGAACTGCGATCGGCTGATCCGTTGTCGGGAGATCAGGTCTACGGGCTCGCGACGCCCGACGACCCGGCGGATGCCGAGCTGGAGCCGTCGAGCTTGCACGCGAATAACTTCGAGGCCCACGTAGCCTCGGCGCCAGACGGGCCGCATCTGACCGCGCAGACGATGGAAGTCGCCCCGGTGATGGTAGGCCCCGAACATTCCAACGGGACCGCCGGCGCGGCCCCGTCCACTTCAGCTCCCGCGGGCGCCGACGCTCAGGACGGGACGGCGGCCGCCGGGGAGACCTCGGCGACGGGCGAGCCGGGCTCGGTGCCCAAGGAAAAGGACCCGGCCAAGCCCAAGGTCACCAAGCTGAGGCCCCGCAAGCGACGGGGGAAAGTCCGGCTCCTCTACCTGATGGAAGCCTGGAGCGTCTCGCTGATGGTCCACGTGGCCATCCTCTCGGCGCTGGCCGCCGCGACGTTCTCCTCGTCGGAATCGAACAAGAAGATCGTCCAGCTCGACTCGGCGCTGGCGTCCTACCGCAACGGCGAGCAGGAATTGACGCCGATCTATGCCGACCCGGACAACCAGCCGCGCGACAAGGCCATCGGCGACGAGCACGCCGACGACGCGCGCGAGCCGGCGATGATGGTGCTGAACGATGGCGGCGGCGACGACGACGGCGAGGACGGCGGCGGCGTGATCGTCGCCGGGGGCATGGGCACCGGCCGGCCGTCGGCCACGCCCCGCGTCCGGGGCGCCGGCAAGGGGAAGATCAATGAGGGCTCGAGCCTCCCCGGGGTCAAGATCGACGGCCTGGCCCGATCGCCCCTGAACCTGCTCCCCATGGCGCCGGCGACCGACCTCGGCGGCGGCGGCAAGATCGCCGGCGATCCCGTCTTCGACGTCAAGGAGATCGGCGTCGCCCTCGACCAGCTCGCCCGCGAGATCCTCCGGCAGCTCAAGGACCACAGGGTCACCGTCGTCTGGGTCTTCGACGAGTCGATCTCCATGCAGGACGACCAGAAGACCATCGTCGAGAAGTTCGACCGCGTCTCCAGCGAGCTCAAGCAGCACATCGACCAGAACAAGAAGGCCGCCGGGGCGCTCAACCACACGATCGTCGGCTTCGGCCAGGGCATCGATTATATGCTCAAGAGCCCCACCGACAACATCGACCAGATCGGCCGGACGATCAAGAAGCTGAGGATCGACTCCACCGGCATCGAGAACACGATGACCACGATCCGCGAGGTCGCCGAGCGATACGCCACGCTGGCCCGCAAGGACAAGGACCGCAAGGTCCTGATGGTCCTGGTGACCGACGAGTCGGGCGACGACGGGGCGGACGTCGAGGAGGCGCGCCAGGCCCTCAAGCGGAACCACATCCCCCTCTACGTCATCGGCCGTCAGTCCCTCTTCGGATACCCGTGGGCCCACCATCGCTTCGAGGACCCGGTCACCCACGACGTCTACCACCCGCTGATCCGCCGCGGGCCCGAGACCGCCGACCTCGAGCTCTACCAGTGGGACGGCCTCTACGACCGATGGGACGAGCAACCCTCCGGGTTCGCCCCCTACGAGCTGGCCCGACTGACCAAGGAGTCCGGCGGCATCTACTTCGTCCTGCCCAGCGAGGAGTTCATGCGGGTGAGCCATCGCGAGAAGGCCTACTCGATCACCCAGCTCAAGGAATACCTGCCCGAGTACGACAACCGCCTGACCTACATGGAGAAGCGTAACGCCTCCCCGCTGCGGCAGACCCTGCACGCGATCGTCATAGAGGGCCGGAACTTCATCTACCGTCGCGACTTCCCGATCGAGCACCAGGAACTGGTCAAGGCCGCCATGGAGGAGGGGCAGAAGGCCTCCGCCAAGCTCAACTTCCTCCTGGCGATCCAGGAACGGCTCGAGGCCCTGCGCAAGATCCGCGACCGCGAGCCCGAGAAGCGCTGGCAGGCCCATTACGACCTCATGCTCGCCCAGACCGTCGCCTTCCAGGTCAAGGCGTATGAGTATCGCGCGCTGATGGCCTCGATCGTCAACAGGCCGCCGGTACCCAAGACTCCCGCCGGGCAGGATCTCGTGATCACCTGGGTCGTCGACCATGCCAAGGAACCCCTGGCCCCCAAGAGCGAGACCGCCAAGAAGTACGCCGAGGCCAAGCGGCTGCTCGATGGGGTCATCGCCCAGCATCCCAGGACCCCCTGGGCCGACCTGGCGCAGGATGCCATCAACCGCGGCTTCTCGGTCCGGTTCAACGAGTGGCACCACAACCCGAAGTACTACGACCGCGCCCAGTATGTCCCCAAGTATTGAGATTTGATCAATATTCAGTAGTCATCAATCATCGGCGAATCGCCGCGCGAGACTTCGGCGATGGCCCGGCGGACGATTCGGCCTGGGGTCGCTCCCAGCGCAGCGAGGCGATCGAGCCCCGCGGGAGGGCCCCGGGCTTCGATTGGGCTCCGAACCAAACCCGCGAGGCCGGCCGGACCAGGAAGGCGGCGGCCATCACCGCCGAGGCCGCGAGGAACAGCCTGCCATAGGGAATGCGACGCGGGCTCGCGCTGGCGATCGAGGCGCAGGCCGATTCCGCGCGAGCCAGGAGGTCCGCCGGGAAGTCCGCGAGCCCGGACGAACCGCCGGCGAGGCCCGGCTCGAAGCGGGCCGCGGCACGCGCCGTCGCCCGGACGACGACCGGTGCCACGCCAGCCGTCGTCCGCCTGTCCGACAGGAGCAACCCGAGCATGACCGACGAGAGCGCGAAGCCCCGGCGGGCCAACCGCTTGCGGAGCTCCTCCCGCGCCCGAGACTGCCGGCTCTTGATCGTCCCGACCGGACAACGGAGCAAGTGGGCGGCCTCCTGGTGGGTCCGGCCCTGCATGTCGCAGAGGATCACCGCCGAGCGATGGAGCTCGGGGAGCCTGCCGATCTCCTCCTGGATGACCGCGGCCAGCTCGTCGACTTCGCCGGGCTCCTCGACGACCGCCGAGGGGTTGCCCATCCCGGCCATCCGTCGCTCGAACGTCCGCCGACGGCCCGCGGACTTCCGGACGTCGCTCGCCATCCGGCAGGCAACCCCGTGGAGCCAGGGAGCGAGCGAGTCGCGGACCCAGAGCCCCTGCGCCTTGCGGGCGAGCACGAGGAATGTCGCCTGGAACGCATCCTGGGCCTCGTGCTCGTCGTGCACGATCGAGCGGCACGCCCTCAGCACGAGCGGGCCGTGACGCTCCACCAGTTCGGCGAAGGCGTCCTCCGACCTCGCCCCGCGCCGCTGGAGGAACAGCGCCAGGAGATCGGCATCGGGCCAGTCTTCGAGCGAGGGCCGGCAGGTCGCCTCGGCTGCAAGATCACGCGATGATAGCAACATGGTACGGAACTCCGTAATCCGACCGCAGATCCTCTGAATATGTATTTCCCATCTCGAATTCATGATTCTGAATCGATCCTTTCATGCCCTCTCAGAATCCGGCATCGCCTCGGACTTCCCCTCCGGCCATCGTGCCGAGGGCCAGCCAGGTTGGATAGTCGATGCCCTGCGAGACGAACTTGACCGAGCCGTCCAGGAGCAGGACGTTCACGCCGCCCGGGTGGAACGAGCTCGCCGTGACCCATCCGTAGGGGAACCAGCCGCCGTTGCACGACTTGGTATTGGGCGGGTTGGTGTGGAAGTAGCCGCCCCCCCGGCCGGGATCGTGGTGGGCCCAGAACTCCCCTTTGTAATGGCCTCGGGGCAGGTCCGACTCCTGGCAGGCCCGGGAATCGCCCCAGGGCGAGCCCGTCCGGGTCGTCCAGGGGATCGAGAAGGAGATCCTCAGCGGGTTGCCCAAATTCCCCGAATGGGCTTCCTGCGCGTCTCCCCGGACGTACTCGCTGAACATCGCCGTCTGCGAGGTCCCGTCCAGCACCGTCCCGAGCCGTACCAGGGACAGGCTGCGATCCCGAGAGCCGAGTATGTACGCCGGGCCGTTGAGGATGTTGTCCGTATAGGTCGGCGTTACGCCCAGGTTGTTCGGATAGTTGGTCGACGCGGCCTCGAACTCCACGCCTCCCACGCCCGCGAACGCCTCCGAGACGTCGGCGCCGGCGTCGGACGGGCAAAGGAACAGGTCGAGGGGGGTCGCGGTGACGGTCACATTGGCGAAATAGGGGGCACCCGGACCGACATAAGGGTTGATCGGTTGAGAGAAGTTGATGGCGTTGAAGAGGGATTGCTGTTCCAGGAAGCCGAGTAACCGGCCCTTCATCGAGTGATCGACGGGCGTATCCCACGCCGCGAGGTGGTCCGTATCCGACCCCGACGGCGGCAAGGCCTCGTGACTCGCGATGTACGCATGCAGGGCTAAGCCGATCTGCTTGAGATTGTTCGCGCACTGAGCCCGGCGAGCCCCCTCGCGCGCCGCCATCGCGGCCGGGAGCAACAGGGTGACCGCGATGCCGATGATCGCCAGGATCGCCAGGAGTTCGATGAGCGTGATGCCGCGGGAGGCACGCGCCATGCGATTCTCCGAAATTTGTCCGCTTCGTGGAACCAAGTCGCTACGACCGTCCATTTGTTGTTAGTTGGGGACGCCTGGCTCGCTCCGAAGGTCACCTGGGGCAAATGCCAATGTACTCCCGACACGCAAACCTTCGATGCGCTTTTGGTGAATCTTTCAGGAATTCGCCACGACGGGCCTCCGCATAAGGCCCTCATGCCGTAAACCCTCCGCCCCGAAATCAAACCGTCCACGCATCAACTTGCCGTCAACCCTGAATTCATCTGTGCGATGCTGCGCCGTCTCGGTCTCGCCCCCTTTAACTCCCCGGGCCGCTGATGAACGACACACGAATCTCTCCAGGAATGACCTCATCGAGCCGGCCGTTCCGCCGGACCTATCCGACGTTCGTGGCCATCGCGTTGACCCTGGTCACGGCGGTCCCATCGGCGATGGCCTCGGACTCGACCGTGAGCTTGCCTCCGCTGGCACGCTGGAGTCGGTCCGAGGTTGACCTCGGGTCCTCGTCGAGCGTGACGGAGCTCCGGCTGACCCGGATGTTCCAGCCCGGCGGACTCGGTTCGCCGACGGTCGTCGTCGTCCCGGGCGATCGGATGACGTTCTCGGCGACGGTCGAGACGGAGTACAAACCCAGGTCCGGCTACTACCTCTTCTGGCTGGAGCTCGAGTTCCTCGATGGCAACCGGGTCGCCGGGAAGTTCGAGTCGTCGCCGATCCGGGGGACCGCGCCGGAGCAGGTCCTCGCGGTGACGGGGGTCGTCCCCGAGGGGTCGAGAAGGGCGCGCGTCTCGATCCGGATCCAGAACCGGATCTCGCAGGTGCTGCCGAATGTGGCGAGGGTGAAGACGGTCCGGCTGGATCGGCTGGCGAAGGGGGGAGCGGGACCGATCGCGTTGAAACCGGCGGCGGGGCTGCCCGACTCGGCCGGGTCGCGCGTGGCCCGGATCGCGGTCTCGGCTGACTGGCCGGATGGCTCGGCCGTCGCGCTGGCGACGACCCGGGGAACGGTCACGCCGACGGTCGTCCTCTCGGGCGGGCGAGGCGAAGGGGTGCTGACCTATGGCCAGAGAGACGTGGGGAAGGCCGAGGTATCGGCCTCGGTCGCCGATCGCTCGGCAAGGCTCGTCGTGGACGATCCCCACGCCGCCCGGCTGACGTTGCGGGCTGTCGAGGCCGACGGCGCGGAAACGCCGGCGCTGGTCCAGCTCGTTCAAGGGGGCAAGGTCAGGCCGGGTCGCTACAGCTCGATCCCGGGCGAGTTCGCCCGAGGCGCCTGGTCGACCGAGCTGGCACCGGGCAACTACCTGGTCCGGGTGACCAAGGGGCCGATGCTCGAGGCCATCGAGCGCGCGGTGACGATGGAGGCCGGCCATGAGGTCGACCTCGGGCGATTGACGCTCCGCAGGCGCGTCGACCTCCGCCGGCTCGGCTGGTACGGCGGCGACCCCGACGGCGACGTCTACCACGGCCAGCGGATCTACACCGACGTGACCGCCGAGACGGCCGAACGGATCGGCCGCGCCGTCGGCCTCGACTGGATCACCCCCGCCAACTGGGGCCAGCCTGATCCCAAGACCTGGGGCGACGCCCGTGCCGTAATGGCCCGGCTCTCCGGCCCCGACCTGCTCTTCCGGTTCGCCGACGAGAAGAAGTGGCATATCGGGCACTTCTGCTTCGTCGGGCTCGATCGGCCCGAAGGCGAGGGTTTCGACGATTTCTGGGACATCCTCAAGCGACTCAACCCGTCGGAGGGGCTCCAGGCCGTCCGGACCAGCGGTGCCGCGACGTTCGCCAACCACCCGGTCCGCTACTGGATGTCGGGCGTGAACAACGAGACGTTCGTTACGAACATGTATGCGAACATGCCATTCGACGTGGCCGCCGGGGGGCTGCTCGACGGGGTCAACGTCAACGAGGGGGGCGCGAACGCCCTGAAGCTCTGGTCGCTGCTGCTCGACCACGGCTACCGGGTGGCCGCGACCGCCGGGGCCGACTTCAGCCTCGACCACCCCGGCGGCTGGCTCCCCGGGCTCTCCCGCCTCTACATCCACGCCCCGCGCGGGCTGGACGAGCGGGCGATCGTGGCCGCGATCCGCGAGGGGCGTACGACGGTGTCGACCGGCCCGATGCTGGTCGCGGCGATCGACGACGACCAGCCGCCGGGCGCGGTCGTCGCCGCGGGCCGGACGCACCGGATCTCGGCGCGGGGATGGGCCAGGAGCGATCGCGCCGACCGCCTGAAGCGGGTCGAGCTCTGGGCGCATGACCGCGTCCAGCAAGCCCGGGACCTCGATAGCACCGAGGCCGAGGTCTCCTTCGACTGGGCCCCGTCGGCCGAGCACGACTGGGTCGCCGTCCGGCTCGTCGCCGAGAGCGGCTGGGCGCTGACCTCCGCCTTCCATGCCACCGCCCCGGGGTGGGAGTTCCCCACGCCGGTCGTCGGCAAGGTCGACGTCAAGGTCCTCGGGCTGTCGGCCGAGCAACGCAAAGGCGCGAAGGTCGAGGTCTGGGACAACCGGCCCGACGCCCCCGGGGCCAAGGTGGTCCGCACCGCCCCGCTCGACGCCGACGGCCGGGCCGGCGTCGACGCGCCGGTGACCGCCACGATCCGCCTGATCCTGGCCGACGGCCGACGTCGCGACATCCGGTTCTTCGACGCCTCGGGCGTCTCGAAGATCGCCGACGCGCTCTCCCGCGGGGCCGAGAAGGTCGCCCCCTTGCTCCGATGGGAAACCTACGACGACGTCCTTCGCCGCTGCCGCAATGTCAACGTCGAGTTCCCGTTCTGAAACCCCCGATCCCCCGATCGAAGAGTCCGCCCGGATTGGCCTCCCTCACCCGCAAGGAACCTCACCGATGAATCGTCCTCGCCGCGGCTTCACCCTGATCGAACTCCTGGTCGTCATCGCGATCATCGCCGTGCTGATCGCACTGCTGCTCCCCGCCGTGCAGGCGGCGCGCGAGGCGGCACGACGGATCCAGTGCACCAACAACCTGAAGCAGCTCGGCCTCGCCATGCATAATTACCTCGGTGCTATCGGTACCTTTCCCATCGGGCGTCAGGGGATCAATCGGCCCGTGGGAGATCCCGGATATCCCGGAGACCCCACGGGCTCGAACCACCGACGATCCTGGTCGCTGTTGCTCCTGCCCTACTTCGAACAGGGGTCCCTCTTCAATGGGGTCAACTTCAGCGGGTCCTACAACAGCGCCGCCAATCTCACCGTGATCGACAACGGGATCGGTCTGTTCTGGTGCCCCTCCGACCCCAACGTCCAGTCGAACCGCCTCGGGGGCCTGGCGCAACGGTCCGCCAACTACATGGTCAACTGGGGCAACGCGACATATTACCAGAATTCGTATGACAATCCCTACAGCGGGCCGAATGGGACCGTCGTGTTCGCCGGCGCCCCGTTCACCCTGGACAAGGCGTACGGCATCCAGACGATCACCGACGGCACGAGCAATACCCTGCTGATGAGCGAGGTCATCGCCTGCGTGCCCGACGGGACCGCCACCGCGGGCGAAGACCACCGGGGCATGATCTTCAACGACGACATGAGCTGCGCCATGTTCATGGCCTATACGACGCCCAACTCGAAGATCCCCGACCTGGTGCCGGGCTATTGCCAGTACCCGTACCAGAATAACCCACCGTGCACCACGCCTTATCCCAACGGCAGTTCGGTACCGGTCGGCACCCCCGGGTTCAACGCCGCACGCAGCTACCACTCGGGCGGGGTGAACGCATTGCTCGCCGACGGCAGCGTCCGGTTCGCCAAGGACTCGACCAGCACGACGACCTGGCAGGCCCTGTCGACCTCCCAGGGCAACGAGGTCACCAGCTCCGACAGCTATTGACTCGCGGGGCCGGATCACGATCCTGGGGCAAGTTCCCCATGGTCGGTACACAAGACTGGAGGACCGGATGAGATCCCGCAGTGAATGGAAGATCCCCCGAATCGCGGCCGTACTACTCCTCGCGACCCAGGCCCCCGTCTCCGCGCAGGTCTCCCCCACCCCACCCCGCGGGGCGAAGCCGGCGGGCGGGTCGAGCCTGTCCGTCGAGGTGACGGATGCGGACTCGGCCAGGGGGATTCCGTGCCGGATCACGGTCGTCGACGAGCGTGGGGCCCTGGCCCCCCTCTCGGTCGATCGCTCCTCGAAGCTGGCCGCACGACCCGGCGTGGTCTACACGCCGGACGGCCGGGCCGAGATCGCGCTCCCGCCAGGGGGCTACACCATCTACGCGTCTCGGGGATTCGAATTCGGCGTGGACCGGACGACGGTGAACCTGACCGATGGCGGGGCCGGTAAGGTCCGGCTGGCGATCCGCCGCGAGGTACCCACCGACGGGCTCATCGCCTGCGACACGCACGTCCACACATTCACCCACAGCGGGCACGGAGATGCGACGGTCGACGAACGGGCCGTGACCCTGGCCGGCGAAGGGATCGAGTTGCCGATCGCCACCGACCACGACCATCTGACCGACGACCTCGCCGCCGCCGCTGAACGGATGGGCGTGAGGGCCTACTTCACTCCCGTGGTCGGCGACGAGGTGACGACGCGGGTCGGCCACTTCAACGCGTTCCCGCTCCCGACCGACCGGGCGGTACCCGGCAATCGTGCGACCGATTGGGCGGAGATCCTCCGCGGCATCCGGTCGGCGCCCGGCGAGCGGGTCGTCGTGCTCAACCACCCGCGGGACGTCCACGGCAACTTCCGCCCGTTCGACCCCGCGCACTTCAACCCGGTCACGGGCCGGCACGCACGCGGTGCGATCGGCGTCGATGCGATCGAGGTCATCAACTCCGGCGCGATGCAGTCGGACCCGATGCTCCCGGTCCGCGATTGGATGGCGATCCTGGACCACGGCGAGCGGATGACCGCCGTCGGGTCGAGCGACAGCCACGACGTCGCCCGCCACATCGTCGGTCAGGGCCGCACCTACATCAACGGCCGCGACGAGGACCCTGCCCGCATCGACGTCGACGCGGCGGTTCGCGACCTCCGCGCGGGCCGTGCCCTGGTGAGCCTCGGCCTGCTGGCGAAGATCACCGTCGACGACCGCTTCGGGCCGGGCGACCTGGCCACGGGGGTGAGCGAGAGATCGAGGGTGAAGGTCGTGGTCCTCGGTCCGTCGTGGACCGGCGTCGATCGGGTCGAGCTGTTCGCCAACGGGCTGCGGGTCGCCGAGGACCGGTTTCCCCCGGAGACACGTCCCGGGCAGAAGTTCGCCACGACCAAGGAGCTCACCCGCCCGCGCCACGACGTCTACCTGGTGGCCGTGGCGACGGGACCGGGAGTCACCGCACCCTACTGGCCGATCGAACGACCCTTCCAGCCGACCGCGCCGACGTATACGCCTCGTGTGATGGCCATCACGAACCCGGTCTACATCGACGGGGACGGCGACGGCGTCTGGAGCAGCCCCCTGGCCTATGCCTCGTCGGTGGTCCGGCGAGTCGGTACCGACCCGGATCAACTGCTCCCCGCCCTCGCCGAGTACGACGAGGCCGTCGCGGCCCAGGCCGCGGGCCTCTGCCAGGCGGCGGGGCATGACGTGCGACAGGGCGGGTTTCCCGCTCGGCTGGCCCGGGCGCCCGAGTCGGTCCGGAACGGTTTCGCCAGGTTCGCCGCGACCCTGAAGTCACCATGACACACCCGATCCCTCCTTCGGAGAAAGCAAGACGGCATTTCAAATGCGCTTATTTTATCCGCGTCACCGACCCATTGACTTTGCTTCGAGGATTGCCAACATGCGTTCCAAACGTGATCGTCGAGGATTCACCCTGATCGAGCTCCTGGTCGTCATCGCGATCATCGCCGTGCTGATCGCACTGCTGCTCCCCGCCGTGCAGGCGGCGCGCGAGGCCGCCCGTCGGATGCAGTGCACGAACAACCTGAAACAGCTCGGCCTGGGTACACACAATTACATCAGCACGAACAACGTGCTCCCCCCGTTCAGCGAGAGCTACAACAACAACGGCTACTGGGTCGATTGGCCGTTGAACTGGGAGGCGGCCACGATCCCCTACCTGGAGCAGTTGCAGGTCTACAACGCCCTCAACTACGACTACGGCGGGTTCGACCCGCAGAACTACACCATCAGCGCCACGAAGATCGGCACATTGATTTGCCCTTCGGAGACGATCTCCATCGGGCCGTTCGGCACCGATTACCCGGCCTGGACCAACTACGTCGGCAACATGGGCGGCCCCTCGGTGATCCAATCCCTCAACGGGGCGATCGTCCCGAATGCGCACGGCAACGCCGCCATGGGCGCCAATACCACATGGGGTGTGGGATATTATCCCGCCACGCTGGGGCCGATCGGCCTCCAGGGCATCACCGATGGGACCTCCAACACGGCCCTGGCCAGCGAGAAGCTGGCGGGCATCAACGGGTTGAGCGGCTCCGTCGTCCTCAGCAGCACCTACGGGAATCGGTTCGCCTTCCCCGTCTCGGGCATCACCGTGGCGGTCGACTCCGGAAGCAGCGCCACGGCCCTCAGCTTCTTGCAGGCCTGCCAGTCGCTGCCGGGGACGACCAGCACGAGCGGCGGCTACGGCGGCTATACCAACGGCCTCTGGAATGCGGTGAATCCCACCGACGGCATCAGCACGGGCTATACCCACTGGAATTCCCCCAATGGAACGACCTGCTATGCGACGAGCACGAGCATCGGCTACACCTTTTCCGATGACGGCGGCTTCACGGACGCGGTCACGGCGACCAGCAACCATCCCGGCGGCGTGAACGTCCTGTTCTGCGACGGCAGCGTGCACTTCGTCAAGAGCACCACGAACCCCCAGACGTGGTGGGCCCTCGGGTCCCGCGCCTCGGGCGAGATCATCAGCTCCGACTCGTACTGATCGGCGGGGGGCCGGCGACGAACGACATCGCCGGCCCTCCAGTCCTCGGATTCGAACGAAGGGAAATCACCATGCAACTGCTTCGTCCTGGGATGATCATTCTGCTCCTCGTCGCATCGATGTCCGGTTGCGGCTCGGGCGACGGTGCCTCGATGCCGGCAGGGGGCCCTCCGCCCCGCCCAACGATTCCTGGCGAGCTGGGCGCGGCGGAGGCCAAGGCCAAGCTGCGTGAGATGGAAAAGAATGCGCCGAGGTCGCGGCGCGGCGTGCCGCCGAGACCGAACGTTCCCCACTGAGCCCGGGCCGGCCCTGGGTCGAAATCGGACGACTTCACATACGGCAAGTGACGGGACTGGCCGATCGGATGAGAGGCGAGTGGCGATGAATGGGCAATCCCCCTGGTGTTCCGGCCGCCGGCGCCTGCGGGCCGTCGCCCTGGCGGCGGCTCTGCTGGCGATCTCCGGGGCCGTGCTCTGGTCGCAGGCCGTCGCCCGGACCGCACGCGAGGCACGAGACGCGCTGGCGGCAGGCCGTTACGCCGAGGCGCAGGAGCAGGCGCGCCGATGGCTCCGCCTCCGGCCGGGATCGGCCGATGCTCATTACGTGATCGCCCGGGCCGCACTCGCCCTGGATCAGGCCAACGTGTTCCGGGAGAGTTCGCGGCGGGCCCTGGCGTCGGGACTCGGCCAGCCGAGGCGCCAATTACTCGGGGCGCTCGTCGATGCCGGCCAGGGTCGTTATCAAGGGACCGAGACGGCGCTGCTCGAGGCGATCGCCGCCGGTGACGGGCCCGACCCGCAGATCGACGAGGCACTGGCGCGGGTCTACCTCGGGACGTTCCGGCTCCGTCGAGCCGAGGCGGTCCTTGACCGATGGGCCTTCGAGGCACCGGCCGACCCCCGGCCGTACCTGTGGCGTGCGGAAGTCGACCGCCGCGTCCAGCGCGGCACGGAGTCGCTCGAGGCCGATTACCGGCAAGCCCTGGAGCGGTCTCCTCGATCGCCCGAGGCCCATCTGGGCCTGGCCGACGCCCTCCGCGCCCTGCAACGTCACGAGGAGGCGCGTGCGGAATATGCCGCCTACCTCGATCTCAGGCCCGATGACCCCGCCGGTCATCTCGGCGCCGCCCGGGTCGCCCGCGCCCTGGGAGACGACGCGGACGCGAGCCGACACCTCGACCGCGCCCTCGACCTCGACGATCGCGATACGGGGACGTTGTCGCTCCGCGCCGAGCTCGCCGCCCGCCGCGGGGACCTCCCGTCCGCCCTCGACGACCTCGACCGGGCGGTCGCCCTGGCGCCCTACGAGCCCGAGATCCGCTACAACCACTCCCTGCTCCTCGCGCGCCTCGGCCGTGGCGAGGACGCGGCGAAGGAGCGGGCCCTCGTCGATCGACTCCGGGCCGACCACAATCGATTGAACCAGCTCAGGGAGGGACTGCTCCGATCGCCCGGCGACGACGATCTCAAGGCGGAGATGGGCCGATGGATGCTCGATCACGGCCACGACGAGGAAGGACGACGCTGGGCGGAGGAGATCGTCCAGCGGCACCCCGGCCATCCGATCGCCAATCAAATCTTGCAGACCTACCACACCCGCCGGGGAAAGGTCGGCCTGGCGAATTTCTACCGTTCCCAGGCCGTAGCACGCTTGAAATAGCGGTGCGGCCCGGCGCCTCAATCCGCGAGCTCGATGGCCCCGCTCACTTCTCGCAGGCGGCGCAAGATTCCGCAACCTTCGACGCCTGATCGCCCTGGCTGGCGGTGCTTACCTTCGGCTTCGCCGCGTCGCCTTCCTTCGCGCGGGGCAGGTTCGGAACCAGGCTCGGATCGTAGGTCGAGCCGGCCGACACCTGGACCACGGTGATCCGCATCTTGGTGGGGAAGAACTTCTCCGAGTCCTTGCGCTTGTGGGCGTGGCCGCCGCCCCCGCTATCATCTTTGATGACCAGGTCCATCTGCTTGATGCCTTCCGACCAGATGATCGAGTCGTTCTCCCAGAACGCCTTCATCGACACGTCCCGCTCGTACACGCCCTGGTTGCGGTAGAGCTGGGTGCCCGTGCAGCCGTATCCATTCCCCTTGCCCTTGTTCGGAATGTAGCAGATGGTCCACGTCGTGGGCACGCCCCCGGCCGGCTTCTCGATGACCTCGGCGCGGATGTGGACGGTCCCGTTGCGGTAGTCTACCGGGGCCGTCCAATCGCGCGGGCGATCCTTGTTGAGCCGGTCCCCCTTGACGTAGAAGTGCGACTTGCTGGGCCTCGAGGTGTCCGCGTCTTTCTTCGTATAAGTGAATGTGACGTCGAACAGGACGAACTGCTCGGCATGAATGGCGGACGGGGCCGCGATGACGGTCAGGAGTGCGACGGCTCGGCAGAATCCGGGCGGGAACATGATCGGGCTCCGGTTGTGGATCGTGGGTGGTGGGTTCGATGGCCCTCTCGATGACGAGGGTAAGCGCACGGAGAATCCGGGTCAAGGTGGCGGGCTCGGAAGACGAGCTGCGCGCGAGGAGATGCGACGCGACCGGCATGACCGGTCGCCCGGTGAGGGTTTCGCGAAGGAGCTACCTTGTTAAATTTGGCCAAGGCGACTATTGTGTTGAAATCGCAAGGATGACGACGAGAATTCTCGGGCGGATGAGTCGATTGGACCTGTATTCCGCAGGGGACGATGTGCGTCCGGGAGAGTTCGGTCGCCCTGCGGATGTCTGCCCTTCGCCTCGAACGGCATTCCCACGTGCCATCGAAGGAACGGATCGAGTTCCTGACTCCGGAGAGCCGGCAATATCGGGATGAACCGCCGGTGATCGGCCCCGTTCGGAAACAAGTCCCCTCGGCCACCCAGACACCAGTGATCGATCATGTATGACAATTGGTTCCTCCAGACGGGCCTGATGGATGTTGTGAGGACGCTGCTGGTCTTCGGCCTCATCTTCGCGATCTGGGAGCTGCCAGCCCCCGGGTTGATCAAGCGGCCGGTGCGCGATTTCGTGCACTGGGGCTTGAAATACCCGTTCCTGTTCCTGGTGATGGCGGCGGTGACGCTGATCGTCTGGGGCGTCATCGGGCGCGATTACGGCTTGCAGATCCTGTTCCTGCACGACGACCCGCTGGTGCAGTTCCAGCTCGGGATCGCGATGTCGCTCCTGATCCTGGGCATCAACTTCCATTACTTCGTGCTGGACACGACGGGATCGGGATGGCGCCAGTCGCTCGAGCTCACGATCCGGGTCTGCCGGGGATTCAACAGGGTGCTCCCCTCCGGCCGCCCGATCCATACGGTGCTGCACAATGGCTTCCTGGAGTATCTGCGGCCGGGCGACCTGGACCGGATCGAGACGGCGCTGTGTCTCGCCACGCATCGCGATGCGACCGAGGAAGGCGGCCTGCCCTGGTGGCGGCGCACCATCGACGCGGTGGGCAAGCCGAAATTCCGGGTCCTCTTCGCACCCGCGGTGTTGATGGTGAACGCAATCCCGATCGTAGTGTTGCTGGGCGTGGTCACTTCGGCCGGAGAGGTCCCGGCGCGATGGGCGTGGCTCCTCGGGATCGTCACGGGGGCCATCGGGGCGGTGGTGCTGGGCTGCTACACGTCCCGATGGCTCGGGGTCGCCAAGGGATGGGAGGCCGAGGCGATCGAGATCCGAGAGCTCCTGACATCCGCCGAGGACGTCGATCTCCGGTCGGGAGGAACACCGGAGGAGAGCCGGGGTCGCAGCCTCGAGCGGTGGTTGTCTCCCTACGTCATCGCATTCTTCGTCGTCCATACGGCGGTCTTTGGCGTGTTAGGGTGGGATCCGCCGAAGCCCGGAGATACGGGCCTACAGTCGCCGCTGGCCATCCTGGCCTGCGAGGCGGCGGCGGCCGTGTTCCTGGTGCCGGCCTGGCGGTTCATCCTGGCCCCCCTGGTCGGCTGGGGCCTGCATCACTCATGGCGGAGGGTCCGCGTCGGCCTGGAGAGCCAACCGGAGATGACCGCCAGGAGGTCGCTCCCCTGGTGGATCGGGCTCGGCATGGTGACGGACGCGGGCTGCCTGGCCTGGGGGTGGAACCTCGCGGGAAGGCCGGATATCGCCCCGGCACTCGGGGCGCTGGCGATGATGAGCGTCTTCCTCCTGAACTGGCTGATCTGTTTCCTCCTGACCACGTCCTACGACCTGCGGTCGTCGGCGAAGGGTCCGATCAATCCGGCGGTCGTATGCGGCGTGGCGGCGACCGGCATCCTCGGCATCTTGCTGTGTTTGCGCGAACAGTACCACCTCGCCGGGATCTGCGGAGCTCCCGCGCTGCTGATCGGGGGCTTCGGCATCTCGGGCCAAGCCACCGAGGTGCTGGCGAGACGACACCGGTTGACGCGGGCGGCCTGGCTTGCCGTGGCTTCGGCCTTGTTCGTATCGGTGCTCTGGAGCCGCTCCTGCCTGCCGACCTCGATCTGGCTGATGTTCGGCATCCTTTCCGTGGCGGCGTTCGCGCTCTCGTCGGTGGCACGGTCGGACCGGCCGGCGATGATCTATCCGGCCTCGGCGATCTTCGCATATGTCGCCTTCGCGATCCTTTACAACGGCCTGACCGAAGACCTGCAAGCCTTGTTGCCGGCCGGCGCATCGTTGATCGTGCTGCTCGGGTTGGCCGCCTCGCTGTATACGGTCATCAAGTTCAGCCATCCCCGCTACGCCGCGCTGGGGTGCCTGGCGCTGATCGTGGGCGTCTTCGCGATCAACGGCAACGCGTGGAAGGTCGATCCCAATCATTTCAAGCTCCAGTTCCCCAATCTCGAGCCCTACTATCAAGGCCGCGAGGGCGACGACGACGGCAGCCCGGACGTCTTCCCGACATTTCTCGACACACGCGCCTACGTCCGCTCGACCGTGAGCTCGATCGTCAAGCTGCGGCATGCCGATCTCGAGCAAGAACAGAACCTGCAATTCAACCAGGGCCACAATGAGAAGCTGGGCAGCGTCAACTACACGATCCTCCGGGATAAGGAGCGAGCAGGGATCTTGCTCGGGATCCGAGACCCACGGGGTCGATTCCGGGCGGCCCCAGGGGACTCGATCTCTCTCATACTGCCCGACCGGCCGTTCGGGGTTACCAACGAGAGCCCAGGGCCGACCTGGAGCCTGCGCAGTCAGGATGTGGCGGATGAGCGGCCGGCGGAGAATAAGCTCAGGAAGGCGCTCATCCACGCGGGCGGTCGAATTCGCGTCTGGTTCAATCCGGCGGATGGCAGTGGCGTCGGCCTACTGCATTTCGATCCGTCCGTGCCGGGTCAAACCGACGAGATGCGCTACGAAGCGACCGAAGACGGGGACGCGATCGTCCTGAATCTCCACGGCATCGATGAGAAGGCCGTGCCGCCGATAGCCTCCGTCGCGCCGATATTCAAGGGCCACGTCGTCGACCGTATCGGCCTGGAGGCGGAGGAGTTTGACGCCGTCGTTGAGCTGGATGGATCGACCGGGATCCGGAAGATGCTCGACACGACTCCCATGTCCTCGACGGTCACCGGCCGGGAGCACCGCGAGGCCACCGGGCGCGAGATTACCATCGGCGAGGACGCACTCCAGCGTTTGATCGAGGAGAGCCACCTGGTCCTGGAACGGCAAGATGCCCCGCTGCCCACTGGCCGCGCCTTGAATGAGCCCGCGCTTCAAGCGGCCTTGGAGGAATTGGAGAAACAGGATGCCGAGCCAGGCAACAGCATCGAATTCGAGGATCGTCACGGGGAATGGCCGGTGGTCCTGGGCACATTCTACAAGCGAGCCGCGGAGGCGCCGGGACTCCCCCCTGCGGCGGGCGGACGGGTGATCCATGCCGAGACCCTGAAGAAACTGGCCGGTTTCGCAGCCGGAGGGACGATTCACCAGGAGTGGGACCTACGATTGATGCCCCCGCCGACGGACTTGAGTAGCATCCCTCACACGGGCAAGAGTCTGATCATCGTGGCCGACGTGCAGGGCGTGCTCAGCTTCCGCATCTTCGACGGCGAGGGCAAGATGGTCGTGGACACCAATGAACGCAGGCTGAGGGAACGAGCTCGGCCGATCGGAGATCTCAGGAAGCAGCTCGAGGGTTTATGGCCCCTGGGTCAGCTCACCGGGAGCCAGAAGGACCCGGTCATCGCCGCCGTCCAATCGATCGTCGGCTACGGATACTTCCTGCGAGTGGCCCACGACCGCGGCATGTTCCGCGCCGCCGCACCCGAGGGATCACCGGCGACGATCCCCCCGGGCCCGTCGACGAAATCGGCGAGGCTGTCCCGCGGGGAGCGGGTCCGCAAGAATGACCGGCTCATCGTGCGCTGGCGCGAGACACCTACGGGCCCGGAACGCAGCCGGGTCGTCCAGGTCATGTCCGATGGCAGTCATCCGGAGGCAGGGTCGAGCACGTTCCAACTGGCACCATGGCCGCAGGGCGAGGCGTCCGGGACCTTGTGGACCGACGACTCGGTCGCCGGGACCTGGCAGATCGCGCGGCCACTCGATAATGTCGAGGTACTCGAGGAGTGGAAGCGTCGCGTGAGCCCGGCTCCGAGCCCGAGTGCCAACCCGGACGGGCACGCCAGTCGATCCAAGCCCCCGCTGGTCATCGTCACGGTCAGCGGCGGCGGCATCCGCTCGTCGGTCTGGACGACGACCGTCTTGAAGACCCTGGAAGATGAGAATTGGCTGGGGTCGAAATTCCCCTACCACATCCGACTGATCACCGGCGCCTCGGGCGGAATGGTCGCGGCGGCGCATTTCGCGGCGAGTCTGCCGGAACCACCGGCCCCCGGTTCTCCGCCGCTACCTCGCAACGCCCAGCTCGACGCCGCTTCGCACCTGGCCGACGACCAGTTGAGCGCGGTCGCCGGCTGCCTGGTCTTCAACGACATCCCGGGCATGCTCAATCCGGTCCAGCGGCGCGTCGACCGCGGTCGGAAGATGGAGGAGACCTGGAGCCGACTGACGGCCGTCGACGGCAAGAGCGCCTTTGAACGGCCCCTGCGCGGCCTCATCGCCGACGAGCTGGCCGGTTGGCGTCCCTCATTAGTGTTCACGCCGATGCTGGTCGAGGACGGCCGTCGACTGCTGATCAGCAATCTCGACCTATCGTTCGTCGCCCGCAACTACGGCCGGATGATCCTGGAGCAAGACTCGCGGAAACTCGACCCGTCTTACAAGGTGGCCTTCGGGCCGAGATTCGTCGACGACGACGATATCCTGTCGCTCTCGGCCGTCGAGTTCTACAGGCTGTTCCCCCAGGCCTGGGATTTCCGCGTCTCGACGGCCGTCCGCATGAGCGCCTCGTTCCCCTGGATCGCACCGGCGGTCAGCCTGCCGACCCTACCGCCGCGGCGCGTGGTGGATGCCGGCTATTATGACAATTACGGGATCAACCTGGCCTCCCAGTGGTTGATCAAGCAGCGATCGTGGCTGAGGGAAAACACCTCCGGGGTCGTCGTCATCCAGATCCGCGACGGCGTCAGCCAATCCGCCAGGACTTCGATCAACTTCGACCTCCAGACCGAGAGCCGCGGAACCGGGGCCCTCGGTCTGCTCGATCGCATCACCTGGGGAGCTCCCGATGGCGTGTTGATACCGGGGCTTTATCCCGTGAACACGCCGCTCCAGGGCATCTCCTCGGCCCGCCAATGGAGCATGTCGTTCCGCAACGACGAGCAGGTCGAGATGTTCGACACCTTGCTGAGGACCGCGGGACAGTCCAACCACGACTCGAGCTTCTTCCGCACCGTCGTGTTCGAGTGCCCGGTGCCGGCCTCGCTGAGCTGGAGCCTGAGTCAGAGAGAGAAAGACTGGATCCAGCGCGGACTCCCCTCGGGTGCCGGAGATGGGGACCCTCTCAGGGCCGAACTCGAGCGCCTCGACAAGCGACGCGGCGGGAAAGAAATCGGGGAGAATGAATATATCGAGAGGCAGACGAAGATCTACCGCGATGCGCTCGAGCACCTCGGCTACCTGGGGCTCGACCGGCTCTCGCTCAAAGAAATTAAGGACATCTACGCGAATCTCATGAACAACAGCAGGCGGCTCGAATACCTCAAGCTGTGGTGGAAAGACAAGGCCGGCCGTTGACGGGCGCCCCGCTTCCCGCCGAGGCTTTACGGCCCATTCGACGGTATTGGTCTCCACTCGCGGCGGGTCGCTACACGTCGACCGCGCCACCGATCGCCGGACTCGGACCGCGCCGTGGATGCCCGTCAGGATCAGGAACGCGGTCAGCCCGGAGATGATCGAAGCCGGTTCCGGAATGGCGGCCGGGGTGATCGTCACCGTCCCCGGCGTGCTGGTGTAAGCCGTGTACGAGGTCTCCGTAGAGTTGCCGTTAAAGATGTCAAAGTTAGTGGACGTGCTGGCCGAGAGCGAGCCGCTGCCCGCGGTCGGCTCGAGGCTGACCGTGAACGCATCCCCGACCATCAGTGCGGCACCCGAGGTCGTCGTGACCGTCAAGCTCGCCAGGAGACAGCTCGAGCGATTAAGAGTTGCGTAGCGTATGCGCCGCGCCGGGCGCGGGGCTCCTGACCACTGATGTGAAGATCTCCGGAGGCCGCAAGCACCTGGCGAATCGAGGCTTGGCACCATCTCGATCAACTGGTTGAGCTGCGACCCAGGCGGTGGTTCTACCACGGCTGGCGGGGCGGGATCAATGCCCAGCGCAGGCTGTCGGAGCGGGCATCGGTCGACTTCGCCAGGGCCATCGAGCTGGGGACTCCGAACGCCGACATCTACTATGGGACGGCCCTCCTTCGGCTCAGGGAGGGCGACCTCCCCGCCTACCGCGCGACGTGCGCCAGCGCCGTCGAACGATTCGGGCAGACGTCGGACCCAGAAACCCTCAACCTCCTCGCCCGGACTTGCGCGCTGGCTCCGGGCGCGGTCGGCCACGCGGAGGAACCTGTGCGGTGGGCCCTCGCCGCCGTCGCCGCTCGATCAGGACCTGCTCAACACGCTCGGGGCTACCCTCTACCGCGCCGGCCGGTTCGACGAGGCCGCACGGCGCCTCGAGGAAGCCGCCCGAATCCGGGGCCGCGACGGCTCCCTCGTGGACCGGCTCCTGCTTGCGATGGCCCATTGCCGCGCCGGGCGGTCCGAAATGGCTGATTCGTGGTGGGCCAAGGCGCTCGTCACGGCCGAGCGCCCGGTCGTGGCGGGACCTCAGGGCGCCTCCCAGCCCGTCGAGCTCGCTTGGGAGGTGGAGATCGAACTCGATCTACTCCGCCGCGAGGCCGCTGCGCTGGTTTTCACGCCGGACCTCCCGGCGGATGTGTTCATCCGCTGATGTCCCGGAGGCGAAGACGAAGAAAGCGGCGGCAGGCACGAGGATGACAGGGCTCGAACCCGCAACCTCCGGCGTGACAGGCCGGCGTGAGAAGGCTCGAAACCCTCGCTTTACCTCTTGCCGATTAAGCACTTACGTTCAGTCAGGCGGTCATGTTACTTTCCAGATTTTACAGGTTTTTTCAGAGTTCTGGTAGCCATTCTCTGAAAGTTTTCTGAATGCTTATGCGTCCGGAGTGAGATATTCCCCTTCCCCGCGAAACCGCCCGTACGCTGCATTAGCCCGTCGCGCAGTTGCAGCCGTTATTGAATCAACCTGGCGCAGACTGCGTGCCATCATGGTCGGAAACGACAGACTACGGGCGGCGAGCAGAGGCGCTTTGGACGATTCCGGCCGCGGCGGCTGAGGACAAGCGCCGCCGGATGCCTCAATGCGGCCGGAAACCGTTGCGCAGCTCCTTTGTCGTTCCGTGGTCGTTCTCCTTGCCAAGGGGAGACCGCCGAGACCGCCCTCGTATCGTTGGCCAGTTCAGCGACACGGAGCCTCCGCCTCGGAGACGAGAGGCCCGGCTGGGCTGTGTCGGCACAACCGGCTTTCATCGCCAGTATCCGGAGGGGCATGTCAAATTCTCTGCTCGCTTGAACACAATTCGGGATGGGAAGATAATGTGATCTGGCGCCCGGCGCCACCAAGTCCTCACTTCGACAGGGAGATCGCAACGATGCCCGACGTCGTCTGTCAGGCGAGCAACCAGGCGAGCCAGTTGGAGATGATCTGGTCGTCGCGTGGAGGGTTCTTCCGCCCCTACGTTAT
>JBKQHM010000758.1:0-6181 GCA_052148775.1 Isosphaeraceae bacterium | reverse complement strand
GCCTCGATCGAGCGGCGTCCGTGTGAAGTTGACGCGCGGGAAGTCCTCGCCGGTCGTGATCTGCAAGTAGGGGAACGACTTGCCGTCCTTCTCGCGACGGTTATGCTTGGGCTGGATGTCCTTGATGAGCCGGCCTTCCATCAGGAGGGCGTCGACCTCGTCATCGGCGGGGAGGAATTCGATGTCGGCGACTTCATCGATCCACTCGCAGATCCGCTTGTCGTCGGCGGCCCCTTTGTGGAAATAGGAGCCGGCCCGGCTCCGCAGGTTCTTGGCCTTGCCGATGTAGATGACGCGTCCCTGGGCGTCCTTCATCAGGTAGAGGCCGGGGGTCGTGGGAAATTGCTTGACCTTCTCGGCCGGTGAGCTCGTCGCGGATGTCGTCTCGGCCATGCCTACCTCGCGGGACTCCGACCCGGCCGGCGTCTTGGGAGGGGGCGCGGGACGGGAGCTGTCCCATTCCTTCGGGGTGCACGCCTGCCTCATTCTCGACTGGCTTGACCCAGTCCCGGCGACGCCGAAAACCGACCGTCCTCGATCGTATTGTTCGGTATCGTCAGACGTTTGGTCAAGTCGAGTCGATGGTGCCGTCAGGATGCCCGTCGCCCGCGCCGCCTTCCAAAGGCATTTCCGACCGCGGATCATTGCGCTGGTTTGCACTCGAGTGCAACATTTCGGCGAGTCGCCACCCTCGATCTCCCGCGGTCGTCGCGAGTTAGCGACGGTCCCGAGAACGGGCCGGACCGGACGGGTCGCAGACCATAAGGACCGCGTCGTCGCGGAGCTTTGACGCGGATGACCCGACACGCCCGGTCGGTCTCCGGAAAGGCAGTTTGACATCGACCCTGGACCCTGCTGGAAGTGATTGCGCGGTCATCTAATATTACTATGGCGCCATTTTGAGATTTCCTTAACGCATGCCTCCCGGATTTTCTCATTTTCTCAACCGAACTCCTTTGCAGGGAAGCAGATACGAAATCTCGAAAAAAAATAAAATTGTTTACCGGTTCGACCCCGCCTGGCCTCCTGGGAAGCCCTGAATGTCCGCCACGACTCACCCGTCCGATCCGGCCGAAGAAACATCCTCGCTGCTATCTCGACGGCCCTACGTGCTTTTCCTGGCCGGCCGGTTCCTCGGGACCCTGGCCACCGGGTCCCAGTCGATCGTCATCGCGTGGGAGGTTTACGAGCTGGCTCGACAGACCATGTCCCTCGCGGAGGCGTCGTTCACCGTCGGGATGATCGGCCTGGCCCAGTTCCTGCCGGTGTTCGCCCTGACGCTCGTGGCCGGCGAGACCGCCGACCGGCACGACCGGCGACGCATCCTTACCGTCTGCTACCTGGGCCAGGTGCTGATCTCGTCGGGTCTGGCGGCCCGATCGGCGCTCGGCGGCGGCCTCTGGCCGATCTTCGCCCTGGCCGGCCTGTTCGGGTGCGCGCGGGCGTTCTTCCAACCGACGGCGAGCGCCCTCGGCCCCATGCTGGTGCCGCTCCCCTTGCTGCCGCGGGCGATCGCGACCAATTCGCTAGCCGCCCAACTTGCCAGCATCCTCGGCCCGGCCCTCGGCGGGCTGCTCTGCGTCGTATCGCCTGTGCTCGGCTACGCGGTCAGCGCGGGGCTCTTCGCCGCCGCCGCGTGCTGTGCCCTGCTGATCCGCGCCGAGACCCGGCCGCCCCACGCGGCAGGCCGGTCGCGAGTGGCGCAGATCCGGGAAGGGCTGGTCTATCTCTGGGGCAATAAGCTGGTGCTCGGGGCCATCTCCCTCGACCTGTTCGCCGTGCTGCTCGGCGGCGCCACCGGCTTGCTCCCGGTCTTCGCCCGTGACGTGCTCGCGGTCGGCCCGCAGGGGTTCGGCATCCTGCGTGCGTCCCCGGCGGTCGGGGCACTGCTGGTGGCCGGGTATCTCTCACGGCGACCGATCCGCACCCGCGCCGGCGTGAAGATGCTCCTGGCCGTCGGCCTGTTCGGGCTGATGACCGTGGTGTTCGCCTACTCTCGATGGGTTCCGCTGTCGGTGCTTTGCCTGGCCGTGCTCGGCGGCGCGGACATGATCTCGGTCTTCACCCGGCAGAGCCTGGTGCAGATCGCCACCCCGGACCGGATGCGCGGGCGGGTCTCGGCGGTTGCCACACTGTTCATCGGCGCCTCGAACGAGCTGGGCGAGTTCGAGAGCGGGGTCGTGGCCTGGGTGCTCGGGCCGGTCGGCTCGGTGGCCTTCGGCGGGGCCGGGGCGATGGCCGTGACGGCAATCTGGGCCTGGCTGTTTCCGAGGTTACGGGAGGCGGATCGTCTGGTTTAGCTGAGTAGTGGGACGGCAGAAGGAGTCCATAACCGTCGGGAACCCATATGACTTATCTGCTCCCTGGTATCGCCGATTCGCCAAGGACGAGGACGGGTACTTGCGGCCGAGTGGGAAATCGCGAAATGCGAATATCGCCCTTGGCTTGTTCGCATCTTGCGAATATGATTGGACGTACCACCACAAGGTGGCCGTCCCATCGATAGACCTGATCTCGTGCGGGGCGGGGCATCTCGCACTCAGTTCGACTTTTGTCGTTTTTCGGCGGCTGATTCTTGAGAAAAGGCCAAGAACAAGGGGTTTTCGAGAGTTGCCGGTCCACGAGGCGTGCGCCGGAGTTGCCAAAATCCCTGGCCATGTCAGAAAACCCCTGGATTTCAGCGTTTTCGATCGCTGAAAAACGGCAAAAGTCGAACTCAGGTCGGGTATACCGCGCCAGGAGGGTGCAATTTGACGATGGAACGACAAGGTCAACCCTATGCATATCATCACCGAAAAGAGGCTGCGCGAATTCTGGGAAGACCATCCTGACGCCGAGGGCCCGCTTCGTGCCTGGGCCAGCGTGGTGAGACAGGCCGAATGGAAAGACTTCGCGGAAATCCGCGAGTTGTATCCTCACGCGGACCGGGTAGGACCGTATACGGTGTTCAACATGGGCGGCAATAAGTACCGCCTTATCACCGCCATTCACCTGAACCGCGGGAAAGTCTACGTTAGACATGTACTTACGCACAGAGAATACGACAAGGGAGATTGGAAGACGCAATGAACTGCGGGAAGATCCTGGCCCGCCGGAAAAGGAGCCCGATATGGCAACGAAGAACCTGCGGAAAAACGCGAAGGACTCGTGCGATCGCTACTTCCAATTGGTCCGTGAATTCCCCCTGCGGCCCATCCGTTCCGATGCCGAACTCGACCGTGCGATCGCAGTGATCGATTCCCTGGTGGATCGCGAAGACCTCGACCGCGACGAGAGCGATTACCTCGACGTGCTGGGTGACCTCGTCGAGAAATACGAGGGTCTAGAACACCCAATGGCACCCGCCACCGACGCGGAGATCCTCCGACATCTGATCGAAGCCCGGGCGATCGGCCAGGCACAACTGGCCCACGAGACCCAGATCGCGGTATCGACCATCTCGGAGATCCTCAACGGCAAGAGGCAACTGAACCGCAAGCACATCGAGTCGTTGTCGCGATTCTTCGGCGTCAGCCCTGCGGTGTTCATCGCTCGATGAACGGAAAGGGGATAGCGATCATGCCAGGTGGGACGCGGAGTCGGCGCCTGCCCCTCTTGGTCTATTACCAGCAACCGGCCCGAGCGAATCTGTGTATTGAAGGTCGTCCGACGGGCGATCCCAGGTTCATCCGATCCGTTCTCTGGACGTGCGAACCACATGAACCGGTTCGTTGGTTGAATCGGGTGTTCGTCTTGTTCGATGAGCATCGGTCTCGCGGCTCGTTGCGCTCGCTCACACTCGCACCCCGAATGCCTCAGGATCATTCCGGACATCTCTTCATGGGAGAAACCGTTGAGGACCTCGCACTGCCACGTCTCGTGAAGACTCGGAGTGAGGCCCAGGCCGGCGCACGCGCACGCACACGGAGGCTGCCTGGGCGAGTCCCATGAAAACGCTGACGATAGGAGTTCTGGCACCGAGATTCGCCCAAGGCGTTGCTGTCAAAGCGAGCCGGGCGTCTTTGCCACTTGGAATTGGTCTGTATCATCCCGACGTTTCTGTTGAAAAGGCTGCCGTATTCGATAAGCTTTGACTTTGGGGCCGGGAATAGACGCCCGGCTCGGCGTAAAGAAAAACGCCCATCGGGAAGTCTAATTATTGGTTAGCCAGTCCGGAGGGCACTTCCGTGGGGTGGGCGTCGGCGTACATTGAGAAGCTCCAAGACGGCGAAGCAGTCTCATTCCGCCCCCGCGGCAGCTCGATGGCGGGCAAGGTGGAGTCGGGGCAGCTCTGCACGGTCGAGCCGGTTGACCCGGCCTCCCTGCGCGTCGGCGACATCGTGCTCTGCAAGGTCAACGGCCGCGAGTATCTCCATCTGATCAAAGCAATTCAGGGGCAGCGATTCCAGATCGGCAACAATCGCGGTAGGATCAACGGCTGGGTTTCGGCCGGGGCCGTCTTCGGCCGTTGTGTCCGGGTGGAGACTTAACTCGCGGCCTAACCATAAAGGATTGGAGTCCGCGGAGCCGAACCTCCAATCTCTGTTCAAGAAGCCCGGTGGCTTAGCAAGGCAGGAGCCTCGCGCGTGCTCGTACCGCTAAATGGGTAACGCTTCGGTGCCTTCTGATGCGGGTTAAGTAGGTCGGCCTGGGGGATGTGACAAGGTGCCGACAGGCCACTGGGCCCCATGAGCGATCGGCACAATGCTGGTCGAGGACGCGCGGTTTGTCAATGGGTCGAGGATGCTCGCTGACGAGCGGGCTGGTCGTGCCAACCGGGCGGGTGCGAACCGCCAAGGCAAAAACCTGCCGCGAAGCGGCTTACTTGAACACTGCGATCCATCGGACCCGCTGAACTTGTCGTTAGCCGGCTTTGAGCGATGGCGCGTGAAGACGTGAAACTCGACATCCTGCGGCTGGTCGCCCGCCATGATGGCGAGTGGTTCTGGTATCACGTCGATCGCGCACTCAGCGGTACTCGCCCCGGATGCGTCGGCCCCTTCATGGCCGAGATCGATGAATTGGCGTCCGCAGGCTTGATCGAGATCCGCCCGAACTTCGCGCTTGGCGATCAAGGTCGTTATTGGTTAACTGAGGCAGGACGCGCGGCGGTCGTGGACGCCTGACCGGCGCGGCAGCCGACCTGAACCGCCGCAACACTTACGGATGCGCACGAACTCATCTCGGTCGCCCCGAACGCTGCCTTAGAGGTCAGGCGGCTTGCGTTGCTGGTCGGTCCGATCGCGGTATAATGTTTGGGGAGGTGCCCATGATCCAGACAGTTGAAGCGGTGATCGACGCGACCGGCCACGTGCGATTGCTCGGCGAAGTGCAAGTCGACGCGCCCCGTCGGGCCTTGGTGACGGTGCTCGAAGAGCCGGCCGCCATACCGGGCGAGGCGGCGCTTCTGGCCGAGGCGGCCTTGGCCGCCGATTGGTCGAGGCCGGAGGAGGATGCCGCGTGGTCGTACCTTCAGCCGGCGAAGTAGTGCTGGTCCCGTTCCCCTTCTCGGACCTGTCGCAGTCCAAGGTGCGGCCGGCAGTCTGCCTGGCCGACGCCGGCCGAGGCGACTGGGTGCTCTGCCAGATTACGAGTAGTCCCTATGGCGATCCCTCGGCGGTGCCGTTGGACGCAACGGACTTCACCGCGGGCGGACTGCTGGTGGCGAGCTTCGCCCGGCCGGGTAAGCTCTTTACCGCCAGCGCCAGCCTCATGGTGAGATCTGTCGGCACCCCCTCTCCCGCTACGTTGGCCTGGGTACTTTCGGCGGTCATTGCACTCTTCCAGCCACCATTGGGGCCCTGACGCCTAACGAAGCGCTCCAGCGGACCCGCCTGCGGCAGGCCGCTGAACTTGTCGTTAGCCGGCGTGAGGGGGATCGTGTGGACGACATCACCGTACTCTATCGCCCTGTCGGGCCGAAGGAGCTGGCGCTCCTCGAGGCATCCGGTTGGTCGGCCTTCCCTCCGCGGTTGCCCGAGCAGCCGATCTTCTACCCGGTGCTCAACGAGGAATATGCGGCCTGGATCTCGCGGAAGTGGAACGTGAGGGACTGCGGCTCGGGCACCACGGCCAGGAACCAAGGACTATGGTTGCGTGGCGTGCCACGGATCGATGAGTCGATGAGTCGTTGGAAATGCCGATGACCGATGAAGCCGAGCGCGGTTCACTGGACACCGTCAGAAGTACCTGCCGCGAAGCG
>JBKQHM010000757.1:0-25067 GCA_052148775.1 Isosphaeraceae bacterium | reverse complement strand
GCCACAACGGGGTCATGATCACGAGAACTCCGGGAAGTTATCCCCGACCCGTTCCTTATCGACTCGACCAGGATCAACAGCCACTCCAGCGGTTCATTGGTCAGGCTGACCAGGACTCTTGGGGTCGATCATCGCTATCCGAGCGTCACCTCGACGCGGGCTAGCTCATTGGGGGTCAGGTCAACCTGGACGCCATCGCCCTCGACGGAGAGGTCGATGATCGTCTCTCCGAGGAAGTCGACTTGCCGCGCCCAGGTCGGGTCGCGGAATAACCGGAGTCGGCAGCGGCCCGATTGTCCGGCCGTCTCGAGCACGTGGAAGACCAGGCCCCAGCCGCGGTCGCCGGCATTCTCAGTGAACTCTACGCGCGAGATCACCACGTTTTTGTGATCGAGATGGGCCAGCCAGCCTGTGATCCCGAGGGCGGGGGGGCCTTGATCCGTCGGCACGACCACAGCCGGTGCGATCATCTCCTGCGCGGCATGGAATGGGTATTCCAGGTCGAGCACCACGCCCATGGAGAACGATCGGCACGTCTCGGAGCCCGCGATCAGCAATGTATCAAGCATCTTACTTCCGTGCTTTCGGTGATAGGGAAGGCCGCCGAAGAGAAGGGCCGTCCTCTGGGTGCGCGTCGAAATATCGAACGCGTCCGGGGTCTCGGGCCGATCGGCCTCCGTGAGCTCCGGGCTCAAAAGGACCGTACGTCGGAGCATCGAGTTCGCGTCGGGCCAGGCCCATCGGCAGGACAGGTAGACCGACCAGGGATCGGAACGCGACATGTGTTCGAGCCACGCCGGATCGAGGTCCTTGAGGTTGACGTCGATTTCAAGGATCGGGCGACCGACCCAGAGGCGATATCGTTGAACGAACGAGGCCACGCGATTCCCCTGGCGAGGGTCGATCAGACTCCCCGAAGACGTACCCTGCAGGAGGGCGGGACCGCCGTAATCAATCTCGAACCGATCGCAACGCATCTGCGAATTGATCGGCTTGCCGGAGGTGTCGACCAGCCCGGCCAGCACCAGTTGCTGGGCCAATCGCGGCGTTTCCTCGCCGACGGCCGCGATGCTCCGGAGTCCTCCCGTGGTCGCGTCGACCTCGATCGCGACCGACTCGTTGCGAAGTTCACGACCGCGTGCCAAGAGCCCGCCCGACGTGGCCGGAGGACGCCCCGGATCGGCCTCGGCGGGGACCCACGCGAAGCCGAACGCAGGTAGGTCCACCACGGCGTAGACCCCCTCGTCGGTGAACTGGGCACTCCGCAACGGCCCTTCGGGACGCAGGTCGAGTGCGGCTTCCGGGAGGATCACGGCGGCGCGTCGTGGCACGCCCAGGGGGTTGATCACCAGGTAGCCCGGCCTCTTGCCGCCGCTCGCCGCGCCCGCGCCAACGATCAGCCGCGTCAACTCTCCAGCCCAATCGGGCAAAGCGCGGTCCAGCTCGGGGGATGCCTCGCCGTGCCGGCCGGTCTCGATCCGCTCCTCGATCGCCTCCAGCGAGGGGCCATCGCTTATGCTGGTGGAACTGTCCGCCGCCGAGGCGAGGGCCCGCGCCAGGGACTGGATCGTCCGCAATCCTTCCAGCCGCGCCCGGAGCCGATGATGTCGGGCCAGCTTCGAGACGGGCTCGCCTTCTCGCGTCGCGACGGCCTGGGCCAGGTAGGGCGTCGCGTAGGAGTCCGGCTCGGGGCGAAAGGTCTCGTACGGGCGGTCGGTCATGTGGAAGAAGTCGTTGAGGGTGTTCCAACGACCCAGCACCGGTGAGTACGTGGAAACCCGGCGCAGGTCGCGATACCACGGCGCGACCGGATTCGGCCAGTGGACCAGCGGGACCGCGGCGACATGGTCGTCCCTCATCGTCGCCCCCATCCGCCACGGGAGCAGCCAGCCCGGAGAATCGCGATCGGCGGCCAGGGGGGGTCGCAACAGGCACTCCAGGCTGCTTCCGTCGGGGCTCTCCCACAGGCGTTTGGTCTCCGGGCGGACCGGGAACCGACCGGCATCGAAGGACACGTGAACCCCGTAGCGGATGCCGAATCGCTTGGCGATCTGCGGCAGTTGGACGAAGAGGCCAAACCGTCGGCGAGCATAGGTCTCGACGTTCCGATCGTCGAGATGGGCACGATAGATATCGGCGCCACGCCGGAACTGCCAGAGGATCGACTCCAGGGGCAACAGGGCATCCTCCGCCTCGGCGTAGGTCCCGCCCGCGACGTCGGCCCAGCCGTCGGCGATCGCCTGTCGGAGCGCGGCCACGGCGTCCGGATCGACGGCCGCCTGGTTCTCGATCGCCTGCGCTGGCGCCACGAAGGTGATCGCGACCGCCGTCTCCAGGGGTCCGGCCAGCATACCGGCGGCCATCGCCGGATCGAGCAGGCAAAGGTCGAGGACATAGGCGTCGACCGGATAGAACCGCTCGCGAGCCTGGGTCAAGACCTCGAACGCGGCCCGGAGTCGATTGACCGCCGCGGGGCCGTCGCCAAGCTGCCAAGCCTGCGCTCCGGCCATCAGCTCGCGCCAGAGGCTTTCCCGGTCGAGGCTCTCGGAATGCCCCATCGCGATGGTCAAGTCGCGAAGCATCCATCGGACCGTGCCGATTGCCAGGAAATCCCGAGCCGTCGCAGCCAGGGGCTCGTTCCTGGCCGGGTCGCTAGCCCCCTCCTTGCCGATCCTTGCCTCGATCCGGGCGATCAGCTCGTCGCGGTCGCTGCCGGACTCCAGCAGGGCCGCACCGGCATCCTCGGCCTGTGTCCGGTATCCGGAGGGGAGCCGATCGGTCGTGCCCTCGACGATGATTCGGACTTCCCTCGGCCCCGGTGTCGAAGGCGATTCGACCGGCTCGATGCGAGGGAGACCGACCGACCGCGCCAGCAAGGACGGATGCCAGGGCGCCGAGACGGCACACCAGACCGCTCGAGCGAGCTGGTCGCTAACGTCGTGGGGCGGCTCCTTGCCGTCGTAGGGAACGAGGACGATCAATGACCATCCGTCCCGGGAGGGCAAGGGATCGACGTCCCCCGAAACAGTGGGCTCGACACTCGTTACCTCGGGATCGGGGGCGGGCATGCTCATGCGATCAAGCTCCGAGGGCGGATTTCAGGTCGCGGACTTCGGCGGCCAGGGCTTCCAGGGCGCCCTTGAGCTGGCCGACCTCGGCGCGGAGTGCGGCGATCTCGGTCACCCAGGTAGGCGCGGCCGTCGCCGCGGCGAGTTCGACGCGCGCCGGCGAGAGCCGCGACGGGAGCTCCTCGTCGGTGACGACCCGGCCGGCGAACGCCTGCCGGACCCGTTCCAGTTCTTCAGGCGGGTAGAGCCCGTGCGCGACGAACACCCCGCGCTTCTGGCCGGGCGGCGAGAGATAATGCACCAAGCCCCGGGGCACCAGGGCTTCCAGGATCGCCTCGAGGGCGGGCAGGTCCGCGATCGGCTCCATCCGGCTGACACGCGCCCGGAGGTCTCCCTCCGTCTGCGGTCCCCGGAGCAACAACTCGGCTAGCACTGCCAGCTCGACCTTGCTCACCTTCAGCCAGTCGTAGAGCGTGTATTTCCAGCGGGAGACGCGACCGCTCCCTTCGACGAGGATCACGGCCCCCTTCTTCCGCAAGCTGTGGAGCGTGTCCTCCACGTCGTCCTGATCGTAGTTCGTGATCGGGTCGCGATTCGTCTTCTGGTTGCACGCCGTGACGATCGCCGCCACCGTCATCGGGTAGTTTTCGGGTGTCGTCTTGGCCTTCTCGACCATCACTCCCAGGACGCGGCGCTCCCTCGGCCCCAGCGGCACCCACGATCGAGCACTGGCCGACGCATTCTCACTCTCGCTCATGATTCTTATGTTTCCTCCGTGAGGGACCTCGGAAATGCCGCGCAATCCAATCGGGCGAGGCTCCATACAGGCCAATGGGCCGAAGACCCGCGACCATGACGGCGTGGAATAACACTCGCCCTCTCGGAGAATCCCACAACTCTCTTGCGCCAAGATCTGTTCAGGGCAGCTCCAGCCTCAGCGTCTCGGTCACCCGATTGGTGAAGTTGGCGATACCGACCGTCATGGCCAGCTCGACGATCTGGCGATCGTTGAGAGATTGCTTCAACACGTCGTAGAGGGCGTCGTCGACGTTGATGTGCCGGGTCACCTGCTCGGCGTAGCGCATCACGGAGCGCTGGAGATCGTCGTAGGCGTCGCTGTTTTCGAACTCGGCAGTCTCGGCGACTTGACGGTCATTGAGCCCGGCTTTCTTGCCGATGGTTCGGTGATGGTGCAGGCAATAGTCGCAGCCGTTGAGCTCGGAGGTCTTGATGTAGGCCAGCTCGCGAAGCTTGCCCTCGAGCTGGGTCTTGGGCAGCGTCGCGTTGAGCGCCAGGAAGGCTTCCAGCATCTCCGGGCTGTGGGCCATGACCCGGAAGACGTTGGGAACGACGCCGATCTTCTTCTCCATTCCCTCGAAGACCGGCTTGACCTTCTCCGCGGCGTCCTGATTGGAAACGTAGCTGACGAGCGCCATGGCGTGTTCTCCCGGTCGGCTCTCGCCATCGGTCGATCGAGGCTGCCCCGAAATCGTGCTATCGAAGCATCCGCGGGGCGCGTGCCCACCGGGCATCGCGGTCGAACCATCGTCTCCAGGGTCGAGAAACCGATCCGGGATCATCGTAGCCGCCGCGGCGCGACGGCTTCAAGGTCCAACCCGGCGTCAGACGCCAACTGGCACGGGGGCCTCGGCATGACGGCGCGTCGGCGGCTGCCATGCGGGGAGATCGCAAAGCCCGCCGCCGCAGAACAGGTGGTGCCAGAGCTGGGTCGACACGACGCAAGTCAACGCCACGTCGAAGACGAACCGTCGCGGCGTGATCCGAGGGATCCGGACCTGCCAGGACCGTTGATGAGCGACAGCCTCGGGGTCGAAATAGCCCGTCGCACGCAGCGATTCGGGACTCAGCAACTGGTCGACCCACGGCGGGCGGTTCGGCCCCAGGAAGGTCCCCGACATGGTGGCGCGAAACATCGTCTTCGGCCGGCGTGCGATCCGTTCGGGCAAGATCCTCGCGGCCACCTGACGGAGGATCCATTTCTCGGTCCGGCCGTTCAGCTTGTATTCCGGCGCGATCCCCGCGCAGAACTTGATGACGTCGTCGTCCAGGAACGGATACCGGGTCTCGACCGACGCGTTCATCGCGATCCGGTCCCCCTTGCTGATCATCAGCAGGCCGGCGAGCATGACCTTATAGCCCACGTAAAGCGATTGGTTGAGCGGATGCCAGCGCGTGATCCGATCGTTGGTGATATCCAGGTCGTCGTACGGACTGTGGTCTCCGAGCCGTTGCCACATGGCGTCCGAGTAGACGGTGGGCTTGGCCTGAGAGATCAGCTCGTAGAGGTCCTGTTGCGCCGGTCGCGTTCCGCCGATCGCAAGCTCGGGCGGGAGGACGGGCCGGCCATGGGCGACGGCCCCCATGAACAGCTTCCGGAACAATCTCGGTACGGCCGGTCCGATCCGCCGGGTGATTGCATCTCGGTTCGCCTGGACCTTGTACCAGACATATCCCGCGAGTGCCTCGTCTGCCCCCTCGCCCGTCAGGGCGACCTTGTAACCCTGGTTGTGCACCGCCTGGGCCAGGCGCAGCAGCGCGGCGCACGAGGTGTCCAGGACCGGCCCCTCGGCCGCCCGGATCAGTTCCGGGAACGCGTCGGCGAGCTTCGAACGGTCCATCGTGACCGTGGTCAGCGGGGATCCGAGCACCTGGGCGGCCTCGGTGGCATGGGCTCGCTCGTCGGGGCCGGCCTTGTCGAACCCGACGGTGAAGGACGGGATCGGCTCGCGACGTTGCCGGCTGCACGTACCCAGGACGACCGTCGAGTCCAGCCCGCCGCTGATGTAACTGACCACCGGCACATCGCTCCGCAACCGTCTCTCGACGGACTGTGCCAGGAGTGCTTCGAGCTCCTCAACGAGTGGAGTGGGATCGTCGAGTCGTCGCTCGGAACCGGCATCCGGGAAATCGAGGTCCCAGTATCGACGCTTGTCGACGCGGCCGTCCCTCACTCGCAGGAAATGTCCCGGGGGCAGCGAGTGGATGCCCTCGAAGAAGGTCCGCGACGTGCCGGAGCAGAAGAACGTGAACAGGTGGTCGATGCCCTTGGCATCCGCACGTGCGGCCACCATGCCCGAGGCGAGAATCGCCTTGATCTCCGATCCCCAGAGGAGCCAGCCGTCGACCTCGGTGTAATAGAGCGGGCAGATCCCCACGCGGTCGCGCCCGAGGATCAGGGTGCGGTTATTCCGGTCCCAGAGCGAGACGGCGAACTGTCCCCTGGCCTTGTCGAACATTGCCTCGCCCAGGTCTTCATAGAGGTGGACCCAGGCCTCGGTGTCGCATCGGGTCGCCAGATGGTGACCGCGGGCGAGAAGGTCGACCCTCAGCTCCGGGTATTCGAAGAGCTCGCCGTTGAAGGCGACCCAGATGGAGCCGTCCTCATTGCTGAGCGGCTGCCGCCCGCCGGCCAGATCGATGATCGATAGCCGCCGTGCCCCCAGGGCCACGCCCGGTTCGATATGGAACTGTTCGTCATCCGGACCGCGGTGGGCGATCGCCCCCGTCATTGCCAGGAGACGCTGCCAGGGAAACTCCCGAGTCGCTCTCAAGTCGAAAGCACCAGCGATGCCACACATTGCGGAATCCTCAAGACAGAACTGAAGGTATCGAGGGCTGGGAGATTCCTCGTCTCGAACCAGACCAGGTATCGAACCACGGATCCAGCAAAGGTCGAGGCCCACGACGATCAGGCCGTCGGAGTGATCCCGAGGATTCGTACGTCGCTTGATGGATCTGGTGGTATCAGTCGGGCAGGGGGATGGTCAAGGGCTGAGGGATGGGGGCAGACAGCGCACGGCGACGGCACGCCAGTTGGTAAACCAGTCCACCCAGGATGCCGATCAGGAACGTGCCGAGTCGGAGCAGGGTGCCGCGGGGGCCGAGCGGGACATAGAACGCCACGATTTCAATCCTCTCTGATGGTGGAGTGTGATCGGGGCGACGAGGAGCGACGGCTCCTTACCGGCTCGCACCGGTGCCCCATGGTGCCCGTCGCAGATACTGCTCATTCCGGCGAAACGATCCTTGATCCGGGTGCGCAGGACCGGGATCGACGTGTGAGTCTCGCCGCACTGGTTGGCGAAGATCACCGGCACACCCAGGTCGGTCGCCACCTTCACGGGGATCGCCTCGGAGAGCGGGCCGACGTGACCGAGCAGCCAGTGCCTACGTCCGGATTCACGATCCGCGAATTCCGGCCAGGCCGCCGATACGACGGCCAGGTCGATCCGGTCTCGATAATCGTTCCAGACCTTGCGGTAGATCATATCGGCGCAGATCGCGAAGCCGACCCGTCCCCACGGCGTGGAGACGACCAGCGGCGAATGGCCGGGACAGAATCGGAACCGCTCCCAGAACACGAGGTTGCGCTTCCGATAGATCTGGATGTCCCCATCCGGACCGCAGAAGACCAGCGAATCGTAGAGATGCCGCCCCGACCGCTCGACAAAACCCGCGGCGATCGCCATTCGCCACTGACGGCTCCGGCGGCTCAGGTGGGTGATCGTCGGCCCGTCGATGGTCTCGCTGACCGGTCCATAGTCCGGGCGGAGGCTGTACCCGGTGTTGAACATCTCCGGCAGCACGGCCAGTTCGACCCCGTCGGCATGCGCCGAGCGGAGCAGCTCGTCGGCCCGGTGTAGGTTCGTTGACACGTCCAGTGGATCGGAGGGCATCTGGATCGCGGACACGACGATCTTCACGGCCGTTCACCTCGTTCGGTGGACCGATCGATTCGGGAACCTTGTTCTTAATCAATCGGCTATGCGATCCCGCGGAATCAGGCGGATTTCGACGAATCTCCACGTCGACCCTGGGACAACTTCCCTGGGACGACCAACCATGCGTTTCGACACCAATCGCGGTCGGCATGATCGACCGCTACGGGAATCCGAGCCATCCGAGGATACCTTCGCGCCGGGGTGGCGGAAGAACCTGGGCCTCGCTGCGCAGGCCCTCGGCACGGCCTCTCACCGCCTCGACCGTGGGCGTCCGAGCGGGATCCAGTTTGTAGCTGAATTCTTGCTCGTCGTCGATGACCCAGGGGATGATGTTTTCCGAGACGAACTCGGTCAGGTAGTTGTCCCACCACGGGGCTTGGACCGGCTGAACCACCGTCTTCGTCTCGTAGCCGTCGAGGATCATGGTGATCTTGCGATTGCCATAGTACGTGAAGCTACGCGAGGCCGGCGAGGGTCCCAGCGCCTCGTCGTTGACGATGACCAGGGCACCCGGCGGGTCGGTGCGTACCGTGTATCGTCTCGTGACGCAGCCGGAACAGAGGATGATGCCCGGCAAGAGGAGCAAGGCCGCCAGGAGGCGGCGCGGGGGGTGGGACTTCACCATCCTTGGCTCTCCCTGCACCTGGGCACTCGGTCAGGACGACCGATCGTCATCGGCCGGCCCCGAAAGAGGCTGGCTGGATCGGTTCGGTTCGTGGGATGTTACACCACCGCCAGTCGCGCTCGAATCAGCTTCCTGCCGTTTCGGCCGCTCGACTCGTTCCGGAACCAATCGCGTTGGCACAGGCGGAGCCCATGCATGCAACGTGGTCCGGATTGGCGGGAACGCCGGGATTGTAGCGGCAGACCTCCGATCGAGCAAGTCGGCTTGGCGCGAAGTCGTACTCCCTGCCATCATGGCCTGTCCGGAATTATGATGGAAGTAGACGGCTGCGAGACCTCGAAGCGAAGCGACCAATCAAGCGAGTGCCGGCCATGGCCCCAGATCCCGCGATCCTCGACGAGATGGTACGACGGATGGTGGAGACCGTCCATCCGCTCAGGATCGTCCTGTTCGGCTCGGCGGCACGCGGAGAGATGGGTCCTCATAGCGATCTCGAAGCGTTGGTCGTGATGCCGGACGGGTGCGACTGCCGGGCAACTGCGAAGACCTTGATCGGACGCCTCCGCGGCCTGGGTTGTCCTACAGACCTGGTGGTCGTCCGCCAAGTCGATGTCGACCACCACCGGGATAATCCCTATTATGTCATCCACACGGCACTATCAGAAGGCAAGGAACTTTACCATGCCGCCTCCTAGCCCCTCACCCGGAACGGCCAGCGAATGGCTCGATCGTGCCAAGGGTAAGCTCGCACTGGCCAGACAGCCTCTTCCTGAGGGGGCTTTTTGGGAGGATCTCTGTTTCTTGAGTCAGCAAGCCGCCGAGCTGGGCATCAAATGAGTGTACATCGCGCATGGTTGGATCTTTCCGTTCATTCATAATCCTGGGACGCTTCTCGACGGCCTGGAAAGTCAGGGATTATCCATACCTCACGACGTTCAAGTTTCCGATCGGCTCAGCGTCTACGCGGTACAGGCCCGTTATCTCGGACTGATCATGCCTGTGACTGAGGGCGAATTCCAAGAATCCCTCCGTGTCGCCGAAAGTGTGGTCGCCTGGACAGATTCGTTCCTTTCTTGACTTGGCCCCGATCGCCTTCGTCCCCAAGGCCCGAAGCTCATTCCGTCGAGATCCGCCCGAAACACGATGAACATAACATTGCTCCGTGAGCCGGTTACCGAGGTGAAGGTCCAGTGGCTTGTTCTCGGTCTTTTCGAGAACGAGACCGAGCGTCCCGAAGTGCTGGGAGAGACCGGCGCAGGCAAGGTGGTGGAACGGCTCCTGTCCGAAAAAGAGGTTGCCGGCACTCTGGGCGAGCTCACCGTGCTCCATGCGCCGTCGGGGCTCGGGGCCGAGTCGATGTTGCTGGTCGGCCTGGGACCGCGGGCCAGATTCGATGCCGGAGCGGCATATTCCGCGGGCGTCGCCGCTGCCAAGCGGCTGGCCGGCAAGAGCCGGGACACGGTCGCGCTTGTTCTTCCGACGTCCGGGACTATCGACGCGAAGGAGATCGCATCCGCGATCATCGAGGGGGCCGTCGTCGGCACACGGGGCACGGGGCTTCGGAAGACCGAGCCCAATCGCCATGCCTTCGGCACGCTCAGCCTCGTGATCCCGACCGATCCGACCGACGGTCGATCGACGGCGCTGGAATCGGGCATCCGGCGCGGCGAGATCGTCGGCGGCGCCATCAACCTGGCTCGCGACCTGGCAAACACCCCGCCCGCCGAGAAGCCCCCGATCAAGCTGGCCGAACGCATCCAGCTCCTGGCCACTGACGCTGGGATCGTCGTGGAATCCTGGGATGAAACACGGATCGAAAAGGAACGATTCGGCGGGCTACGCGGCGTGTCCGCGGGCTCGGAGGAACCACCGCGGTTCCTGATCCTCGATTACCGACGCGGGGGCGAATCGCCGACCCTTGCGCTTGTGGGGAAAGGCGTCACGTTCGACTCCGGCGGCCTCAGCCTCAAGCCGTCGGCCTCCATGGAAGACATGAAGTGCGACATGACCGGCGCAGCGGTCGTGGCTGCCACCATGCAGGCGATCGCGCGGCTGGAACTGCCGGTGAATGTCACCGGGTATGTCGCCTTGACCGAGAACATGACCGGCGGGCAGGCGATGAAACTCGGCGATGTGTTGACGATGCGCAACGGCAAGACCGTGGAAGTCCTGAACACGGACGCGGAGGGCCGACTGATCCTCGCCGATGCCCTCAGCTATGCCGTGGAGAAACGCCCGCATCGCCTGCTCGATCTCGCCACCCTGACAGGGGCCTGCATGGTGGCGCTCGGCACGAAGGTGGCCGGGCTATTCGGCAACGACGATCACTTCTGCCAGGACGTCCTCGCGGCCTGTCAGCAGTCCGGAGAACGGGCCTGGCGGCTCCCGCTCGACGAGGATTACAAGGAAGCCCTCAAGAGCCAAGTTGCCGACCTGAAGAACGTCGGCGGCAAATGGGGAGGGGCCGTGACTGCGGCGAAGTTCCTCGAGCAGTTCGTCGGCAATACGCCCTGGATTCATCTCGACATCGCCGGCCCAAGCTGGGCCGAGACCGATAGCCCCGCGCGCGACATCGGCGCAACCGGATGCTTCGTCAGGACGCTCGTCCGACTGATCGAGAACCTGGCGGCATCCTCAGGCGCGAATGCCTGATCCAGGAGTGCAATCGCATTCGACCAATCCGAGTTCGCTGGGGTGATCTCACACCGGGGGGCGGCACTTGAGCGGATCGAACCGACACTCGATGCGACGGCTGTTCACATCCAGTGCCTCGAGGATTTCGATGACCTCTTCGATGGGCATTTGATTCGCCTGGGCCCAGATAATGATGTCGAGGTTTTCGCGGCCATGCTTGAAATGTTCGAGGATCGGATCGATCAGGCGGGAGGCTTGAAACGCCGTCCGGAGTAGACCGAAATCACCCTGATCGAGTTCGATCCAGAAAGTCTTGCCCTGGAGGTGCTCAAGCCATCGGTGCCTCAAGAAGCCGTTCCAGTGTTCGCCGATCCAGGTACGTATCGCGTGTTCGCCGAGGTCCCGACCCGCCTTCTCGCTCTCGATCCACTTGAACTGCCGAGCTTCTTCCTCACCGCACTCGTGCAGACTCATTCGGCTCTCTGACGTCAAGCCGATAGTGGACATGATATCACAGCCAACCATCGAGACCTCCAAGCTGAGAGGCAAGACCACTCCTTGATATTATCGAGAGTTCATCCGCAGCCTGATGAATCGAACTAGGGTCAAACCTCCAGCAAATCAGTCGCAAATCAAAGAAGCAATCGATGTGCCACTCTGGATAAACTTCAAAGAATCACGTCCACGCCGACGGGAGCAGCTTCGTTTCGTATCATTTCGTTAGTGTAGCTTCCGAAGACACGACTTTCAAGTCGATTGACGAATTGCCACGCCAGGAAGCACGCAAGCAATCGTCCTGTATAGGCTGGGTGTCAGTCGAGCTGTGACCCTCCCGTAATTGGTGCCGGGAAATCCTGGCTATGTCATGACACGCCGATGACTCGATCAACCGGACGAGGATGACCGATTCTGGAACCAGGCCAACGAGCGACCGAGCATGACCGCGACCCCCGAGGAACCGGCGGCCAGTGGCCCCATCTTCTTATCCACGACGGTCCGCCAGCGTACCCGGCCATCGAGCGTGGCGGCGATGAGATGTACGCCGCGTCGCGTGATGCGGAGCGGGGCACCGGTCGGGTCGAGCGAGAACACATCGTTCGGGTCGCCGGGGTTCGTCGAGGGGAATAGGATCTCTCCCGAGCCGTCGCAGCCGATGGCGCGGCCATCGGCGGCGTTGGCCAGCGCGTGGCGGCCGAGCCGGAACAGGGCCCAGCCTTCCCAGGGCATGGGCCGCTCCCAGAGCACGTTACCGCGGATGTCGTGGCCTCGCAAGAGTTGCGATCGCCGCGCGAGAGTCACCCAGGCAACGTTCGGAGGGGAATCGTCGGGGGCCTCGATCAGGAGTGGGGGATCGCTGGGGTCGAAGGAAAAACGGCTCGACGACTCCCCGGCCGGATCGAAGATCAGGAGTTCGCCGCCGTGAGTCGTGACCGACACGAATCCGTAGGCGCCGATCGCCATCTCCTCCACGGGCGACCGCAGTTCCTGCTTCCAGACCCACCGGCCGGACGCGCTCAGCCGCCCGATCCGATCGCGCTCCTGGATCAGGGCGAGGCCGAAATCGTCGGGCCGGATGGCCAGGTGCGTGAGCTCGACCAGGCTGACGTCGAGGCGACGATGGGTCATGTGCCGCAGGTCGGAGAGGAGGATCTGGCGGTCGGTGGCGGCGGCGAGCCAGCCCGGGGCCGTCCTGAGCAGACGGCCCACACCGATGAGGCCGGGCGCATTCTCGATTTGCTGACCCGCCATGTCGAACAATCGGAGCTTGTGAGGGCTCGTGAAGAGGGCGACCAGCGGTGGGTCGTCCTGGACGGCGATCACCGCGGTTTCGGACTCCTGGTCGCTCTCGGCGACCGGCAATTCCCAGTTGGGAACGCGCGCCGAGCCGGTGGACGTCCGGGCGGCGGGGGCGGACGTCGTCGCCGTCGAGGGTCTCGCGGACTTCCGCGACGACGCGTGATTCGATCCCTCGCCGAACAGGTCCAGGCGGATGATCTCGCCGGTCGCATTCCCGTGAATCACGAAGCGGCCGAGAGGGTCCATCTCCAGAGCATTGACCGGCCGAGGAAGCTGGGTGCGCCATCGTACATTCCCGGCCGAGTTCATCACGGCCAGCTCCCCCTCGAGGGTCGCGGCGACGATCGTTCGGCCCGGGAAGTCTGGCACTGCGTGCGCGACCGTGCCACCGAGATGGTAGGATCCCTCATTCCTCCCCCGCTGGTCGAAGCGCTGGATTCCCAGGGTGTAGCAACTGGCCAGGATCATCGCGGCATCGCCGTTGATCGAAAGCCGTCCCACATTTGACATCAAGCGTTGTTGCCAGAGGATCTCGGTCTCGAGCCGGTCTCCCCGCCCCGACTCCAGCGCGACGCCCAGCATCATCCCGAAGGCCGCGGACGCCACGGCCATCGGCTGATCAGCGACGAAGCAGAAGTGCGCCATCGCCTCCAAGGTCTCGAGCCGGCCGGCGGGCCGGCCATAGCGATTGACCAGGTGTAAGATCCCTTGCCGCGTCCCGACCGCCACGTACCGACCATGCGGATCGATCGAGACAAACGTCGCATCGGAGGGCGCGGGACGCTGCTCGACGACGCCGAAATCGGCATTCAGGAGGAGCAGGCCGGCATCCTCCGCCTCGACCAGCAGGGCGATCAAGCCCCCTTCATCGCTGATCGATCCCGCCAGGATCGTGTTGGGCACGCGCGAGGACGAGAGCGAGTCACCCTGGACGTTGAAGAGATAGAGCTGGTTGCCCTCGTCCCAGGCCAGGATCGTGCCAGCCTCTCGCGCCAGGACGAGCCCCTTGAGGGGGGAGTCGGTCACCAACGTCCAGGCGATCTCGGGGTCGATTCGCGTCACCGTTCGGGCGCCCATGTCCGTCATCGATCATCCTACCTCGATTCACCCGGAGAACGCCGAGATGCGCAGCCAATGACGCCAAAGACGGTCGTACTCCAGGTCTCCCTATCTCTCGAGATCAACGGATCGATCCTACCGCACCCGACCGTTCCAAGCACAGCTTATTCAGTGCAATGATCGACTCCCAGGCTCATCGCCCGGCCTGGAGGTTCTTGGCGGTACGGATGGCCGCGGCGAGGACCGGGTCGACGGCAGGGTCGCCCATGCTCGCCTCGTATCGGATCTGCGCGGCATCGTCGACCGGCTTGGCCGCGGAGCGCGCCACGATCGGCACGTCGGGCTGGACGCCCTGCTCGCTGTAGGGCCGGTTCCGTGGTGAGTAGAACTTCGCGGTCGTCAGCTTGAGCCCGGCCGGGGCGGCGCGCAACGAGAAGATGCTTTGAACCGAGCCCTTCCCATAGGTCCTCGCCCCGATGATCGTGGCGCGCTGGTGATCTTGGAGCGCACCGGCGAGGATCTCGCTGGCGCTGGCGCTGTCGTGGTCCACCAGGACGTAGAGCGGAAGTCGCCAGCGCGCGTGGCCGCTCGCGGTGAGCAACTGGGTCTGACCCTGGGCACGTCCCCGGGTCGAGACAATCAGTCCCGAATCGATGAAGCGGCCGGCGATGTCGACGGCCACATTCAGCAGGCCGCCCGGATTGCCACGGAGGTCGAGGACCATGATGCGCATCCCCTGACGGGCCAGCACTTCAATCGCCTGGTCGAGCTCTTCCGTCGAGGTTTTCTGGAAGCCCGAGAGCCGCACATATCCGATGCCCGCGCCCTGGTCAACCATCTTGGCCGTGGTGACGCTCTCGACCTCGACATGGCGGCGCACCAGCCTCAGGGCCTCGATACTCTTGTCCCGCCTCAGGATTCCCAGTTCGATGGTCGATCCCTCCGTTCCCTGGAGGCGATTCGCCGCTTCATCCAGGGCCATCCCCTTGATGTTGACGCCGTCCACCCTCACGATCTGATCGCCCGGTTTGAGTCCCGCCTCCCAGGCCGGGCCGCCGCGGATCACGCCGATCAGCCGTAGGCCCTCCTTGTCGAGCTTCAGCTCGATCCCCAGTCCGACGAAGTTCCCGTCGATCATGGCATAGAGGTCTTCCAGCTTGTCGGGCGTGAGGTAGCTGGTGAAATCGTCGAGTGCATCGCACGCACCGTACGTGAATTCCAGAAGGATGGGCGTCGCCGCCAATCCAATCGCCTGCCCGCCAAGTTCACCGCAAGTGAGGGCCATCCGGATCGCGGCCGCCCGGTCCGGAACGACCAGGTTCGCCCGGTGCACGCGAAGCGCCTCGCGGAGCCAGGTGACTCGCTCCGCCACGGCCGATGGGGCGTTGACTTTGAGGAATTCCGGGTCGCGCAGCGCCACTTCGAGGTTGTCGAGCCCGTGGCGAACCAGCGGTTCGAATGGCACGGAGTCGACGTAATTATTCTGGATGCGCTCGAGAACCTCGTCGTAGAGGTCGGTAGCCTGTTCCTGGGACAGGGCGAGCAGGACTCTGCGAAAACTGGTATCCGTATATCGGCGATGCAACTTGAAGTGGATCTCGCAAAGCCGAAGGCGACGGCTGAACTCCACGCGGCTGGGCCAATGTTCGAGGGCCTCGCGGTAGACCTCCATGGCCCCGCCCCAGTTCCTGGCCCGCTCCTTGTCCAGTCCGCGTTCGAGGACGACGGCGGGGTCTTCGGTCGTGGACGCCGCGGCGGGAGCAGCCCCACCGGATTGCGAGGCGGCGTGCGGATCGTCCCAGGCCGCGTGGAGCGCCGACCCGGACGTCCACGACAACAGGAGAACCGTCAATCCGGAAAGAAGCAAGCGACGCATGAACGACGATCCTCCCGCTTGGGAGCGTCGGGCGGAGGCTCGTCGTCGCGTCGCCGGCATGGCCCAATCCGGTCCGACTCACGGGGCAGGACGAAGCAATTCCCGATCAGTTCGAGAGAACTCGGCCTCTTTCGTGAATCCGGAGAACCTGGCTCGCCGTTGCGACCACAAAGAGAGTCCGCGCACCGCTCCGTCGTTGCCGTTCCAGGTGGTCAATTCCAATGAAAGCGGGCTCGACGAATGTCGGAATCGTTCCTGCCGGAGTCGATCCCACTTCGCCGTTCCGAAACCGCAAGCGGAGAGTCGGCCTCCCCGTTCCATCGAATTATAACACACCCTCGGACTCCGGGGAGAAGCCTGCAACTCCGGATCCCCAAACCTCAACTCCTACGACGCCTCGCAAAAAATGTGCGGTCGTTCCTCCGTCGTGCCGGGCCTCGACAGGGAATTCCCGTGCTCGACCGGATCAATCGAGGGCGATTTGCCTCGATGAATAGAATGATCTGAGATCGAGCCGAGGAACCGTCCAGAAGCCCGTCGAGCTCATTGGGGCCAATGATGTTCGGCGAGGCGCGATGGCGCCCGGTCAAGATCTCTTTTCGCACCCGAACCCATGACGCGGAGAACTGACAGTTCCATGAGCGATATGCAGGATCGCGAACTCGATCCGCCGGCCGAAACCATTTCGAGCGGGAAGGTGGATTCCCACCTCCGACATCGAGAGGCATTGCTCCTGCTCACGCTATCGTCCGTCCAGTTCACGAGTATCGTGGATTTCATGGTCGTGATGCCGCTGGGTCCCCAGTTGATGAGGACCCTCGGGATCAACCCTTCGCAGTTCGGCTTGATCGTCTCGTCGTATACGATCAGCGCGGGCGTTGCCGGATTCCTGGCATCGTCTTTCATGGATCGATTCGGCCGCAAGACGGCATTCTTGACGCTTTACTGCGGCTTCCTGATCGGGACCTTTCTCTGTGGCCTGGTCACTACCTACCATGCGTTACTCGCCGCGCGCGTCGTCACGGGTGCATTCGGCGGCATCCTGGGCGGTATGGCGCTGGCGATTATCGGCGATGTCTTCCCGGAGGAGCGACGGGGCCGGGCAACCGGCGTGCTGATGTCGGCGTTCGCCGTCGCATCCGTGCTGGGCGTGCCGATCGGCATCTATTTCGGCAACGAGTACGGGTGGAACGTCCCGTTCTTGATCCTGGCCGGATTGGGCGCTCCCGTCCTGATCGGCGGAATCCGCGCCTTGCCGCCGTTGCGCGAGCACCTCAAGCACGGGATTCACGTCCATCCCCTGGTCCAGATCCGCGAGACCTTCAGCCATCCGAATCATCTGCGGGCGTTCGCACTGATCCTGACCCTGATGCTGGGCGGGTTCGCCGTGATCCCGTACATCAGCGTCTACCTCGTGGCGAATGTCGGCGTCCCCGAAGCGAAGCTGCCCCTGGTCTACGTGACCGGCGGGCTGCTGACCCTGCTGGGCGCACCGATCATCGGCCGGCTCGCCGATCATTACGGGAAGCTGCCGGTCTATCGCGTGGTGGCGATCCTCTCGGCGGTCCTGATGATCGCGGTGACGAACCTGCCGCCCGTCCCCCTTGCGGTCGCGGTCGGAACGGTAGGAGTGCTGATGCTCAGCAACGCCGGGCGGATGGTGGCGGCGATGGCCATGGTCACCGGCAGTGTCGAGCCACGTCGCCGCGGCGGATTCATGAGCGCGAACTCGGCCGTCCAGCACATGTCGACCGGCCTGGGTGCCTATCTCGGAGGCAAGATCCTCGCGAAGGCCGCCGACGGTCGCATCCTCCACTTCGAGATCGTTGGCTTCATCGCCGTTGCAGCAACCCTGCTCAGTCTCTGTTTAGCCGGCCGCGTCCGGCCCGCGCAGGTCACCAGCCCTGTCGCTCCTGAGAAGCCGGCCACGGACGAGATCTTCGACGATCCGCTCGCCGCGGCCGAGTTGCTTTGAGCCGGCCGACGACGAAATGCCAGCACACCCACCGACTACCCACTTTGCCGAGCATTCGAGCGATGCTACCATGATCCTTCAGATCGACATGGCTCGTCGTCGAGGGATCACGACATGCGACTGCCCCGGCCTCGGTTCACGATCCGGCTCATCATGATCGTCGTAGCGATCGCAGCCCTCTTGCTCAGCGGCGGGATCGGAGCCGTGAATCTTGTTCGACGGGCCAGACACTTCCGGCAGCTTGCCTCCGATCATGCCAATCAGGAGCAAATGTGGAGATTGATGCTGCCGAACAGCGAGCAGTTGCTGGAGCTATCGAAGAAAAGGCTCGAGACGGCTGAGAGAACCGCACGACTCGCGGAGACGCTTCGCAACGTTGATCCCGGTTTTTCCGAGAGGCTGACTAACTCCTTCAAGAGACAGCAAAAGCAAATCGAGTATGACATCGGGAATCGCACGGAGTGGATCGAACTCTGCCGTGAGATGATCGAGCACTATAGTCGGCTCAGGCAAGAATACGCCCGCGCCGCGGCGCACCCGTGGGAGTCCGTACCGAACGACCCTCCACGTCCACACTTCCGCCCTCAATCGCCCGGTCTCCAGGATCGACCTGCCGAGCCTGAACCGATCCCCGCGAAGCCTGAACATCGCAGCCAGTCGACGCCCATATTTACGGCCATCCCCGCTTTCTCCGGCATGCGCAGCCGGACTGGTTGAGCTGGGCGGAAGAGTTCCTTCGAGACCGGACGTGAACGCCGAAATAGGTCCGAGACGTACTCATCGATCCAGAATCTCGCCTTGTCGCCTCGGCCAACTCTTGCCATATTGTCCCGCAATTCGAAGGCAACCAACCCGGAAAGGATTCCGGCCATGTTACCGATTCGCAGGTTGCGGCGGCTCGCTTTCCTGCTGGCAATCATCTCGGCCAACGACCTACAGGCAGGTCAGCCGGGCGACGGGTCCGACCTCCTCGGCCAGAACGTACCGACGCATCGGACGCCCAGTTCGGATCCGGTGACGGTCGCACTCCAGGTCACGCCCGGCTTCGCCCTCTGGGACGGGAACCAGAAGATCACACCCCGGATGATCGGTCTGCCGTACCACATCGAACAGAGGATGGGCAATCGCTTGCTGCTGTCGGCCCCGAGCCAGGGGCTCCGGGGCTGGGCTCCCGCCAGCACGGTGGTCTCGCTGGATCGTGCCGATGCCTGTTTCTCCTATGCGATCAGGGCGAATGCTCGCAATCCGTTCCCCTTCCTGATGCGAGGCGTCGCGCGTCGCGAATCCGGCGACCTCGACAAGGCCATGGCGGATTTCGACGAATCCATCCGCCTCGACCCCAAGTACGTCCCAGCACTGCTTGAACGGGCGTCCCTCTGGCGCGCAAGGAGCCTGCCCGATCGTGCCATGGCCGATCTCGATCTGGCGATCCGGATCGACCATTCGGACCCCGTCGCCTACGCCGAGCGAGGGATTCTCCATTTTCATTCGAAGGATTTCGTGAGGTGCCGGAAGGACCTCGATCAGGCCGCGGCGCTCGATTCCAGCGCGGTGATCATCGACATCCTGCGCGGCATGATGGACCTGGACAAGAAGAACACGAAGAAGGCATTCGAGGAGTTCGCCCACGCCCTCGCGATCGACCCGAAGCGACACGACGCTTACCTGGGCCTGGCCTCGGTCTATCTCATGCGAGGGGCCCCCACGAAGGCCGAGGCGATTCTCGACCAGGCGGTCCAGGCCGATCCCAATAATCCCGAAGCCTATGGCAATCGAGCGTTGCTGTTCCTGACGCGAGGGCTGTACGAGAAAGCCCTGTTCAACCTGAATGAAGTCATCCGCCTGGCCCCGACGTCCGCCCGCGCGCTCAAGGAGCGGGCCTGGTTGCTAGCCACTTGCCCTTCGTCGAAGGTCCGCAACGGCCTGGAGGCCGTGACCTCCGCGACCAAGGCTTGCGAGTTGACGGGATGGACGAAGCCCCAATATCTCTCCACGCTCGCCGCCGCCTATTCCGAGACCGGCGACTTCGCCAATGCGGTCAAGTGCCAGGAAAGGGCCATGTCGTTCATGCTCGCGAAGGATCCGGAGAGGGTGGAGTCTGCCCGCGTACTCGGACGCTACCGGATCAACAAACCATATCGCTCGCTCACGCTGCTCGAAGAGATGGGGCTCAAGGCTTACCAGCCCACGACTCCGGCCGGCGAAGGTACATCGGGATGAGCCTCGCAGGCAGTTCCCGCGATCGATCCAGAATCAGGCATCTCGCCTGCCCTCGAAAGGAGCCCGGATATGTCCGTCTTCTCGAAGCGAGTCTGCATCGCCCTGTTGGCGTTGTTCGTCACCTGCGTCCCCGCCCGGGCCATCGATAACGCGCCGGTGAAAGGCAAGACGACCCTCAAGGCGGGGGACAAGCCGAAGGTCGAGAACGCCCGCAAGGTCGTGCAAAAGACGCCGGAACTGGTACTCCTGGACGGCAACACCCGGATCGTCCCAAGCCGCGTCGGATTGGTCTATCGCATCGAGCGGGCCGTTCGGGACCAGATCCTGATCTCGTTGCCCAGCCAGGGCCTGCTCGGATGGGTTCCCCGGGATTCCGTCGTCGAATATAACCAGGCCGAGGCCTACTTCACCACGGAGCTGGACCTCAACCCGGAAACCTCGTTTGCTTACCTGATGAGGGCGATCGTCTGCCAGGATTCGAATCGTCTCGACAGGACGTTCGCTGACCTCGATCAAGCCATCCGCCTGGACCCGCGAAATGTCTCGGCGTGGATCGAGCGGGCCTTCCTCTGGCAACTCAGGAATCGCATGGATTTCGCGATGGCCGACGTCACCAGGGCGATCCAGGTCGACCCGAGAGCCGTCGACGCGTATGTGGAAAGAGGGGTCTTCCATTATTCCTTGAAGCAATACAAGGAAGCCTTTAGCGACCTCGATCGGGCGGCCGAGTTGGGATCGCGATCGATCTTCGTCTCCCTGACGAGGGGACAGATTCTCCTGGAGCGTAAGGACCTCGACGAGGCAGAGCCCGAATTCCGACGGGCGGCCCTGATCGACCCGAAGAACCCGGACCCATCCCTCTCAATCGGCACGATCCAGTTGATGCGTTCGCAGCCGGTCGAGGCGATCAAGACCTTCAGTCACGCCGTGCAGCTCGATCCCGACAAATCCGACGCGTACAGCGGTCGAGCGAGCGCCTACATCGCCCTCGGTCAGCACAAGGCGGCCCTGGTCGATCTCAACAACGCGATCCGGATCGATCCCGCACACGCCGAGAACTACCGGAATCGCGGCACCGTCTCCTCCTATCTGGGCGACTGGAATCAGGCGCTGGCCGACGTCGAGACGGCCGTCCGACTCGCTCCCAACGATAACGAATCTCAACTGGTCAGGGCCTGGATGCTTGCAACCTGCCCCGATGCCAAGTTGCGCGACGGCAAGAAGGCCGTCGCTTCGGCGACCCGAGCTTGCGAACTAACCCAGTGGAAAGTCGCCCATCCGATGGCGGCACTCGCGGCCGCCTATGCCGAGAGCGGAGACTTCAAGAACGCCCTGAAATGGCAGGAAAAAGCCATCGAACTGTCGCCCGCGAAGGATCCTGCCATTCGAACCTATCGAATCGCCCTCGAACGCTATCGCGAGAAGAAACCCTACCACAAGCTGGGGGTCCTCGAAGAGTGGGGGATCCGCAAGTACCAGCCCGCGACGAAGTCGAGCGAACCGACGCCCGATCCCAAGTCGACCAGTCGGGCCTCGAATCAGCCGTAAGCGACGGCGTGAACCCCCTCGACGCCATTCAATGCATCGATCAGGGCCGCCTGTTTTGATTCAGCCGGCCCGCCCAGCGTCATCTCGATCTGCCAGTCGGCGAGTCTCTTGCGGGACCGTACGCGTAATGCCAAGACGGTGAAACCGACGCTCCGAACGCGCGACTCGATCTCCGCCATCGAGAGATCCTTCCCCGCGACAATGGTGAGGGTCAGCTTGTGACTGCCGCCAAGCAGCCTGTCCTCAAGGGGCTTGATGACGGCGAGGATGACAAGGATGATCAACGTCGCCGAGGATGCGGCAACGTAGAGTCCCCCGCCGGCCGCTAACCCGATCGCAGCGACCACCCAGACGCTGGCCGCTGTGGTCAAGCCGTGCACCGACTGGTTCTTTCGCAGGATCGCCCCGGCGCCGAGAAACCCGATCCCGCTGACGACCTGGGCCGCCACCCGCGACGGGTCGAGCACCACTCGTCCTGGATTCAAGACCTCCTCGAAGCCATAAGAGGATACGATCATCACCAGCGCCGAGCCGACGCTGACGAGCATGTGCGTACGCAGGCCCGCCGTCTTGTCGAGCCGTTGCCGGTCCAGGCCAATGAGGCTTCCCAGGACGGCCGCGACTGCCAGCCGCAGCAATAATTCTCGAGGTGCCAAAGGGCGCTCCCCTAGATAATCTCGCGGATCGGCTCGCGCTCGTCCAGCAACGACATCGGCCTGCCGCCGCGATCGGAGACGACGGTGGAGGGATCGATGCCGAGGTTGCGATAGAGCGTGGCAAAGACGTTCTGGAAGGAGACCGGACGATCCTTGACGTATGCGGCTTCCTTGTCCGTCGAGCCGATGACCTGCCCCGTCTTCATGCCGCCGCCGGCCAGCAATGCGAAATTAACCGAGGGCCAGTGGTCGCGTCCGGCCTGCTTGTTGATGGTCGGAGTCCGTCCGAATTCCCCCCAGACGATCACCGAGACGTCCCGCTCCAATCCGCGATGGTAGAGGTCCTCGACGAGCGCCGAGAGGGCCATGTCGAGCTTGGGGATACGGTAGCGGTTGGTCCCGAAGTTGTTCTTGTGTGTATCCCAGCGACCGAATCCAATCGTCACGACGCGAGCCCCGGCCTCGACGAGACGGCGGGCCATGAGGAAATGGTCCATGCAGCAGGGCGGTCCGTCCTGCTCGTTGGTCATGTCGCCGACGCCGTAGCGGGCGCGTTGACGGGGATCTTCCCGCGAGACATCGAGCGCCTCATAAACCTTGCGGGAGGCGAGGACCTCGAAGGCACGCTGCGTGAAGCTGTCCATCCCCCGGACCGCCTCGTCGTGATCGAAGGCGCGGCGGAACCCGTCGAGCTGCCCCAGGAGCGACCGTCGGCCGGCCAGACGCGTCGGACTGATGGCCGACGGATCCAGGGTCAGCCCGGCCCCGCCGGTACCCGGCCGGCTCTTCGCCTCGTTCCGGAAGGGTGTGAACGGCGCGTGCGCCAGGCCCAGGTAGCCAGGGTCGCCCGGATTCCCCCATCGCACCTCGCCGGTGCGCGGCGAGAGACCCACGAACGACGGAACGTCGGGGTGGACCGGTCCCTGGAGTCGCGAGACGATCGCCCCCAGACTCGGCCGTCCACCCTGAGCCCTGCTGATCAAGTCGCTGTAACCGGTCAGGCACTGGCCAGCCGAATGGTCCCCCCCGGCCCCGACCAGCGAGCGGACGACCACGAACTTGTCCATCATCCGCGCCAGACGCGGCATGTGCTCGCAGATCTCCAGCCCCAGCACGTTGGTCGGTATCGGCCGGAATTCCCCGCGGATGCCGTCCGCGGCATCCGGCTTGAGGTCGAACATATCCTGGTGAGGCGGGCCGCCGGCCAGGAAGATCATGATGACGGCCTTATGAGAGCGGCGTATCCCCGCCTGGCCCTCCGCTCGCAACAGGGCAGGCAGAGAAAACCCCCCCAGCGCCAACCCCCCGATCTTCAGGAAGTCGCGCCGAGTTATTCCGTCGCAATAGCCCGTCCGAGATTCTCCGAGGATGTTCAACATCGGGGCATCCCCTTTCGGAACGAGATTGGATCAAGGTTGTGCAAGCATTAAACAATCATTGCAGACGCAACCGAGAACACAACTCGCCGGTGCCGAAAATGTTCGCCGGCCCTTGGCAACCAGGCTCGGTCGAGGAGGCGATAAGAGCTCTCCGTCACCAACCGGAGCCAGGTTCTCTTCACTTAATCTATACGTCTTATCGTGCCCCGCCGGCCTTCGCGATCGATTTTTCTGGCCGTTCCGACCGACTCCGTTCGCGAAAGCGGATTTCCCGGTTTGCTCAAGAAATCCGGGAAATGCCGATCGCAACGATCGCGAGGGCCGGCTTCCGACACCGCGATCGAACCGATGCCTTCGTGGACAGTCCGCTTCCGTCGGGCAGGACTCCGCGCGATAACTCCGCGAGGAGTCGCAGTCCAATGTCCCCACTCGGCTTCTCTGACCGCGTGCCCCTACAATTCCTACGAAGTGAATGCGTCGATGGGACACGCGATGAGGTTTATCGCGAAGAATCTTCCCGATCAACGGGGGCCTTGCCCTCTTCGATCCGATAGAGCCGATCGGATTTCAGGCCGTCGTAGATCGAGACCTTTCCGGACGGCCAGGTGATGGAGAGCTCGTCCACCTGGTCGAGTTTGCCCAGGCCGAAGGTCATCGGCAACTCGACGGAGGACAGGTAGCTCTTGGCCGGGAAGAGCTGACGTCGGCAGGTCATACCGCCGGCCTTGATCTCGACCTTCGCACCGATGGCATCGCGATTGGAGCTCTTGCTGTCGCCCGTCAGAGCAATCCGGAGCCAGTGATTCTTGTTGCCCCCGTCGTTTCGGAAGAGCCGGGGAGAGCCGTTGTTGACGGTCACGACAACATCGAGGTCGCCGTCCCCGTCGATGTCGGCATAGGCACTGCCGCGACCGACGATCGGCTTGAAGAGGTCGGGACCGGCGTTCTCCGGCCTGACCAGCAGGAAGAGCGACCTCCCGGGCTTGCCCGAGTTCCAGAACAGTTGGATCGGTTGCTCGTAGGTCTCGCTGGCCTGGACCTTGGAGATATCCGGCTCGAGATGGCCGTTGGCCGTGAGCAGGTCGAGCCGGCCGTCGAGGTCGTAGTCGAAGAAGAACAGGCCAAACTTGAGGGGAGGCTGGGTCGGTGCACCAAGGCCATACAGGTTGGCCAGGTCGGAGAACTGGAGCGTCGCCGGCTGGTCGCAGACATAAAGCGCCGTCATCTCGTTGGCGAAGTTGCCGACGGCCAGGCCCAGCCGTTCGTCGTTGAGGAACGGGGCCCAATCGATGCCCATACCGCCGCGGGGCAGGCCCGACTGGTCGAACGCCACTCCCGACATGATCGCGATTTCTTCGAACTTCCCGCCCCCCTTATTGTGGAACAGAAAATTCTGGACGGTGTCGTTGGCCACGGCGATGTCGACCAGTCCGTCTCCGTCGACGTCGTAGGGTGCCACGCCCAGCGATTTGGAAACGGGGACCTTGA